>NZ_JBFUPT010000007.1:0-263311 GCF_041360715.1 Caballeronia sp. RCC_10
CAGGTGTGTAAGTGCAGTAATGCATTGAGCTAACTGATACTAATTGCCCGTAAGGCTTGATCCTATAACCAGTGTGTCTCGACCAGAGTTAGTGCTTCAGCACTTACTCTGGTCCGATCCCCGCAGGGGATGCACCACTGGTTGAGTAAGCGACTGTGCCACAGTCACCACCCGAATTCATTACTGCTTCTTCCCAGATTGGTTGTCCGCCCCAAAAGGCGCGCAACAACAAGTCATGCCTGATGACCATAGCGAGTCGGTACCACCCCTTCCCATCCCGAACAGGACCGTGAAACGACTCCACGCCGATGATAGTGCGGATTGCCCGTGTGAAAGTAGGTAATCGTCAGGCTCCTCATGCCGCAAACAAAAACCCCACCCCACAAAGGTGGGGTTTTTGCGTTGGGGCGCAATTTACGCGATATCGGTTCCCCTTCATCGCTCGCGCTCCTAGACTTCGCTCCTACCAGCCCCTTCGCAGTTACCATTCGCCTCAAAAATACTGTATAAATATACAGTATAGCTAGAGGCCGTCACGTGTCACGCATGAGCGGCCCCGTCCAATTTCGAACGGGAACTCATGGGTGCCGCACTTTCATTGCTCGATTTCGAACTGACTGCCCGCCTGCAGCAGCAGCTTTGGCAAGGCGAGCAGTTCAGCACGTCGCATCCAAACGTTGTCTCGAGCGGTTATCGCTTGCTCGATCGCGTTTTGCCTGGCGCAGGTTGGCTGCCCGGCACCGTTACCGAGGTGCTGATCGAAGAGAGCGGCGTCGGTGAAATCAGACTGCTTGCACGCTCGCTTCGAGAGCTGACGACCACTCAAAGCCGATCCGTCGTATTCGTCGCGCCGCCGTGGATGCCCAATTTCGCTGCCTTCCGGGCAATGCACATCGCAACGAACAAGCTGGTCTGGGTCAGAGCGGCCGATGAACAGGTGCTTTGGGCCGCGGAGCAGTCGCTGAAGCAGGAGGGCATCGGCGCGGTGTTGATCTGGCTGCCCAAGGCGCGTCCTGAAGCCTTGCGCCGGCTGCAGGTGGCGGCCCAGGAGTCCCAATCGCTGGCGTTTTTGTTCCGCCCGCTCAATGCCGCGAAGCAATCTTCCGCCGCGCCACTGCGCATGGTTTGCAAGCCGATACTGCCGCCTGCCGCGCAGACGATGAACCGCCGCGAATGGATGCAGGCCGTCATGCTGGAAATCGACATCATCAAGCGGCGTGGTCCGCTGCTGGGAAAGCCATTGCAGCTGCGCCTGCCGTTGCAGTTGCCTGCGTTGCCCGAGCATCTGCGACGCGCGAGCCAGCAAAGGAAAGTACGAGAGGTCAATCATGTTGTGGATAGCGGTGACATTGCCGCTTTTATCGCTCGAAGCAGTCAGGCCGCCATCGATGCCATCCGCATCGGCGAGTTCGATTTCGCCTGGAGCGAGGCCGACGGGCAATGACCACGCGGCAGACGCCATCGACGAGCCTTGCTTTGCGCTTGCCGATCACGCGCGCATTCTGCTGCCCGATCTCATCGCGTTTCGGCTTGGCGTGCGGCCCGGCAGCACACGCTCGCACGCGTTCGCGCTGGCGCCGCGCCTGACGCTGCTTGCAGTCGATATCAGCGAGGAGCAGCGCGCGCTCGAAGCCGTCGCGCTGGCCTTGCTCGCATTTACGCCGAAGGTCGTGCTTGCGCACGCCAATACGGTGCTGCTGGAAGTCAGTGGAAGCACGCGGCTGTTTGGCGGGCTGCGCACGCTGCTATTGAAGGTGGCGTCCACAGTGAAGGGCTGCGGATTCACCTCGCGCCTGGGTTGCGCGCCAACCGCGTGGGGCGCGTGGTTGCTCGCGCACGCGCGTACGCGTCGGGTGACGCGTCGCGTGCGAATCGTGAAAGAGACGACGCTCGTGCGCGTTCTCGATGCCTTGCCGGTATCGCTCGTTCCGTCGGCGGAATCGCACGGCAACGTGTTTGAACAGATCGGCTGCTCGACGCTTGCCGATCTGCGCCACCTGCCGCGCCAAGGCGTGGCGCGCCGGTTCGGACAAGGCATCCTGCAGTGGCTCGCACAGGCGTACGGGCAGGCCCCTGATCCTCGCGAGGCGTTCTGCGCGCCGGCATCGTTCGAAGCGCGGCTCGAATTACAGGCGCGCGTCGATAGTGCCGAGGCCTTGCTGTTCGCGGCGCGCCGGCTCGTGCTGCAACTGGCCGGTTGGCTGAGTGCGCATCATGCCGCAGTCAGCGGGTTTGCGCTGCTGCTCGAACACGAACTGGCTGCGCGCAACGCGCCGAAGACCTCGACGCTCCAGATTGCCTGGGCCGTGCCGACGCGCGATGCCGACCACATCCTCTGGCTGCTGCGCGAAAAGCTGAATCAGACGACGCTCATCGCGCCGGTCATCGAGATGAAGCTGCTTGCCGACAAGGTCAGCGAGCACACGCCGCCGTCCGATACGTTGTTTCCGATGCCGGCTTCCGATAACGAATCGATGGCGAAACTGCTCGAACGCCTGAGCGCGCGGCTGGGCGCCGAAAACGTCGTGCAACTGGTCGAGCGGGAGGATCATCGGCCGGAGGTGGCGATGACGGTCGAGCCCTATCAGGTCGCGCGCGATGCCCGGCCGAAGGGCGGCAAAAAGCCGAAGGAGGCGCCTGCCGAAGCGGCTCCCGACGAAGAGCAGGAAATGGAAGCGGCGGACATGGAACCGGGCGAGCGGCTCGAACTGCCCGACCTGGCCGTGCCTTCGCAGCCGCGACCGTCCTGGATTCTGGAGACGCCGCAGCCGCTGAAACTGCGCAACGAGCGTCCGTTCTACCGCCGTCCGCTGAAGCTGATCAGCCGCACGGAGCGCATCGAGGCGGGATGGTGGGACGGCAACGGTGTTCAGCGCGATTATTACGTCGCTTCGGACGATCGCGGCCGCATGTTCTGGCTCTATCGCGAGCGATTGAGCGGCGCCTGGTTCCTGCACGGATTTTTCGGATGACGCGCTCATGGACGATCTGAACGACATCATCGGCCTGAGCGGCGAAGGCAGCGGTTCGTCGGGCGCGGTGTCCGCGTCGGCGCTTTTGCCCGGTTACGCCGAATTGCATTGCCTGAGCAACTTTTCGTTCCTGCGCGGCGCGTCGCACCCGCAAGAGCTGGCGCTCGCCGCGCTCGAGCACGGTTATACCGCGCTCGCCATCACCGACGAATGTTCGCTCGCGGGCGTCGTCCGCGCGCATGGTGCGATCAAGGACATCGAGGCGAAGGCGAAAGCGGCCATCGAGGCCGCGCGGCTTGCCGGCCAGCCGCTACCCGACAAGCCGACGTTGAAGCTCATCATCGGCACTGAACTGCATCTGACGGATGCCGACGGGCAGCCGTTCTGCACGCTCATCGCGCTCGCGACGAACCGCGAAGGCTACGGCAATCTGTCGGAACTGATTTCGCTGGCGCGTTCGCGTTCACCGAAAGGCCGCTATCGGCTGGGCCCGGAAGACTTCACCGATCCCGCCGCGTCGTCCGACGCCACGGATCTCACCGATTTGCGCGGCGATATCGCGCACCTGAAGCATCTGCCCAACTGCCTGCTGATTCTCGTGCCGCAACGCTCGGCAACGCTCGCCGACACGCTCGACCGCGCGCACTGGCTCGCCGGTTTTGCAGCGGGGCGGGCGTGGCTTGCCCTGGAGTTGTGGCAAGACGGCAGCGACGACGAGCGCCTCGCCTCATGCCGCGTGATTTCCGAGGCGAGCGGTCTGCCGCTCGTCGCGGCAAGCGGCGCGCTGATGCACGCGCGATCGCGCAAGCCGTTGCAGGACACGCTGACCGCCATTCGCCTCGGCCGTCCGCTCGGCGAGTGCGGGTATGCGCTCGAAGCGAACGCGGAGCGGCATCTACGCACGCGCTTGCGTATCGGCGCGCTGTATCCAAAGGCGGCGATCGCGGAAACGCTAAAAGTGGCCGCCCGCTGCACATTCCGGCTCGACGAGCTCGAGTACGAATATCCCGAGGAACTGGTGCCGCGCGGCGAGACGCCCGCCAGTTATCTCCGCAAGAAGGTCATCGAGGGCGCGAAGCAGCGCTGGCCGGACGGATTCGACGCCGGCACCATCGGCCAGATCGACAGAGAACTGGAACTCGTCGCCGAACTGAAATACGAGAAGTATTTCCTGACGGTCTACGACATCGTCGCGTTCGCGCGCAGCAAGGGAATCCTCTGCCAGGGACGCGGCTCGGCAGCGAATTCCATCATCTGCTTCTGTCTTTTCATCACCGAACTCGATCCGGTCCGGATGGGCCTCCTGGTCGAGCGTTTCATCTCGCGGGCGCGCAACGAGCCGCCCGATATCGACGTTGATTTCGAGCATCAGCGACGCGAGGAAGTCATCCAGTACATCTATCAGAAGTACGGGCGGCATCGCGCGTCGCTGGCGGCGTCGGTCACGACGTATCACACGAGAAGCGCGCTGAAAGATGTCGGCAAGGCGCTCGGGCTCGATGCATCGCTGATCGAGCGCATCGGCAAGTCGCAGCAGTGGTGGGACGGGCCGTCGGCGGTGGCCGGTTATCTCAAGGAGGCGGGTTTTAGTGAGGACTCGCACATCACGCGGCATCTCATCCGCCTGACGCGCGAACTGCGCGGATTTCCGCGCCACTTGTCGCAGCACGTCGGCGGTTTCGTAATTGCGCGCGAAAGGCTGTCGCGGCTCGTGCCGATCGAAAACGCCGCAATGAAAGACCGCTGCGTGATCCAGTGGGACAAGGACGACATCGACCAGCTCAAGCTCCTGAAAGTGGATGTGCTCGCGCTGGGCATGCTGTCGGCGATCCGGCGCGCGCTCGAATTCGTCGCGCTGCGGCGCGGCGTCCCGAATTTCGGCATTACGCACATTCGCCGCGAAGACAGGGCGGTGTACGAAATGTGTTGCCGCGCGGACACCATCGGCGTGTTTCAGATCGAATCGCGGGCGCAGCAGAGCATGCTGCCGCGCTTGCGGCCCCAGACATACTACGACCTCGTGATCGAAGTGGCGATCGTGCGGCCCGGCCCGATTCAGGGCGGCATGGTGCATCCGTATTTGCGACGCAAGCAGGGCCTGGAGGATGCGGACTATCCCAAGGAAGAACTGCGGCCCGTGCTCGGCCGCACGCTCGGCGTGCCGATTTTTCAGGAGCAGGTGATGAAGCTCGCGATGGTCGCGGCGGGCTATTCGGCGGAAGAGGCCGATCAACTGCGCCGCGCGATGGCCGCCTGGCGACGCGGCAGTCATCTCGAGGAATATCAGGCCGATCTGATGAAAAAGATGCTCGCGCGCGGTTACGAGCATGACTTTGCGGCGCGCGTCTGCAAGCAGATCGAGGGTTTCGGCGAATATGGTTTCCCGGAAAGTCATTCGGCGAGTTTCGCGCTGCTCGTCTATTTCAGCGCGTGGATCAAGCGTTACGAGCCCGCGGCTTTTCTTGCCGGCTTGCTGAACAGCCAGCCGCTCGGCTTTTATTCGCCGTCGCAGCTCGTGCAGGACGCGCGGCGTCACGGCGTCGAGGTCTTCGCGCCGGATGTTTCGCTGAGCGACTGGGAATCCGTGCTGGAAAGGGCGCCCGGCAACGGCGAGCGCGTCGTATTCGATCCCGGCAGAGAGCGGCGGCGGCAGCAGTTCTATGGCACGCCGCTGCCGGATCAGGTGTTCCGCAAAACCATGCGGCGCGGTGCGCGCAAGCTGAAAGCGCGCATCATGTTGGCCGCGCAGCGATACGGCGCCAATGGGCCGGGCGTGCGAATCGGTCTGCAACTGATCAAGGGTTTGCCGCAGGCGGCGGCCGAGCGGATCATGATCGCGCGCGCCGAAGCGCCTTTCGCCGATGTGGACGATCTCACGCGGCGCGCGGCCCTGTCCCGCCGCGAACTCGAGGCGCTGGCCGCCGGCAATGCGCTCGCAAGCATTGCGGGACATCGGCGTCAGGCGTGGTGGGCCGTCACTGCGCAGCAGCGTGCGCCGGAACTGCTGCGCGATGCGCCGATGACCGAAGCGCCGCTCGCGTTGCCGCAGGCATCGGAAGGCCGCGAAATCGTCGATGACTACGCGAGTCTCGGGCTCACGCTCAATCGCCATCCGCTGGCGTTGCTGCGCACGAAGCTCTCGCGCCTGCGCTTCAAAACCGCCGCCGATCTGGCGGAACTGAAAAGCGGGCGCATCGTCCGCGCATGCGGCATCGTGACGGTGCGTCAGCGGCCGGGCACGGCAAACGGCACGATCTTCGTTTCGATCGAAGACGAAACGGGCGCGATCAACGTGATCGTCTGGCCGGGGCTCGTTGAAAAGCAGCGCAAGGTATTGCTTGGGTCATCGCTGCTCGGCGTGCACGGCGTCTGGCAGAACGAAGGCGACGTGCGGCATCTGGTTGCGCAACGGCTCGAAGACCATACTTCGCTGCTCGGCCGCCTCGCCGCCGCGAGCCGCGATTTCCACTGAACGTCAATGCGGCGGCAGCGCCGGATAGCGGGCCAGCACATGTGCGATCGCCGTATCGAACGGCGTGCGCTGGCCAATGCCGAGCGCCGCGAGCCGCGCCGAATCAAGATGGCAATCGCGCGGTCGGGGTGTCGCATCGGCCGGCGTGCGCTGCGCAACGAGTTTCGCGTCGACCTTCAGCGCCCGCGCGATGCGTTCCGCGATATCGAACTTCGTCATCGGCTCGTCGCCGGACCATTGCGTGATGCCGGAAATCGTCGCGCCCCGCGCGTGATGCTCGATCATCCCGCGAATCACGACCGCGACATCGGGCGTGTACGTCGGATAGCGCGTCGCCCAGGCGTCCATCGTAGCGGGCGCGTTGGCCGGATCGACCGATGCGACGATCGCCGGCGTGAGGCTCGTCACTGCGGATTCGCTCCAGTCGACGACCGGCCCGTAAAGCAGCGGCAAGCGCAGCACGCAGGCGTGCGGATCGCAGCCGAGCAGCGCGTTTTCGCCTTCCAGCTTGCTTTGGCCGTAGGCGTTGAGCGGGGCGGGCGCGTCATCGGGCGAATACGGCGGGGACGTGCCGTCGAAAACATAATCGGTCGAAATCGACAGCACCCACGCGCCCAGCGCGCGCGCTTCGGTGGCAATCGCGCCGAGCGCGTCGACGTTCAATGCGCGAGCGAGCGCGGGATCGTTCTCGCACACGTCCGGCCGACGCTCCGCCGCCGCGACGACGATCACCTGCGGCTTCTCGCGGCGCAGGAACGCGCGCACGGCATCGTGATCGCGAATATCCAGCGGCACGCTGCCGGCAGCGGCACGGCGATGCGCCGTACACACGACGCGGCAGTCCTTCGCGTGCCGCGCCAGTTCGACGGCAACCGCACGCCCCAACAGTCCCGACGCGCCGATCAGCGCGACAGTGAAGCGCTCCGCGCCCGTCATGCCGACGCGACGCCGACGACCGTGTACCCGGCATCGTCGATGGCGTCCTTCAGTACCTGTTCGGATTGCGTGGAGTCGACTGCGACTTTGCCCTTATCGAGATCGACGCGCACCTGCGCTTGTGGATCGATTTCCTGAATCGAGCGCGTGACCGCGGCAACACAGTGCTGGCAACTCATACCCTGAACCTGGAATTCCGTCATGTCGGTTTCCTCTTTGAATGACTTTGAATACCCCCATCGTATACCTTGCCATGATGGGAGGGTGTAGAGTCGAATCGATAGATGATCAGGGAGTTGACCATGAACATCGGCGAGGCTGCGCGAGCGTCGGGCGTGACGGCCAAGATGATTCGTTACTACGAGAGCGTTGGATTACTCAATCCGGTTGGACGCACGTCGGCGGGGTATCGCGTGTACGGGCCGCAGGAAGTGCATGCGCTGCGTTTCGTGCGACAGGCGAGAAGGCTCGGCTTTCTCGTGGAAGACATCCGGAAACTGCTGGCGCTTTGGCAAGACCGGTCTCGCGCAAGTGCGGAAGTGAAGGCGATCGCCCTGGAACACGTCGCAGAGCTTGATCGGCGCATCGCGGAGCTGACCGATATGCGCGACACACTCGCACATCTGGCGAGGAATTGTCACGGCGACGGGCGGCCCGATTGCCCGATCTTGGACAAATTGGCGCAATAGACGCACCGACATGGTGCGTTCAATTAGCTTAATCGTTTCGAGTCAAGCGGTTACGGCGTTGTTACCCGCGCACCATTCCGAAACAGAATGCACTTGATGCATGCATTTCACTACCGCATCGCCGAGGGTGTCGCTATAATCCGGGTTATCCCTAATGCGGGTATCCCTGACCCGAACGCCAGGGACCAACAGAATCCTTGGAGAAACATCATGTTTGCAATCCTGCTCGAAAAACTCAGCATCTGGTTTGAAGCCGCCGAACAACGCCGCCGCGAAGAATACCTCGCAGGATCGTCGGACGTGGTTCAGCTGGAAAAGCGCATCCGTTCGCTCGAAAACAACGGCTACAACTTCTAAGGCGAAATCGCCCGGCGCGAAAAAGCGCCAGAAGTTGAACGAGAAGCCCCGCATTGCGGGGCTTTTGTCTTTTCAGGCGCGGTACGCGGCCAGAGCGAATCTCACTTCTTCGCCGGATGCGCGGCCAGCCACTGATTCATGAACGCGATCTCCTTGTCCTGCGCCGCGATGATGTCCTTCGCCAGCTTGCGCAGCTTCTCGTCTTTCCCGTACTTCAGTTCGATCTTCGCCATGGCCACGGCGCCCCGATGATGCGGGATCATGTGCGCGACGAAATCGCGGTCCGCGTCGTCCGTGTATTCGATATCGGACATCGCTGACATCATCGACTGGTCGGCTGCCTGAAAAGCCGCCGTGGAAGGAAGGTCGGTGTCGCTAGCTGCGGATTGTTCCGCGTGCATGCCCGGCATGTCGCCGTGTGCCGGGACTGCCGTCTGTGCGATGGCGGTTGCGTTGCAGAAGGCGGTGAAGACGGCAAGTAGCGCGCTTGTAGGTTTCATCGATACTCCTTCGGATCTCGTGCGGATTGAAGCGCCTAGCGTAAAGCTTGCCAGCGGGGTAAGGTAAAGCGTTTCGTCTATTCAATCGAGCAAGCGATGCCAGGCTTCATTCGCAAAACAATGACGTTGCGTATCTGTGCTCTCGCAGCCGTGTGCCTTCCTTTCACCCAAGGGGTTGTCGCCAAGCCCGGCGGTGAACCGCTCGTGCTCGACACGCAGACCGGCATTCACAGCGGCGTGAGCGGCACCGTCCTGCAAAGCGCGCCGCTCGGTGCGCCCGGCATGGTGCCGATGGCGACGCTGCCCGGGCCGCCGCAACAGGAGCAGCAGCCCATCGTCGTTTCGCCTTACGTCCAATATGGCGGCGAGAGCGCTGCGCCGCCGGCGAACGGCCAAGGCCATTACCGGCGACAACGCGGGACGTATCCCTGAAGTCGCTTGCGCTCAGTCCGCGCGATGCTCCAGCTTGAACGATGCGCTCGCGTCCTGCCCGAGCGCATCGACGAGATAAGGCAGCGCGGCCTTTAGCTCGCTTGCCAGCTTGTACGGCGGGTTCAGGATGAACATGCCGCTGCCGAACAGGCCGAAGCCATCGGCCGGCGCAGCCTTGACGGTCAGTGTGGCGTGCAGCCATCCACTCGGCTGAATCGCCTTCAACTGTTCCGCGAACCGCTGCGATTCCATCCGCGCGACTTGCGGATACCACACCGCGTAGGTCCCCGTCGCGAACCGCTTCAGCGATTCCTCCAGGCACGACAGTGTGCGTGCGTAGTCGCGCTTGTCCTCGTAAGACGGATCGATCAGAACCAGCGCCCGGCGCGGCGGCGGTGGGAGAAGCGCCTTGATGCCGTCGAAGCCGTCGCCTTCATAAATCATGGCGCGGCGGCCCGCGTCGCGGAAGTTGTGGCGCAGCACGTCGATTTCCGTGCTATGCAACTCGAAGAGCCGCATGCGGTCCTGCTCGCGCATCGCGCGCCAGGCCAGATAAGGCGAGCCGGGGTAGAAGCGCAAGCCGCCCTCCGGATTCAGCGCCCGCACTTCGTCGACGAAATCTGCGAGCAGCGGCGGCAAGTCCGTGCGGTCCCAAAGCCGCGCGATGCCGGTTTCGTACTCGGCGTTCTTCGCTGCAAAGCCTTCGGTGAGGGCATACACGCCCGCGCCGGAATGGGTGTCGATGTACCAGTACGACTTGTCCTTCGTCCCGAGATAGCGAAGCATCTGAACGACGATCGCGTGCTTCAGCACGTCGGCGTGATTGCCGGCATGAAAGGCGTGGCGGTAACTGAGCATGGCGAATGGCGCATAAGAGAAGCTAAACGGTCGATTGTAACGGAGCACACGCCCGCGGCTTACGGGTTGATACGCTGGTGCGGTGCATCACGACGTTCATGCACAATAGCCGGTCCGGGCCGCGCGCAACAGTCGGCCGAACGGCATAGGCGGTGTCGCAGACTCTGCGCGATTGTTCCTATGCCGAACGGCCAGCTTGATGGCCCTTTGCATCGCATGTTGTCATTCAGTCATCCGATAGGGAGATTCGCATGTCACAGAACGGTAAGCTCGACGGCAAAACGGCAGTAGTGACGGGCGCGGCGAGCGGCATCGGCCGCGCGATCGCTTTCACGTTGGCCGATGCAGGCGCGGCGGTGGCCATCGCCGATCTGAATCAGGCCGGCGCGGACGCCGTCGCCGCCGAAATTCGTGCGAAAGGCGGCAAGGCGATCGGCATTGCGATGGACGTGACCGACGAGGAAGCCGTCGACAGCGGCATCGACCGCGTCGCGGCGGAACTCGGTTCGGTGGACATTCTCGTGTCGAACGCGGGGATTCAGATCGTCAATCCGATCGAGAGCTACGCCTATGCCGACTGGAAAAAGATGATGGCGATCCACGTCGACGGCGCGTTCCTCACTACGCGCGCCGCGCTCAGGCATATGTACAAGGACGATCGCGGCGGTGTGGTCATTTATATGGGATCGGTGCATTCGCACGAAGCGTCGCCGTTGAAATCGGCTTACGTGACGGCGAAGCACGGTTTGCTGGGCCTCGCCCGCGTGCTCGCGAAGGAGGGCGCGAAGCACAATGTCCGTTCACATGTCGTCTGCCCGGGCTTCGTGCGCACCCCGCTCGTCGACAAGCAGATTCCCGAGCAGGCGAAGGAACTGGGCATCAGCGAGGAAGAAGTGATTCGGCGCGTGATGCTCGGCGGCACGGTGGACGGCGTGTTCACCACGGTCGACGACGTCGCGCAGACGGTGCTCTTCCTGTCCGCGTTCGAAACAGCGGCGCTGACGGGGCAGTCGTTCGTCGTCAGCCACGGCTGGCACATGCAATAAGGAGCGACGCGTCATGGCAGACATGGAACCGCTCGCGGAGCACGAAGCCGCGCCCGAAGCCTCCGCCGGTGCCGCGTCCGGCAAGCACATCGCGTTGCCGCCCTACGAGACCATCGCGCTGATGCTCCAGGGCGGCGGCGCGCTCGGTGCCTATCAGGCGGGCGTCTATCAAGGGCTGCACGAGGCGAATATCCATCCGAACTGGATCGCCGGTATTTCGATCGGCGCGCTGAATACGGCGATCATCGCGGGCAATGCGCCGGAGAAGCGCGCGACGCGTCTGCTGGAATTCTGGGAAACCATCTGCCAGCCAGCCTTCGGATTCCCGTTGCCCGCGTTCGCGGAGCGCGCCTTGTTCGAATCTCCCGACGAGATCCGTAAGGCCTTTACGGCGCTGCAGGCGGTCGGGGCGCTAGTCGAAGGGCAAAAGGGCTTCTTCGTGCCGCGTTTCCCGCCGCCGTCGCCGCTCGCCGCCGGTTCGCCGCAAACCGCGAGCTACTACGACACGACGCCGCTCAAGGCCACGCTCGAACGTCTCTGCGACTTCGATCGCATCAATTCAGGCGAGACGCGCGTGTCGGTCGGCGCGGTCAATGTCGGCACGGGCAACTTCGCCTATTTCGACAACACGCAGATGAAACTGCGCGCCGAGCATTTCATGGCGTCAGGCGCGCTGCCGCCCGGTTTCGCGGCTGTCGAGATCGACGGCGAGTTTTACTGGGACGGCGGCCTCATGTCGAACACGCCGCTCTACGAGATCGCGCAGGCGACCCCGCGCCGCGACACGCTCGGTTTTCAGGTCGACTTGTGGAGCGCGCGCGGACCGGTTCCGGACAGCATCGTCGATGTGATGGGCCGCGTGAAGGACGTCCAGTATTCGAGCCGCACGCGCCTCGTCACGGATCAGATGCAGCGCGCGCAGCGATACCGCAACGTGCTGCAGCATGTGCTCGATCTCGTGCCGGAGGACGTCCGCAAGAACGACGAGTGGTGCCGCCTCGCCGCCGAGCTTTCGTGCTCGAAGCGGTACAACGTCATCCACCTGATTTACCGGCAGAAGGAATACGAGGGCCATTACAAAGACTATCAATTTGGCCTGTCGACCATGCGCGAGCACTGGGAGAGCGGACTTACCGATATCCGCCGCACGCTCGCGCATCGTGACTGGCTGGAGATGCCGAACGGCGAAGCGCGTTTCGTCACTCACGATATTCACCGCGACGAACGCTGATCCGCCGAACGGCCGTCCCGGCGCGCTTTGTCGCTACTTTGTATAATCCGACCGCGCCGCTCCCATCGTTCTTTACGTTCTCGTCCCGATGAATTCGATCGCTGTCTGCTTCGTTTGTCTCGGCAACATCTGCCGGTCGCCCAGTGCGGAAGCGGTTATGCGCGATCTGGTCGGGCGTGCGAGGCTCGCGGACCGGATCATCATCGATTCGGCGGGCACCGGAGACTGGCACATCGGTCAGCCGCCGGACGAGCGCGCCCAGCGCATGGCGAAGAAGCGGGGCTACGACTTGTCGGGCCTGCGCGGGCGTCAGGTCGCGGCGGAAGATTTCGCGCGCTTCGACCTTTTCATCGTGATGGATGACGCGAACGCTTCGGCGCTCGCATCGGTCTGTCCGCCGGAGCACCGGGACAAGATCCGCCTGCTGATGGAGTTCGCCACACTGGATGACAGCCGCGTCGTCGTCGATCCGTATTTCGGCGGCGACGAGGGCTTCGAGCGCGTGCTGGATCAGTGTGAAGACGCGTGCGCCGGCTTGCTCAAGGCCCTTCGCGCCCAGTTGATGGCGTGACCGGCGGCGGCCCGCACGGCGCAGAAAAGCGCGCAAAAAAATCCCCTTAAACCGCTACATATTTCGCCCCGGATACTTGACTAAAACTGTGGGATATTTATACTTGACGAAAATCATCGAGTATTAGCGTTAGCCCCCAATTATGAGACTCACCACGAAAGGCCGTTTCGCCGTCACGGCGATGATCGACCTGGCGTTGCGCCAGGAGCAGGGCCCGGTGACGCTGGCAGGCATCAGTCAGCGCCAGCGCATCTCGCTTTCCTACCTCGAACAACTGTTCGGCAAGCTGCGGCGCCATGAGATTGTCGAATCGGTGCGCGGTCCGGGTGGCGGGTACAACCTCGCGCGCCGCGCGGAAAACGTCACGGTGGCCGACATCATCATCGCGGTCGACGAGCCGATCGACGCAACCCAGTGCGGCGGCAAGGGCACTTGCGAAGGCACGAAGCAGCACGACGGCCATTGCATGACGCACGAACTGTGGGCGACGCTCAATCAGAAGATGGTCGAGTACCTCGATTCCGTCTCGCTGAAAGACCTGGTCGACCAGCAACGCGCCCGCGAAGGTTCAGAGGCGGTGCTGCGCGACCGGCGCGCCGAGCCGGCTGGCGTCGAGGCCGCGCGTGTCGTGCCCAAGGGGCCGAATTCCATTTTCAATCTGGCCGGATGATCTGCGCCGCCGCGCGAAGCCGGCAAAGGCAGCGCGGCAGGCAGCGGCCTGGCAGACGATTTGATCGATTAATCCGGAGCGACTGATGAATAACGATATTCCCCACCTGCCCATTTACATGGACTACAGCGCGACGACGCCGATCGATCCGCGCGTGGTGGACAAGATGATTCCGTATCTTCGCGAGCAGTTCGGCAATCCGGCCTCGCGCAGCCATCAATATGGCTGGGACGCGGAGCGGGCAGTCGAGGAAGCGCGTGAGAACGTCGCCGCGCTCGTCAACGCCGACCCGCGCGAAATCATCTGGACCTCGGGTGCAACGGAATCGGACAACCTCGCCATCAAGGGCGCGGCGCACTTCTACAAGAGCAAGGGCAAGCACATCATCACGGTGAAGACCGAGCACAAGGCCGTGCTCGACACTTGCCGCGAGCTGGAGCGCGAAGGCTACGAAGTCACGTATCTGGATGTGAAGGACGACGGTCTCATCGACCTGGAAAAGCTGAAGGCGGCGATCCGCCCGGACACGATTCTCGTCTCGGTAATGAGCGTGAACAACGAGATCGGCGTGATTCAGGACATCGAGGCAATCGGCGAGATCACGCGTGCAAAAGGCATCATCTTTCACGTCGATGCCGCGCAAGCCACGGGCAAGATCGAAATCGACCTGCAAAAGCTGAAGGTCGATCTGATGTCGTTTTCCGCGCATAAGACGTATGGCCCGAAGGGCATCGGCGCGTTGTACGTACGCCGCAAGCCGCGCGTGCGCATCGAAGCGCAGATGCACGGCGGCGGCCACGAGCGCGGCATGCGTTCGGGCACGCTCGCGACGCATCAGATCGTCGGCATGGGCGAGGCGTTCCGCATCGCGCGCGAGGAAATGGCGACCGAGAACGAGCGCATCCGCATGCTGCGCGACCGATTGCTCAAGGGCCTGCAGGATATCGAAGAGGTGTACGTCAACGGCGACATGGAGCGCCGCGTGCCGCACAACCTCAATATCAGCTTCAACTTCGTGGAAGGCGAATCGCTGATCATGGCGGTGAAGGATGTCGCGGTGTCGTCGGGATCGGCGTGCACGTCGGCTTCGCTCGAGCCGTCGTATGTGTTGCGTGCGCTCGGCCGCAACGACGAGCTCGCGCACAGCTCGATTCGCTTCACGGTCGGCCGCTTCACGACCGAGCAGGATGTCGATTACGTCATCAACCTGCTCAAGAGCAAGATTGCGAAACTGCGCGATCTGTCGCCGCTCTGGGAAATGCACAAGGACGGCATCGACATTTCGACCATTCAGTGGGCGGCGCACTGAGCGACGCGCGTCATCGAATAAAGGAGATTTTGAATCATGGCTTATAGCGACAAGGTTCTGGACCACTACGAAAACCCGCGCAACGTCGGCTCCTTCTCGAAGGACGACGACACCGTCGGCACCGGCATGGTTGGCGCGCCCGCTTGCGGCGACGTGATGAAGCTGCAAATCCGCGTCGGCGCGGACGGCGTGATCGAAGACGCGAAGTTCAAGACGTACGGCTGCGGCTCGGCCATCGCGTCGAGCTCGCTCGTCACCGAATGGGTGAAGGGCAAGACGCTGGACGAGGCGCTGTCGATCAAGAACACGCACATCGCCGAAGAACTGGCGCTGCCGCCGGTGAAGATCCACTGCTCGATTCTCGCGGAAGACGCGATCAAGGCAGCGGTCGCCGATTACAAGGAGCGTCACGGCGCAGCGGCTCCGCAAGCGCAGGAAGCGCAAGCGAAGCAGCAGGCAGCGTAAGGACGAGCGCGCGAGCATCAACGCGCGCATACGGTTTTCGAAGCAAGGCATGGCCGCAGCGGCGCCGCATCATCGGCGGCAACGCTGCGACAAGGCGGGATTTGAGCGCGAGAGACGCGAAGACTATGGCAATCACGTTGACGGAGAAGGCGGCACAACACGTGCAGAAGTATCTGACGCGACGCGGCAAGGGCCTCGGCCTGCGCCTGGGCGTGCGCACGACGGGCTGCTCGGGTCTGGCTTACAAGCTCGAGTATGTCGATGAATTCGCACCGGAAGATATGGTGTTCGAATCGGCCGGCGTGAAGGTCGTAATCGACCCGAAGAGCCTCGCGTACCTCGACGGCACCGAACTCGACTTCGCCCGCGAGGGGCTGAACGAGGGCTTTCGCTTCAATAATCCGAACGCGAAGGACGAATGCGGCTGCGGCGAATCGTTCCGCGTATGACGCGAGTGACGCCGGCGGTTTCGGCATAAGAGGCGGCGCTGGCCGCCTTTTTCATTCGCGTTTCTTGAACACACACCAACGTCATGGTCACGCTCACCGACAGTCACTTCGATCTCTTCGACCTGCCGCAGACGTTCGCCGTCGATCGCCAGAAGCTCGACGACGCCTATCGCACCGTGCAGGCGCAGGTTCATCCTGACCGCTTCGCCGCCGCCGGCGACGCCCAGCGACGCCTCGCGATGCAATGGGCGACGCGCGCGAACGAGGCGTATCAGACGCTGCGCGATCCGCTCAAGCGCGCGCGCTACATGCTGTCGCTGCGCGGCGTCGATGTCGGCGCGGAAAACAACACGGCGATGGAGCCGGCTTTCCTGATGCAGCAGATGGAATGGCGCGAGAATATCGAGGATGCCGCCGCCGCGAAGAACGTCGGCGCGCTCGAGGCATTGCTCGACGAACTGCGCGACGAAGAGCGCGTGCGCTTCACGAAGCTCGAAGCGCTGATCGACAGCAAGGCGGACCAGGCGGCGAGCGAAGCGGTGCGTCAGTTGATGTTCATCGAGCGCGTGGCGCATGAGATCGGCGAGCAGATCGAGCGGCTCGATCACTGACCAGCACGCGCCGGATACAACCCCACAAGACCAACGATGGCTTTACTGCAAATCTCAGAACCCGGCATGGCGCCTGCGCCGCACCAGCGGCGCGTCGCGGTCGGCATCGATCTCGGGACCACGAATTCCCTGGTGGCCGCCGTGCGTAACAGCGTGCCCGAAGCGCTGCCCGACGAGGACGGCCACGTGCTGCTGCCGTCCGTCGTGCGCTATCTGGACAAGGGCGGCCGGCGCATCGGCCGGATCGCGAAGGAAGAAGCCGCCACCGATCCGCGCAACACGATCGTCTCAGTCAAGCGCTTCATGGGTCGCGGCAAGACCGAAGTGGAGGGCGCGGAAAACGCGCCGTACGACTTCATTGACGCGCCGGGCATGGTGCAGATCCGCACCGTCGATGGCGTGAAAAGCCCGGTCGAAGTATCGGCGGAGATTCTTGCGACGCTGCGCTATCGCGCGGAAGACACGCTCGGCGAGGATCTCGTCGGCGCGGTCATCACCGTGCCCGCCTATTTCGATGAAGCGCAGCGCCAGGCGACCAAGGACGCGGCGAAGCTCGCGGGCCTGAACGTGCTGCGCCTGCTGAACGAACCGACCGCGGCCGCGATCGCCTATGGCCTCGACAATGGCGCGGAAGGTCTCTACGCGGTGTATGACCTCGGCGGCGGCACCTTCGATCTGTCGATTCTCAAGCTGACGAAGGGCGTCTTCGAAGTGCTCGCGGCGGGCGGCGATTCCGCGCTCGGCGGCGACGACTTCGATCATGCGCTGTACCGGCATGTGCTTGCCCAGGCGGGCGTTCAGCCGGAAGCGCCGGAGGACGTGCGCCTGCTGCTCGATCACGTGCGCACCGCGAAGGAAGCGCTCTCGTCGGCGAACGAAGCGCGCGTGCAGGCGACGCTGTCGACGGGCGTGCACATCGACGTGGCCGTGACCGAAGCGCAGTTCGCCGCGCTGACCGAATCGCTCGTCGCCCGCACGCTCGGGCCGACGAAAAAGGCGCTGCGCGACGCGAAAGTCACGCCCGCCGACATCAAGGGCGTCGTGCTGGTCGGCGGCGCGACGCGCATGCCGGTCATCCGCCGCGCGGTCGAGGCGTTCTTCGGCCAGCCGCCGCTCGTCAATCTCGATCCCGATCAGGTCGTCGCGCTCGGCGCCGCGGTTCAGGCGGATTTGCTCGCGGGCAACCGGCGCGGCGAAGGCGACGACTGGCTGTTGCTCGACGTGATCCCGCTGTCGCTCGGCGTCGAAACGATGGGCGGCCTCACCGAAAAGATCATCCCGCGCAATTCGACGATCCCGACCGCCCGCGCCCAGGATTTCACGACCTTCAAGGACGGCCAGACGGCGATGGCGATCCACGTCGTGCAGGGTGAGCGCGAGCTTGTCTCCGACTGCCGGTCGCTTGCGCGCTTCGAACTGCGCGGCATTCCGCCGATGGCCGCGGGCGCCGCGCGTATTCGCGTCACGTATCAGGTCGACGCGGACGGCCTGCTGTCCGTGTTCGCTCGCGAGCAGTTGTCGGGCGTGGAGGCGTCGGTGGTGGTGAAGCCGTCCTACGGTCTCGCCGATGACGACGTCGCCCGCATGCTCGAAGAGAGCTTCAAGACCGCCGAGACGGACATGCGCGCCCGCGCGCTGCGCGAGGCGCAGGTCGAAGCGGAGCGCCTCGTCGAAGCGACGCACGCGGCCATCGCCGCTGACGCCGAGCTGCTCGACGACGCCGAGCGCGCGCAGATTGACACGCTCGCGGCCGAACTGGCGACGCTTTCGAAGGGCGAATCGACGCAGCAGATCGAAGACGCGACGAAGGCGCTATCCGCCGCCACCGACGAGTTCGCCGCGCGCCGCATGAACAAGAGCATTCGCCGCGCGCTCGCCGGCCGCAAGCTCGACGACGTCTGATCCACTCAAGTATCCACGGAAAACCATGCCTCAAATCGTTGTGCTGCCTCATGTCGAACTCTGCCCGGACGGCGCGGTGATCGACGCCGATGTCGGCAAGAGCATCTGTGACAACCTGCTGGAACACGGCATTGAAATCGAGCATGCGTGCGAGAAGTCGTGCGCGTGCACGACCTGCCACGTCATCATCCGGGAGGGTTTCAACGCGCTGGAACCGTCGGAGGAGACCGAAGACGATCTCCTCGACAAGGCCTGGGGCCTGGAACCGACTTCGCGGTTATCATGTCAGGCGATGATGCCGGCCGAGGACGACCTGGTGGTCGAGATTCCCCGGTACTCCATCAATCATGCCAAGGAAAATCACTGACAGGAGGCTCGCCCATGAAGTGGACGGATACCCAGGAGATCGCGATGGCGCTCACCGACGCGCATCAGGATGTCGATCCCCAATACGTGCGTTTCACGGATCTGCATCGCTGGGTGACGGAACTCGACGGTTTCGACGACGATCCTCAAAAATCCAACGAAAAAATCCTCGAAGCGATTCAGGCGGCGTGGATCGAAGACGCGGATTACTGAATTCCCCACTGCATCGGCTTCAAAGAACGGCGGCGCTCGCGAGAGGCCGCCGTTTTTCATTTGGCGCGCGCCATCCACAGTCCGCACGGCTTGCCGCCCGCGAATCTTGACAGAACTTGACGCCGCCAGCGTTGTTCACGCTTCCCCTGCCACTTAAAATCGCGCCCGCTGTGTGCCGGCAAGCAACGCCGGCCGCAATCCATCTCGCCCAGACGCCGCAGTAATTGGCGCGTCGATGTTTGGCATCACGAACAAAATCTTACATGCCCGCGTCGAGCCGGCGTGTGGCCGTCCGTCCAACGGATGGTTTCCGGGCGTTCATTTTAGGAGAAGTACATGGGAAAACTCGGCCTGTCGCGTCGTGGTTTTCTGAAGGCGGGCGCGCTCGCAGGCGTGTCGGTTTTCATTGCGCCCCTGGGCAGCCGCGCGTTCGCGGCCCTGTTCGAAGAAAAGATCCTGACACCCGTGCAGTGGGATGCGGCGAGCGGAAACGCGAAGTTTCGCATCGACGGCATCGCGAAAGTAACGGGCGCGAAAGTGTTCGCTCGCGACATCCGCGCGAAGGACATGCCGCACTGGCCGCAGGAGCAGTCGCACGCGCTCGTTCTGCGCACGACGCTCGCGGATCGCACTTACGCGGGCATCGATCTTTCGTCGCTCGACGGCGGGCTCGCGCCTGATCGCGTCGTTACTGCCGACGATCTGGCGCGCGACAAGCTCGCGTTTCCCGCTTTCTACGGCGACGACATGTTGTTGCCGGCCGGCAAGACGCCCGCGTATCTCGGGCAGGCGGTCGCGATTCTGATTTATCACGATTTCGCGCGCTTCCGTCTCGCGAAGGACAAGCTGCAGTTCCGCGAAGGCGTCGTCCGTTACGGCGAGCGCACGGCGTTCGTCGAGCGCGATCCGTGGGCGACGTTCCGCTTCGTGCGCGTCGGCGGCAAGACGCCGTATGACGACGACACCTTCTCCAGCATGAAGGACTCGCCGCTCTTCCCGCACATGATGAAGAAGCGCGAGCCGGTCTGGGCCGATGCCCACGAGCACGGCAAGCTCGACGAGCAGGGCGTGTTTCACGCGCAGGCCATCGCCGACGAGCTGGATCATCCGCCGGCGGAATGGCTCGTGGTGGATCGCGAGTACAAGACGCAATCCGTCGATACCGCCGCGCTCGAGCCGGATAACGCGAACTGCTGGTACGACGCCGCGACGCAATCGCTGCACTTGGTCATCCCGACGCAGGGACCGCATGAAGTGGCGCAAAGCGCGCTGGAGATGGCGGGCAAGTCGCGCTTCCCGGTGAAGAACCTTTTCCTGCATCCGTGCTACACGGTCGGCTACGGCTCGAAGGATCACTACAACGTGCCGTTCTATGGTCTCGTCGCGGCCATGTACGGTGACGGCCGCCCGGTGCGCCTCGCGTTCGACCGCTTCGAGCAGTTCCAGACCTCGCTCAAGCGCCACGCATTCGACATGCGCTATCGCATGGCGGTCGACAAGAAGACCGGCCAGATTCAGTCGTTCAAGGGCGACTTCAGCGCGAACGGCGGCGGACGCTGCAACTTCTCGCCGTCGGTGGCGATGGTCGGCGCAACCGCTGCGCAATCCATCTACTACATTCCGAAGAGCGATCTCATCGCGGTCGCGACTGCATCGCGCGCGGTCGACGCCGGCTCGGCGCGCGGCTACGGCACGCTGCAGAGCATGGCAGCCACCGAGATGCTGATCGACGATATCGCCGCGCAGCTCGATATCGATCCGATCGACTTGCGCCTCAAGAACGTGATGCGCAGCGGCATGAAGAACACGCAGGGCGCGATCCCCGCCGGCGCCGTGCGCGCCGAGGACGTGTTGCGCAAGGCGAAGACGCATCCGCTGTGGACGGAGCGTGCGAAGCGCAAGGTGGAATACGAGGCCGCGCATCCGGGCATGCGCTATGGCGTCGGCTTTGCCTGCACGCAGAAGGACTTCGGCACCGGTGCGGAAAGCGCGTTTGCGAAGGTCGAGTTCACGGCGGACGGGCGCATCGCGCTGTCGCACTCGGGCGCGGAAATCGGCACCGGATCGTCGACGGCGCAGGCGCTCGTCGTCGCGAAATGGCTGGGCAAGCCGGCCTCCGAGGTTCACATGGCGGTCACGGACTGGATCGATTTGCCGGTCGTGACGAGCGGCGATCCGTACATCATGTCGCAGGCGGAGCAGGAGCGCCTGAGCGCGAATCCACGCTGGTCGCCGGCCTACATGTCGCCGGCGAGCGCGACGAACTCGGCGTACTACTTCTCGCACGCCACGCGCGAGGCGGCGCGCGTCGTGTTCCGTCACGGCCTGTGGCCCGCTGCGATGGCGATCTGGTCGGAAGGCATCGGCGGCGGGCAGGCGACGTCGTTCATCGTGCGTATCGAGGATGCGCGCTGGGTCGACGGCAAGCTCTCCGCCGACGGCCTCGAACCGATTGCCTTCGAAGTCCTCGCGAAGAAAGCACACGACCTCGGCCTCGTGACGGGCGCGGTCGTGCACACGTTCAACCGCTGGCAATGGAGCGAGGCGCAATTCGATATCGCGGGCACGCCCGACCGGCTTCCGCTCGATGGCCTCTCGGTGCGCTTCGGCGGCGAAGGCGCGCAAGAGACGGGCAAGGCCGCCGCCAAGGGCTACACGGTGCTCGATCGCAAGAAGCTGATGATCCCGCCCGTGCAGCGCAATAACGCGATGGTCACGTACTACAGCGCGATCGGCACGCTCGTCGAACTGGCGGTGAACGAGGCAAGCGGCAAGGTCGAACTGCTGTCGCATCACTCGATCATGGAATGCGGCAACCAGATCTCGCCGCAACTCGTGTCGGGCCAGTTGCACGGCGGCCTCGCGATGGGCATCGGCCACGCGCTGCACGAATATCTGCCGCTCTACGAAGACGGCCCCGGCAACGGCACCTGGAACTTCAACCGCTATCACTTGCCGCTCGCAAGCGACGTCGCCGTGTGGAAACAGACCGGCGAAGTGCTGCCGCCGCTCAGTGAGACCGACCCGCCGAAAGGCATCGCCGAAGTCGTGATGATCCCGGTGGTCGGAGCCATCGTCAACGCGATCGCGCATGCGATCGGCCATCGCTTCACCGATTTGCCGGTGACGCCGAAGAACATTCAGGAGGTGCTCGCATGACGGCCATCCAATCCGCCGCGGGCGTCGAAACACGCCCGCTCTCGATGACCATCAACGGCAACAAGGTCGGGCCGATGCAAGTCCCCGCCGGTCTGCCGATGATCGATTTCCTGCACGAGTACGCAGGCCTCACGGGCTCGCGGCTCGGCTGCGGGCAGGGCGTCTGCCACGCGTGCGTCGTCATCGTGGATCGCGCCGACGGCACGAGCGAGGAAGTGCGCACGTGCATCAACGGCGCGCATTTCTTCGATGGCAAGACCGTGCGGACCATCGAAGGCCACGCGAAGCGCAACGAGCAGGGCGAAGTCGTCGAACTCGCGCCGGTGCAGCAGAAGTTCCTCGAGCACTTCAGCTTTCAGTGCGGCTATTGCACGCCCGGCTTCGTCAACGCGACGACCGTGCTGCTGGAGCAGCTCAAGCGCGAGCCGATCGCGAAGGATCGGATCGAAGCGACCATCATGGACGCGCTCAACGATCACATCTGCCGCTGCACCGGCTACGTTCGCTACTACGAGGCGGTGAAGGACCTCGTGCTGTCCACGCCGGGACTCGTGAAGGACGCCGCATGATGGGATCGACCGTAACCGTCACTCGCCGCTTCTCCCGCGCAATGCGCGCGTTGCCGCTCGTTCTCGCGGCAGCCGGCGCATTCGCGTTGTCCGCCTGCGGCAGCCATGAGAACGCTGCGCCGAAGACCAGTTCGCCGGAGCTGGTCGCGCGTGGTCGCTATCTCACGCAAGCCGCCGATTGCGCCGCGTGCCACACCTCGACGGGCGGCGCGCCGTTCGCGGGCGGCGTGAAACTGGAATCGCAGTTCGGCACGTTCCATGGCACGAACATCACGCCGGATCCGAAATACGGCATCGGCCAGTGGAGCGCGGACGACTTCTACGCCGCACTTCACGACGGCAAGACGCCGAAGGGCAAGCTGTATCCGGCGATGCCGTACACGTCGTATCGGCAGATGACGCCCGAGGACAGCGATGCGATCTACGCCTATCTGATGTCGCAGAAGCCGGCGGCCGTGCCGAACATCGGCGCCGATCTCAAGTTCCCGTACAACGTGCGCTTTGCCGTGCGTTTCTGGGACGCGCTGTTCCTGAAGGATCAGTTGCCCGACGCCTCGACGGGACATTCCGCCGACTGGACGCGCGGCCGCTATCTGGCCAACGCGCTCGGTCACTGCACGGAATGTCACACGCCGCGCGGCGCGTTCGGTCAGCTTCAGGGCGCGCAGACACTGCAGGGCGGAACGCTCGGACGCGTCGGCGCGCCGGACATTACGCCCGCCGCACTGGCGGCGCGCGGCTGGACCGGTCCGGATCTGCAGGCGTTCTTCTCCACCGGTTTCGCGAAGCAAGGCTCGGCGTTCAGCGAGATGCATCCGGTCGTTTATCTGAGCACGCAGCATCTGAATCCGGACGATCTGCGCGCGCTGACGGTGTATCTGCTGGGCGATGCGCCGCCCGCACCCGCGCCGATGACAGTCCAGAGCGGCGATGCCGCGCAACTGGCGGCGGGCCGCAATCTTTATCTCGATTCCTGCGCCGGCTGTCACGGACGCGAGGGCGAGGGCAAGCCGCATGTCGCAGTGGCGATGAATCAGAACTCGACGCTGCGTCAGAGCGATCCGCGCAACCTGATCGTCTCGATGCTCGACGGTATCGAAGCGCAGGCGTTTCCGGGCATCGAAAGCATGCAGCACATGCCCGGTTTCGCCGGCACGTATAGCGACGAGCAGATCGCGCAGTTGACGAACTATCTGCGCGCGACGTGGGGCGGGCAGCGAAGCGACGTCACGGCCGACAAGGTGAAGTCCTTGCGCTAAAGAGAGAAGGCCACGCAGATGCGTGGCCTTCGTCTTCTTGGATCGCCCAACTAGCTTCAGCGTGTCGTTCAAACGCGCACGCCGCGCTCCGCAAGCTGCCGCTGGAGCGCCGGCCACATCTTCGAGACTGCTTCTTCGCCCGCCAGGATCGCTGCGTTGCGCTGACTGAAGTCGCTACTGCTCATCGCGTTGAGATTCGGGCGAATGACCGCGTCCGCGTATTTGTCGAGTTCATAGGCCTTGATCGACTGGCCCATGATCGTGAAGGTCTGCATCAGCACGTCGAACGAACTCTGCGTGAGCGCGGTTTCCGGACGCGCGGAGATGTCGACGGCGATCACGAAATCCGCGCCCATCTTGTGCGCGAACGCAGCCGGCACCGGGCTGACGAGGCCGCCATCGACGTATTCGTGGCCGCCGATTTTCACCGGCTCGAAAATGGACGGCACGCTGCACGACGCGCGCACCGCGATGCCGGTATTGCCGCGCTGAAAGAGGATCGGCTGGCCGCTCCTGAGATCCGTGGCGACGATGCCGAGCGGCTTCGCCATCTTCTCGATCGGCCGATTGTCGAGCGTCCTGTTGAGATAGTTCTGCAACGCGACGCCTTGCAGGATGCCACGCGTGCGAAAGGGCATCGCCCAGTCGCTGATCGACGCTTCGTCCATCGTCAGCGCGAGCTTGTTGATCGCGATGCCGTTCATCCCCGAAGCGTACAAGGCCGCGATCACGGAACCCGCGCTCGTGCCAGCCACCAGATCGACCGGCACGTTGCGGGCCTCGAGCGCCTTGATGACGCCGATGTGAGCGAAGCCGCGCGCCGCGCCGCCGCCGAGCGCGAGACCGATGCGGGCCGGACGCTGCGAACCTGCGTTAGGCGCGGGCGTGGCCGCGACGGGCGCGCCGCCGCCGGAGCTGCCGCCGCCCGTGGTGGTGCAGGCGGCGAGAACGGACGATGCCGCCGCGAGCGAAAAGGCGCGGCGCGAAAGACGAGGTGACGATGACTTCAAGGCGAACTCCAGCGGTGCGACGGGTGCGACGAGTGTAAAAGGGCCGGCTTTCGAGGACGGTTTCGCGTGCGAGGGAAAACGGCGCGCACATCATAAAACAAAGCCGGGCGGGGCGGCGCGAAGCGGTCGACGAGTATAATTTCGTCTCATTTTCTAGGTGGCGCGCGCCTCGTGCCCACGGCGCTTTTCGTTCCGTCAGAGCGCTTCGAGCAACCGATTGTGGGGACGCGCGAAGGCATCGCGGTTTGCGAGCGCCGGCCATCGAGTATTTCGAGAACAACGCAATGACCCAAGTCCGTACACGCTTCGCCCCGAGCCCGACCGGCTTCATCCATCTCGGCAATATCCGCTCCGCGCTCTATCCGTGGGCGTTCGCGCGCAAGATGAAGGGCACCTTCGTGCTGCGCATCGAGGACACGGACGTGGAGCGCTCAACGGAAGCATCCGTCGATGCCATCCTCGAAGGCATGGCGTGGCTCGGCCTCGACTTCGACGAAGGCCCGTTCTATCAGATGCAGCGCATGGATCGCTATCGCGAGGTCGTCGCGCAGATGCTCGAAAGCGGGCTTGCGTACCACTGCTACATGTCGACGGAAGAACTCGACGCGCTGCGCGAACGTCAGCGCGCCGCAGGGGAGAAGCCGCGCTACGACGGCACGTGGCGCCCGGAGCCGGGCAAGGTGCTGCCGCCGGTGCCCGAAGGCGTGCAGCCGGTCGTGCGCTTTCGCAATCCGCTGACGGGCGTCGTCGCGTGGGACGATGCAGTGAAGGGGCGTATCGAAATCTCGAACGAAGAACTCGACGATCTCGTGATCGCGCGCCCCGACGGCACGCCGACGTACAACTTCTGCGTCGTCGTCGACGATCTCGACATGAAGATCACCCATGTCATTCGCGGTGACGATCACGTGAATAACACGCCGCGCCAGATCAACATCCTGCGCGCGCTGGGCGGCGAGCCGCCGGTGTACGCGCATCTGCCGACCGTGCTGAACGAGCAGGGCGAGAAGATGAGCAAGCGCCACGGCGCGATGAGCGTCGTCGGTTATCGCGATGCGGGCTATCTGCCGGAAGCGGTTGTGAACTATCTCGCGCGCCTCGGCTGGTCGCACGGCGATGCGGAAATCTTCTCGCGCGAGCAGTTCGTCGAGTGGTTCGATCTGGACCATCTCGGCAAGTCGCCGGCGCAGTACGACCACGACAAGCTCAACTGGCTGAACGCGCACTACATCAAGGAAGCGGACAACGCGCGGCTCGCGGAGCTGGCAAGGCCGTTCCTCGCGGAAGCCGGAATCGACGCCGCGGCCATCGACGGCGGCGCGCCGCTGGATCAGGTTGTCGCGCTGCTGAAGGATCGCGCATCGACGGTCAAGGAGATCGCTGAGAACGCCGCGATGTTCTATCGCGAGCCGGTCATCGAACCTGACGCCTACGCGCAGCACGTGACCGACGCGGTGCGCCCGGCGATAGCCGATCTGCGCACGGCGCTCGAAAACGCAGAATGGAGCAAGGAGGCGATCTCGGCCGCGTTCAAATCGACGCTGAGCGCGCACAAGCTCAAGATGCCGCAACTCGCGATGCCGGTTCGTCTGCTCGTCGCGGGCACGACGCATACGCCCTCCATCGACATCGTGTTGATGCTGTTCGGTCGCGAAACCGTGCTGCGCCGGCTCGGCAAGGCGGCTGCCTGATGAAGCGGCGCGCAATGGGCGAAAGCGCCCATTGCGCGCGAAAGCGGCGGACAGGCAAAAAAAGTTCGATTGTTCGGCCAGAAGGTATTTACAAGTTCGAAAACGGCCGCTAGAATCTCGTTTCTGTTCTGCAAGGGGGTATAGCTCAGCTGGGAGAGCGCTTGCATGGCATGCAAGAGGTCAGCGGTTCGATCCCGCTTACCTCCACCAAAGAACAGATGAAGTGAATTTGCGAAGTAGTTGCCGAAACCGCAAGCCGCAAAAAATACTTCACAAGATACTCGAAGTTGTTTAGAATCTCGGTCTTCGTTGATTCGAAGCAGCAAAAGAATCAGCGAAGTAAGTTGTAAAGACAGAATCACAAGTTTCTGTCCCCTTCGTCTAGAGGCCTAGGACATCACCCTTTCACGGTGAGTACAGGGGTTCGAATCCCCTAGGGGACGCCAGAACATCGGCGGCTGCTAGTTGAAAGCGCTGCGAGTTTCATGAGCCAGGCAGGCACGTGAGACGATGAAAGAGTTGGAGCGGTAGTTCAGTTGGTTAGAATACCGGCCTGTCACGCCGGGGGTCGCGGGTTCGAGTCCCGTCCGCTCCGCCAATGCCTTGCGAGCAGGAGTAGTCCGGCTGATTAGCCGGTTTTTTTTCGCCGCAGGGTTGCAATAAGTTTGTTGTCCCCTTCGTCTAGAGGCCTAGGACATCACCCTTTCACGGTGAGTACAGGGGTTCGAATCCCCTAGGGGACGCCAGAACATCGGCGGCTGCTAGTTAAGCGCTGCACGTTTCGCGAGATTCATCACTCTCGCGGGCGCGATGAAAGAGTTGGAGCGGTAGTTCAGTTGGTTAGAATACCGGCCTGTCACGCCGGGGGTCGCGGGTTCGAGTCCCGTCCGCTCCGCCAGCTCATGATGAGAAAATCCAGCCTTCGGGCTGGATTTTTTTTGCCCTTTCTTCCCGTATTCGCTGCCTGCTTTACTGATCAAGCGGAAACCACGCTGCGATCCTCGCATTTTGATTGCCAGCACGCTCGCGCTGTCATAGTGTGGAGGCACTGTCCCGTGCCTGCATGCGTGCGATGCTCGACCCGACCGAAGACCTTTCCCTCTATCAACTCCGCCAGGCGACGATGGCCGATTTCGCCTTCGCCGAAGCGCTCACGCACGACAACATGGTCGGCTACTACCGGCGGCATAACCTCGTCTGGCGCGGGGATCTCTTCCTGTCGAGCTGGCGGGAGTCGGAGAACTTCATACTGCAAGCGGACGGCGTGCCAATCGGCATGATGCGCGTCACCGAGGAACATCACTCCCTTCATATCCGCGACGTGCAGATTGCGCAGGGCTATCGCGGGCGGGGCGCTGGCACTTTCCTGCTCAATACCGCCCACCGGTGGGCCCGCGCGCGAGGTCTGGCGGAATGCCAACTGCGCGTGTTCGTCGATAACCCCGCCGCGCGGCTTTATATGCGCATGGGCTATCGACCGGCCGGGCCGCGGCTGGCGCAACTCGGCGCGATACGGCACATGGTGCGGCGCGTCTGAGGCTTTCGACATAGCCCTCAAAGGCTGTCGCCGTTGCCCCCGTCGCTGGAATCGCGTGCGAAGAAGGCGCGGGGGCTTTCGCCGAAGGCGCGGCGGAACATCGCCGAGAACGCACTCTGACTCTGATAACCCAACTCGCGTGCAACCTGCGCGAGCGGCCGCCCCTGGCTCAAGAGCGGAATGGCACGCGCGAGTACCGCCTGCTGACGCCACTGTGAAAAGCTCACACCCAGTTCCCGCCTGAAAAGCCGCGCGATGGTCCGCGTACTCGCGCCCGCTTCCGATGACCAGCGCTCCAGGTCCGCGTGCGAGGGGTCCGCGAGCACCGCGTTGCAGAGTGAGCGCAGGCGCTTTTCCGTGGGCATCGGCACGGAAAGCGGCAAGGGCTGAGAGCGGATGATTTCATCGAGCGCGAGGGTGCCGAGCAGCCGCTCGCGCTCGCGGGTGATCGGCTTGTCATCGAGCGCTGCAATCACTTCCCGCAATAGCGGCGATACTTCGACGACACGGCATGCATCGAGGCCTGGCGGCACGACGCTGGCATCGACGTACAGCGTGCGCAGATACGCGTCCTCGACGATCACGACTTCGTGGGTCACGTTGGGCGGCACCCAGATCGCGCGCGAAGGCGGCACCATCCAGGTGGAATCGGCGGTCGCGACGCGCAGCACGCCGCGCGATGTGTACGCCACCTGCGCCCACGCATGCGTATGCAGCGCGATCCGCACGCCGGACGGCACCGGGCGGGAGCGCACGCGGATGGGATGGTCAAGCGTCGGCGAATGCTCGACGGGAATGTCGAGATGTTCGACTTCCTCGTTGATCGGCCGTGAATCGGCGAAGGACGCCATGTTCGTATCGGTCTGTGCTCGTGGTGCATGACGGCGCTGGACACTGGCCGCGACCCGTCGATGTTAATCGAGCATCGAACGCAGCGGGTTTTTGAGCGGCGATAATGGTCGCTCACCTGATTATCGACGTGGGAGCGGTTTCTCCGATGCAATACGTTTTCGTGTACGGCACGCTGCGGGCGGGCGAAGTCAACGATATCAACGCGGCTGCACAACGTCATGCGATTGCGGCGCCGATCAGAATCGGCGCTGCGCACGTGGCCGGCCGTTTATACGATTTCGGCTCGTATCCGGGACTGGTGCTGGACGACGCAGGCACGCCCATTCATGGGGAGGTGTATCAGATCGAAGACGCGCTCGTGCCCGTGCTGGATGAGATAGAACACGTGTATCCGGGCGTGGAAGGGCTTTTTCGCGCGCATCGTTTGCACGTCGAACTCGAGCTGGACGGCGCGGCGACGCCCATCGACTGTCTGATCTACCCGGTGACGGCGGCGGCGGCGCAAGGACTGCCGCGCATAGAAGGTGGCGACTGGATCGCGCACCGGACTGCTCGCGGCTAAGCGCGAAACGAAAGTAAAAAGCAACCCACGCCGTCACGCGACGCGCGTGCATCGCAGTGACGGCGCGGCGACCCGCGCTGCGGGCCGGAAGCCGAAGCGCCTTACTCGGCGGATTGTTTCTTCGACTTGCCGTGCGACTTCTTGTGATGGCCCGACTTGCCCGACGTCGACTGGTCCATCTGCATGTCTTGCATGCTCGACTGACGCGATTGCAGCGCCTGCGCGCGCGATTCGACGTCCGCGATGGTTGCGGGATCCGTGCTCATCCGCACGCCTTGTTCGCTTTGCGCATATGCCGATGCGACTGCGCTAATGGACAACAGAACAGCCAGGGACACTTTCTTCATTTTTAGCTCCTAATAGCAGTTGAACCCGGGAATCGCCTGCCGATCCGGTTGGACAGACGCATCGATACGAGCAAAAAGCGCTCCTGCCGATGACGGCGCGCTCGCGCGTCAAATGATGACGGCGATGACGCGGGCCAGCCGGCGGGCGACGATTCCGCCTCGTCGATCGTAAGCTTAAAACAAGTCCGCAAGATGTCGGACAGGCAATTTCGTCCAGCCATCGAGGCCGGAGCGAAATCATACCGGCGCGTTCCGGTACTTTCTAGTCCTGACTATTTTGGTATGGCGCCCCTAATAAAGATGCAGCCAGCGATAGACATGAAACCGCGCCAGTCCGACGAGTTCATGCAGCGCCAACTCGCTGTTTTCGAAGCTCTTGAAGCGCGGAATGAGCGTGAGCCGTGAGCGCCGCACGTCGGAGACATAGGGCTGTGGTTCATAGCCGAACGCCTCGAACGCCCGGACAGAACGCCGCATGTGATAAGCCGACGTGATGACGATCAAAGCGCCATCGTGCGCGTTCCCTAAGATATCGGCTACGTTCTGTGCGTTCTCGTAGGTGTTCAGGCTTTTGTTCTCGCGCGCGAGGTCGGCGGACGGCACTCCGCGCGCCAGGACGTAAGGCGCATAGTTGTCGGCTTCCGCTTGACCGTGATCCTGCGGGTCGCCGCCGCTCACGATGACGCGGCACGACGCGCCTTTCGCGCGGCACTCGCGATAAACCTGCGCCGCGGCATCGATGCGCGGCATCGCGGCCCGCTTGGGGACGAGTCCGGCGTCGCTGCGGGAAGTGCCGCCGCCCATCAGGACAATCGTCGTTTTAGGGGCGAAGGCAGGCGGTATCGTCTTTTCATAACCGTACTGTGCGAGAGCGAACAGCGGCCTCGCAAACCAGCCTGTACCGAAGCCCCAGGCGAGCAACAGGCCCACGATGGCGATCTGCTTGCGCCTTCGCGGCCAAAGCGCTAACAATGCGAAAAAAAGCAGCAATAAAGTAAATAGAACCAATTTGATTGGGGTAACGTATTGGTTTAAGGACAATTCGCTCCGTCATCGTGTGTTCGAGAGCGCATCGGCGGGGATGTAGAAGGCGCGTGATCAGCGCGCGTCAACGGGGGTTTTAAGAGAAAGCAGCACCTAACGCAAGCGGCGGCCAAACATTCAGGCTGCGAACGGCGGTCTCGCTCGTCAGCGCGAAATTCGGCGCGCCGCGTTTAGTCGACGTCGCGGGCTGTCTTGCGACCGTCACGAGCGTCGTCATGGCTGCACAGGAAGAAAGAACGAGATGACCACGTATTCCAACGAAGCCGTACTCGAAGCACTTCGCCGAGCCCAGTATCGTCAAGTTCCGTGGGCGAAGCGCCCCAACGTTTTCGACCGTCTTCGCGCCCTCGGGCTGCTCGAACTCGCGCGGCAGCGAACCGTCGCGCCGGCGCCCGGGTTCCACGCGCCAGTCGATATCGCCGTCGTCACCGAGCGTGGAAAGCAGGAATTTTCGCGGCTGTCGAGAGATGAGCGTTCAACCGACTGGGATTTGCGCCGTGCCGAGCCATACACGTTCGGCGGCCACGAAGCGATGCTCGAAGCGAGGATTTAGTCAGCGCCCCTGGACGGCGGGGACCGATCGGCGAACGGGTCGAGGGGCAGCGTCGTCGCTGGTGCAGGCGGTGAAGGTCGAAAAAAAGCCCGTATCCTGGGGATACGGGCAGACCGGATATCGCTGTTGCCATGCTGTGCTCATGGCATAAGGTGTGACTGATGCCGGCGCGCGTGGTTCCGCGATAATGGACCGGCGCAATCAGTGTTGCGGTGAGCGTTCCTCGCGATCGTTGTCCGGCCGAGCGCGGGCATTGCTCGCGATATCCCCGCGCAGGTCGCCGCGCGGCGCGGGCGGTGTCGCAACACGCGCGCGCGCTGCATTCTGTTGCGAAGCCGCCGACGTGTGGGCGCCCAAACGCAATTCCGATGATGCGAGCGGCGGCTGGGCCTGGCCGGCTGCCGCTACGCCGGCGAGCGCGAGCAGCGCGCCTCGGACGAGCAGAGTCGATGCCTTCATGGAAAGTCCTTCGAGTCCTCGTGGACGTGTTCATCCACTCCACAAGCTATGCCTCGTCGGATCGTGCCGCTGTAAGCAATGGTAAAGAGATGTATCGCGTAAAGCGCGCAGCGCTCGTGCGAGAGAAAAGAGTTACGACGCGCGCAGAGGAAGACAGACAGCCGTAGCCGGCGCGCACCCGGCTACGACCGAAGCAATTAAATCAGGCCATCTTCGCGGGCGCGCGCCAGGATTCCGGATTGGTCCAGAAAGCGCCGCGCAAGCGGTCACGGCTGGGCGGTGCGGGCGGCTTCACCGCGCTCGAACCGATGCGTCCGCGCAGCGAAACCTCGCGGCCATTGCTCGACAGCCGCTTCACGATTTCCGCGAGCGTGCCATCGGCTTGCCACTCGTCGAAGCGACGACGGCAGGTAGGCGGCGAAGGATAACGGCCAGGAAGCTTCGACCAGCCTTCGCCGGTCGACAATACCCACAGCACGGCGTTCACCACCGAGCGCGCTTCGACGCGCGGACGGCCGCGCCGTTCGCTACGCGCCGGCTCGGAACAGAACAACGCCTCGACCAGCGCCCACTCGTTATCTCTCAAATCGTCGAACAGCACCATATCTCACCTCAGCGAAGCTAACCCCGGTGCGCTGCCCCGCGCCGCGCACTCTGGTCGGAATCCGATGAACGAATACCAAGGAAAGGCCGAAGCGGCCGCGGCAGTGCTGCGAGATGTCCGCGTATGGCTCCGACCTTTGTGCGCAATGAAATGCGAGAACCGTGCCATGCGTATCGCGAAATCCCGGGAACCCGCATGGCAGTAGGCTGACGCGATGTCAGCATGGCCCGTATCAGACCCGAAACGGATTGATTAAGAAATCGGGACAATCACCAATCCTGTGCAGCAGGCCCATCTGCCGTGCGTTCAATGCGGATTGCTGCACCGCAGCGAAACCAGGGCCGATAAGCGAGCGGCGACGCAGCACCCCTATAATCCCGCATGAAAAGCGGCTATTGATGACTCTGTGTAATGAACGCGCCTCTGAACGTGACGTTGCGGCAACTGCGCGTCTTTATCGAAGTATCCCGGCTGCGCAGCTTTAGCCGCGCGGGCGATGAGATCGGCCTCACGCAATCGGCGGTCAGCCGCTGCGTGCGCGAGCTGGAAGGCGAGATCGGCCTGAAACTGATCGACCGGACGACGCGCGAGGTGCAGTTGACGGACGTCGGCGTCGATCTCGTCGGCACGGTATCGCGGCTGCTCGCCGATCTCGACGAAGCGTTGCGCGAGGTGCGCGATCTCGGCCAGCAACGTCGCGGACGCGTGATCGTCGCCGCAAGTCCGACGGTCGCGTGCCGGCTGATGCCGCGCGTGATCGCCTCGTGTCTGCGGCAGCATCCGCTCATCACCCTGAGTCTGCGCGATGACGTGCAGTCCGACGTGGTCCGCAAGGTCAAATCTGGCGAAGTGGACTTCGGCGTCGTGATCGGGCCGTTCGCTGCCGACGAACTCGAGTGCCAACCCGTGATGACCGATTCCTTCTGTCTCGTCGCGCGACGCGATCATCCGCTCGCGCAGGAGCGCGCCGCGCCCTGGGCGGCGCTCGCGGGCCAACGGCTGGTCATGCTCGACTATGCGTCCGGCAGCCGGCCGATCATCGATGCCGTCATGCAGGAGCATGGCGTCGACGCGCACGTCGTTCAGGAACTGGGTCATTCGGCGACCGTGTTCGGTCTCGTGGAGGCGGGCGTCGGCGTCAGTGTGTTGCCTTGGCTCGCGCTGCCGCTGCCGGCGGAGTCATCGCTCGTGGCGTTGCCGCTCGAGCCGCGTGCCGAGCGCACCGTCGAGCTGGTGCGTCGGCGCGACCGTTCGTTGTCGCCTGCGGCTGAATCGGTCTGGGCGTTGGTCGCGGGGCTGCCGGCGCGCGCGGAAGAACTGGAATGAGGCCGGAATAAGCCCGAAAAAACGCCTGAACGAGCGGCGGGCCATCTCGAAATCGACGCGGCCGCGGTAGACTTCGTTTTTTTCGACGGAGCGGGCGATGAGTGAATCGGAAGGCGCGGTGATCGTTGAATTGAGCGGCTTGACGGGCGCGCAGGCGGACATGCGCGGCGCTCCCAACGCGCGCGATGCCGTGCGGGCGCTGCGGCCTTCGCAGATCCGCGAAGTGGCGAACGCGGGGTTCGGCGTGCCCGATGTGCTGCCGTTCTGGTTCGGCGAGTCGGACCGCGTCACGCCCCCCTTCATCCGCGATGCCGCGAGCCGCGCGCTCGCCGATGGCGCAACGTTCTACACGCACAATCTCGGCATCGCACCGCTGCGCGGGGCGCTGGGGCGCTACGTCAGCGCACTGCACGGCGCGACGCCCGCGGAAAACATCGCGGTGACGAGCGCCGGGGTCAATGCGCTGATGCTGGCGGCGCAGCTCGTCGTCGGCGCGGGCGATCGCGTGGTCGCGGTGACGCCGCTCTGGCCGAACCTCGTCGAAATCCCGAAGATCCTGGGCGCGACGGTCGACACGGTCTCGCTGAGCTACGGCCCGCGCGGCTGGACTTTGGACGTCGAGCAACTGCTCGCTGCGCTGACGCCCTCCACGCGCATGCTGATGATCAACTCGCCGAACAACCCGACGGGCTGGACGATGACGCGCGACGAGCAACGCATCGTGCTCGAGCATTGCCGGCGGCACGGCATCTGGATCGTCGCGGACGAAGTCTATGAGCGGCTCTACTACGGCGCGGGCGCAACCGTCGCGCCATCGTTCCTAGACCTCGCGGCGCGCGACGAGCGCGTGATCGCGGTGAATTCGTTCTCGAAGGCGTGGCTCATGACAGGCTGGCGTCTCGGCTGGATCGTCGCGCCGACGGCCTTGATGGACGATCTCGGCAAACTGGTCGAATACAACACGTCCTGCGCGCCGTCGTTCGTGCAGCAGGCGGGCATCGTCGCGGTGGAGGAGGGCGAAGCCTTCACGCAATCGCTCGTCGCCGATCTGCGCGCAAGCCGCGATCACCTCGTCAGGGCGCTGCAAAGCATCGACGGTGTCGATGTCCGCGCCCCCGACGGCGCGATGTACGTGTTCTTCTCGCTGCCCGGTGCGTCGGACAGTCTGGCGCTGTGCAAGGCGCTGGTGCGCGAGGCGGGGCTCGGACTTGCGCCGGGGAGCGCATTCGGCGCGGAAGGCGAAGGTTTCGTCCGCTGGTGCTACGCCTGCGACCCCGCGCGACTCGACGAAGGCGTCGAACGCTTGCGGCGTTTTCTCGCGCAACGTGCGTGATGAGTGAGCGCCGGGGCAGGGAATCAATCACCTTTACGCCCCGGTTCTTTTTGCGTAATATGGCGCTCAGTCATGCGCTTTCGCCTAGGAAAGCGCCACCTCGTCCGGCTGGGATGGCCCGGCGATTCGCTCACCGATCGCCCATTGACGCCTCCCCCCGGTGCGTGCTCCCAATCAATATGACCGATCAATCGGGCGAGCGCGTCTGAAACTCCGCGTCCAGCTTTATCGCGTGCACCGCTGCGGTGCCGTTTGAATCCGCTCAGGCTCGATTTGAAATTGGATCATTGACCATACAGGGTTGACCCAAGCTGCATGAATACCCAAGAGGCGAAAATCGTCCTCGAGACCGCTTTGATCTGCGCGCAGGAGCCACTGCGGCTGAGTGAGTTGCGCAAGCTCTTCGCCGAAGACATATCGGCGGATACCGTGCGTACGCTGCTCGAAGAACTCCAGGCTGCATGGTCGGACCGCGGCGTCGAACTCGTGGCGCTCGCGTCGGGATGGCGCTTTCAAAGCAAGGCCGCCATGCGGACTTATCTCGATCGGCTGCATCCGGAAAAGCCGCCGAAGTATTCGCGCGCCGTCATGGAAACGCTGGCTATCATTGCTTATCGGCAACCGGTGACACGCGGCGATATCGAAGAGATTCGCGGCGTCACGGTGAATACGCAAGTGGTCAAGCAATTGGAAGATCGCGGATGGATCGAGGTGATCGGCCATCGAGACGTTCCCGGCCGGCCCGCGCTCTACGCGACGACCAAGCAGTTTCTCGACGATCTCGGCCTGACCGCGCTCGACGAACTGCCCGCGCTGGACAATCCGTCGTCGCAACTGGAAGCATCGTTGCTCGCGCAGCATTCGATCAATTTCCCGGATGGCGCGGCGGCGCAGGCGTCGCTGAAAGACGCCGCGAGCGAAAGCGGCGAGCAGGACGCGCAGGCAGCGCATATCGATCAAACCGCCGCAGAGGCAGCGGAAAGTAACGAAAAAGCCGGAACGGATCATGCGAACGTGGAGGGCGAGACCGCCGCTTCGTCGCTGACCGAATTTCGCGTGCAGCCGCTGAAGCCGGAGCACGAAGCCGCCGACGCCGGCAGCGCGGATGCGGCTCGCGAGGCGCACGGCGACGAACAGGCCGCACGCCCGTCGTCCGGCGTCGACCTGACCGACGACGATTCCGAAGAGGAACCGAAGGCGCGCCGCGCCTGATGCAATTGCATGGCCCCTGATTCACCCGGTCTTCGATAAAAGATTACGTCGAAGACGGAGGCCGGTCCGATCAGTGGATATTTTTGGCGCGTCCGCCCGGGCGCGCACTTCGACATTTGAGGTTGTTTTGACACACTCCCACGACAGCGATTCGCCCGAATCCGCGCGGCCCATGCATGCCGCGGACGCCCATGACCCGGCCGATGCCGGCGAACGCACGCGCAGCGACGAGAGCGCCGACGGCGACGATCGTCCGCGCCGCGGCCTGCGTCGCGGGCCGCGCAGTCTGATCGCGCGACGCCGCGCTGTCGCCAAGACCAAGGGCGCCGAAGGCGCGCCCGCCGCGCCGGGCGCGGTGACGGAAGCGCCGCCGGATGGCGTCGTGGTCGCGCAGGTGCGCATGCCGCGCAAGGACGCGAGCGCGAAGACGCCGCGTAACGCCGGCGGCGAGCCGCAGACCGAAAAGCAGGGCGAGAAGCCTGCGCGCAAACAAGGCGGGCGCAAGAACGCGCGTCCCAATCCGGGCGAGGCGGGGATCGAGGCATCGGGCGAAACGGCAGCCGCCGCACCACGCGAAGGCGGTCGTCGCAAGGCGCCCCAGCAGGCCCGCGACAAGCAGGACAAGCGCGGCAAGCGCAACGATGCGGGTCCGGCGACGGTCGAGAAGGCCGCCGCCGCTGCCGTCGACGACGTGTTCGCTTACGTGACGTCGCCCGCATTCGACGCGGACAACGGTTCTGGCGGCGTGCGTGCGCCGATGCTGCGCCGCGGCCGCAATGCCACCCAGCAAAAGCGCGTGCTCGAGCCGGACGACGACACACCGAAGCTCCACAAGGTTCTCGCCGATGCCGGCATGGGCTCGCGTCGCGACATGGAAGAACTGATCATCGCGGGGCGGGTGTCGGTGAACGGCGAGCCGGCGCACATCGGCCAGCGGATCATGCCGACGGACCAGGTGCGCGTCAACGGCAAGCCGCTCAAGCGCAAGCTCGCAAGCAAGCCGCCGCGCATCTTGCTGTATCACAAGCCGACGGGCGAGATCGTCAGCCACGCGGACCCGGAAGGGCGTCCCTCGGTGTTCGACAAGCTCCCGTCGATGAAAACGGCCAAGTGGCTCGCGGTCGGCCGCCTCGACTTCAATACCGAAGGCTTGCTGCTGCTCACCACCTCGGGCGATCTCGCGAACCGCTTCATGCATCCGCGATACAGCGTCGAGCGCGAGTACGCGGTGCGCGTCGTCGGCCAGTTGTCGGAGGCGATGAAGCAGAAGCTGCTGAAGGGCGTCGAACTCGACGACGGCCCCGCGAACTTCCTGCGCATTCAGGACGGCGGCGGAGAAGGCACGAATCACTGGTATCACGTCGCGCTGGCGGAAGGCCGCAATCGCGAAGTGCGCCGGATGTTCGAAGCGGCCGGCCTGATGGTCAGCCGCCTGATCCGCACGCGTCACGGTCCGATCGCGTTGCCGCGCGGCCTGAAACGCGGCAAGTGGGAAGAGCTGGAAGACAATCAGGTGCGCAGTCTCATGGAGTCGGTGGGCCTGAAGGCCCCGGTCGCCGAGAAGGGCGGACGCAGTTCGACGCCGCGTGTGCAGCCCGATCCGATGCAAACTTCGATGGGCTTCATCACGCGTGAGCCGGTGCTGAGTTCGCACCTGCGCATGGCGCAAACGCCGGTTCGCGGCGGGCGGCGCGGCGCGGCGGGCGGCATGCCGGGCGGGTTCGGCATGGGCAGCGGTTTCGGCGGGAACAGCGCCAATGCGGGCGGTTCCGGCCGGCGCGGTGGTCAGGAAGCGAACGGCAATCGCGCCGGCGGCGAGCCGAACGGCAACCGCGCGAACAGCGGCGGTCGTGGTCCGGGACAGCGCGGCGCTCGTCCGCAAGGCGGCCCGCAGGGTGCGAATGGCCCGGCGAAGCGCGCAAGCGGCAATGGCCCGCGCGGCGGCAATCGTCAGGGCGGCGGACAGCAGCCCGCTGCGACGCAGGGCAAGGCCGGCGCGGGTCGCGGCGGTCCGCGCAATCGCTCGCGCGGACGATGAAAACCTGTTCGTCGCCTGACCGGGCGACGGACCGGACCGGCCGGTAGCGGCGCTATCGGCCGAATTCGAAAGCGCGCAGCCCGCGCCATCGACACAAAGCAAAAAAGCATGCGATCCGGCGCGAAACAGTGCCGAACGCGGGCGTTACGTTTGCGTTTATCCCGAAAAATGGCTAAAATCACGAAGTCGCTGGGCACATAGTTTTCGCGCTGCCCGGGTGCGACCTCGGTTGAAAAAGATGGGCGTTGCGCCCATTTTTTTTTGGCTTTTTGGTTCGGCATCTCGGGAGCAGGGGTGCGCGCCCGGTCAAGGCGCTCGCCCGCAGGTGTTTCGCGGCGCGATGCGCGAACACCTTGGAGTTACTGTGCAACTGACGGAATTGATTGAAACCACGGTCTCGAGCCTGGGCTACGAGCTTGTCGATCTCGAGCGTTCGGGAGGCGGCATGCTGCGCATCTATATCGACCAGCCGGCCGGTATCGCCATCGAAGACTGCGAAAAAGTCACACGTCAGCTCCAGTACGTGCTCGAGGTCGAGAACATCGACTATGACCGCCTCGAAGTGTCGTCGCCGGGGCTCGATCGCCCGCTCAAGAAGCTGGCCGATTTCGAGCGCTTCGCGGGAAGCGAAATCGTCATCACATTGAAAAAGCCGCTGGACGGCCGCAAGTCGTTCCGGGGCATTCTGCACGCCCCGCAAGGCGAAAAGATCGAATTGGAATTTGAAGGGAAGGACGGCGCCGCAATGCTCGATTTCACGGTCGCGGACCTCGATAAAGCACGTCTCGTCCCCAAAGTTGACTTTAGGAGCCGCAAACAATGAGTCGCGAAGTTTTGATGCTGGCGGATGCGCTGGCGCGCGAAAAGAACGTCAACAAGGACGTGGTGTACGCAGCCCTGGAGGCTGCGCTTGCTTCGGCAACGAAAAAGCTGTTCGAGGAAGATGTCGATATCCGTGTCGCGATCGACCGTGAAAGCGGCGAGCACGAAACGTTTCGCCGCTGGCGCGTAGTGCCGGACGAGGCCGGCCTGCAAGAGCCGGATCAGGAAATCCTGCTGTTCGAAGCGAAGGAGCAAAAGGCCGACGCGGAAGTGGACGATTTCATCGAAGAACCGATCCCGTCGATCGAATTCGGCCGTATCGGCGCACAGGCCGCGAAGCAGGTCATCCTGCAGAAGGTGCGCGACGCCGAGCGCGAGCAGATCCTGAACGACTTCCTCGAGCGCGGCGAAAAGATCATGACCGGCTCGGTCAAGCGTCTGGACAAGGGCAATTTCATCGTCGAATCGGGTCGTGTGGAAGCGCTGCTGCGCCGCGACCAGCTGATTCCGAAGGAAAACCTGCGCGTGGGCGACCGCGTGCGCGCGTACATCGCGAAGGTCGATCGCACCGCGCGCGGCCCGCAGATCGAACTCTCGCGCACGGCGCCCGAGTTCCTGATGAAGCTGTTCGAACTCGAAGTGCCGGAAATCGAACAAGGGCTGCTGGAAATTAAGGCGGCCGCGCGCGATCCCGGCGTGCGTGCGAAAATCGGGGTGATCGCCTACGACAAGCGCATCGACCCGATCGGCACTTGCGTTGGCATCCGCGGTTCGCGCGTGCAGGCTGTGAGGAACGAGCTCGGTGGCGAGAACGTCGACATCGTGCTATGGTCGGAAGACCCCGCGCAGTTCGTGATCGGCGCCCTCGCGCCGGCAGCCGTCCAGTCGATCGTCGTCGATGAAGAAAAGCATTCGATGGACGTCGTCGTTGACGAAAGCGAACTCGCGGTCGCCATCGGCCGCAGCGGCCAGAACGTTCGACTCGCCAGCGAGCTCACCGGCTGGCAGATCAACATCATGACGCCGGACGAGTCGGCGTTGAAGCAGAACGAAGAGCGTGGCAAGTTGCGCGACCTGTTCATGGCGCGTCTCGATGTCGACGAGGAAGTTGCCGACATCCTGATCGACGAAGGCTTCACGAGCCTCGAAGAAATCGCCTACGTGCCGCTCAACGAGATGCTCGAAATCGAAGCTTTCGACGAAGACACCGTGCACGAGTTGCGCAACCGCTCGCGTGATGCGCTGCTGACGATGGCCATCGCCAACGAAGAGAAGGTGGAAGGCGTCGCGCTCGATTTGAAGAGTCTGGAAGGCATGGACAACGAGCTTCTCGCGAAGCTCGCGGAGCACCAGGTTCAAACCCGCGATGACCTCGCGGAGTTGGCAGTAGATGAACTGGTCGAAATGACCGGTATGGAAGAGGATGCCGCTAAGGCGTTGATCATGAAAGCACGTGAACACTGGTTCCAGTGAGAAATGACCATGGCGCACTGATATATCGCGGCCGGTTTGGCCGCATGACCCCGATCTAACCGCAAGGATTGGTCCTTGCATCAAGAGGAATGAATGGCGAGTAACAACGTAGCCCAATTTGCCGCGGAACTCAAAATGCCTGCGGGCGTCCTGCTCGAGCAACTGCAGGCGGCTGGCGTCCAGAAAGCGAGCGCGAATGACGACCTGTCCGAGACGGACAAGGCGCGTCTGCTCGATCATTTGCGCAAGTCGCACGGGTCCGCCGACGCCGACAAGCGCAAGATCACTTTGACCCGCCGGCATACGTCGGAAATCAAGCAATCCGACGCAACGGGTAAAGCTCGCACCATTCAGGTCGAGGTGCGCAAAAAACGTGTTTTCGTGAAGCGCGACGAAACCGGCGTCGAGCAGCCTGTCGAAACGCCCAATCACGTCGAAGAGCCGGAAGTCGACGAGGCCGAACTGCAGCGCCGCGAGGAAGAAGCGCGCCGCGCTGCCGAGCAGCTCGAACGCGAAGAGCGCGAGCTGAAGGAGCGTCAGGCCCAGCTCGAGCGCGAGGAAGCCGAGCGCCGCGCCCGCGAGGAAGCGGCCGAAGCCGAGCGTCGCAAGCAGGAAGCCGAGGCGGAACGCCGCGCGACGGCGGCGGCGCAGGCAGCGGAAATCTCCCGTGCGGCTCAGGCTGCACGTCAGGAGGCGCGTACGCCGGTCACCGCTGAGGCGAAGGCCGAGCCGAAGCAGGACAAACAAGACAAGCAAGACGACAGCGCTCAGCGCGCAGCCGCTGCTGCTGCCGAAAAGGCAGCGGAAGAGAAGGCCGCCACCGAGCGCGCCGCCCAGCGTGAAGCCGCGAAGAAGGCGGAAGAAGACGCCAAGGCGGCCGCTGCGAAGACTCGCATGGAGCAAGAAGCCATCGCGAAGCGCCGTGCGGCGGCGGAAGCCGAAGCACGCGCCATCCGCGAAATGATGAACACCCCGCGCAAGGCGCAGGTCAAGGCGCCGGAACCGGCCCCGGCTGCAAAGCCGGCGGAAGCGGCCAAGGCTGCCGAAGCGAAGGGTACGCTGCACAAGCCCGCGAAGCCGGAAGGCGCGCAGGCAGCGCGTCCCGCCGTGAAGAAGCCGGCTGCCGGCGCACCAGCGCCCGCAGCGGCGGCTCCTTCCGGCGACAAGAAGAAGGCCGGCGGCAAGGGCGGCTGGCAGGACGACGCATCGAAGCGCCGTGGCATCAAGACGCGCGGCGACACGAGCGGCGGCGTCGATCGCGGCTGGCGCGGCGGTCCGAAGGGCCGTGGCAAGCATCAGGATCAGACCACGTTCCAGGCGCCGACCGAGCCGATCATCCGTGAAGTGCACGTGCCGGAAACCGTTTCGGTGGCCGACCTCGCGCACAAGATGTCGGTGAAGGCTTCGGAAGTCATCAAGGTGATGATGAAGCTCGGCCAGATGGTCACCATCAACCAGGTGCTGGACCAGGAAACCGCGATGATCGTCGTCGAGGAACTGGGCCATCGCGCGGTTGCGGCCAAGCTGGACGATCCGGAAGCGCTGCTGACCGAAGGCGAAACGACCGAGGAAACGGCGGAGCGTCTGCCGCGTCCGCCGGTAGTGACCGTGATGGGTCACGTCGACCACGGCAAGACGTCGCTGCTGGACTACATCCGACGCGCGAAAGTGGCGGCGGGCGAAGCGGGCGGCATCACGCAGCATATCGGCGCTTATCACGTCGATACGCCGCGCGGCGTCATTACCTTCCTCGACACGCCGGGTCACGAAGCCTTTACGGCAATGCGTGCGCGCGGTGCGAAGGCCACTGACATCGTCATTCTGGTGGTCGCAGCCGACGACGGCGTGATGCCGCAGACGAAGGAAGCAATCGCTCACGCGAAGGCGGGCGGCGTACCGATCGTCGTCGCGATCAACAAGATCGACAAGCCGGACGCCAACCCCGACCGCGTAAAGCAGGAACTCGTCGCGGAAGGCGTGGTGCCGGAAGAGTACGGCGGCGATTCGCCGTTCCTCGAAGTGTCGGCGAAAACCGGCCAGGGCATCGACGATCTGCTGGAAAACGTCTCGCTGCAAGCCGAAGTGATGGAACTGACCGCGCCGGTCGAAGCTGCCGCGAAGGGTCTCGTCATCGAAGCGAAGCTGGACAAGGGCAAGGGTCCGGTCGCAACCATCCTGGTGCAGTCGGGCACGCTGAATCGCGGCGACGTGGTTCTGGCGGGCAGCGCCTACGGCCGCGTCCGTGCAATGCTGGACGAAACCGGCAAGCCGACGAAGACCGCAGGTCCGTCGATCCCGGTGGAAATCCAGGGTCTGTCGGAAGTGCCGGCGGCGGGCGAAGAAGTCATCGTGTTGCCGGACGAGCGCAAGGCGCGCGAAATCGCGCTGTTCCGTCAGGGCAAGTTCCGCGACGTGAAGCTGGCGAAGCAGCAAGCCGCCAAGCTCGAGAACATGCTCGAGCAGATGGGCGAAGGCGAAGTGCAGAACCTGCCGCTCATCGTCAAGGCGGACGTGCAGGGCTCGCAGGAAGCGCTCGTGCAGTCGCTGCAAAAGCTGTCCACCGGCGAAGTGCGCGTGCAGATCGTGCACAGCGCGGTCGGCGCGATCAGCGAGTCGGACGTCAACCTGGCAACGGCGTCGAAGGCGGTCATCATCGGCTTCAACACGCGTGCGGATGCGCAAGCCCGCAAGCTGGCCGAATCGAACGGCATCGATATCCGCTACTACAACATCATCTATGACGCAGTGGATGAGGTGAAGGCTGCGATGTCCGGCATGCTCGCGCCGGAGAAGCGCGAGACGGTGACGGGCATGGTCGAAGTGCGCCAGGTGATCCGCGTGCCGAAGGTCGGCCTGATCGCGGGCTGTATGGTGACGGACGGTTTCGTCAAGCGTTCCTCGTCGGTGCGCGTGATCCGCAACAACGTCGTCATCCATACGGGCGAGCTCGAATCGCTCAAGCGCTTCAAGGACGACGTCAAGGAAGTGCGTCAGGGCTTCGAGTGCGGTATCTCGATCAAGAACTTCAACGACATCGTCGAAGGCGATCAGCTGGAAGTCTTCGAAGTGACGGAAGTGGCTCGCACGCTGTAACGCATCAATACGCTGAGCCTCGAGGCGGAGCGGGCCAAACGGCTGGCTCCGCCTTTTTCTTTGGCGCGGCGGCAAGACAGAAAACGGAACAAGATCATGGCTAAAAGACGGACATCCGCGAACCGCAACGTGCAGATTGCGGATCAGATTCAGCGAGATTTGTCGGAGTTGATGCGCGAGGTGAAGGATCCGCGCGTCGGGATGGTGACGATTCAAAGCGTCGAACTCACGCCGGACTACGCGCACGCGAAGGTCTATTTCACGACGCTAACGGGCGATCCGATGCAAACGCAGGAAGCGTTGAACCACGCGGCCGGCCATTTGCACAACCAGTTGTTCAAGCGGCTGCACATCCATACGGTGCCGACGCTGCATTTCCACTATGACCAGACGATCGAAAAGGCCGTCGAGATGTCGCGCCTGATTGACGAAGCGAACGCGACGCGCGCAAAGGACGACGAGGAAGGCGCCTGAGCGATGACCGCTTCGAAGAACCACGCCGCCCGGCCGAAGCTCGTGCGCCGCGCGCTCGATGGCGTGCTGCTGCTGGACAAGCCGCTCGGGCTGTCCAGCAATGACGCGCTGATCAAGGCGAAGCGCATTTATCTGGCAAAAAAGGCGGGTCACACCGGCACGCTCGATCCGCTCGCGACCGGCCTCCTGCCGCTTTGCTTCGGCGAAGCGACCAAGTTCTCGCAAGACCTGCTCGACGCCGACAAGACCTACGAAGCGACGATGCGTCTCGGCATCCGCACGGCGACGGGCGATGCCGAAGGCGAAGCGGTGGAAACGCGCGAAGTCGCGTGCGACGAAGCAGCCGTCGAAGCGGCGATGACGCGGTTCATCGGCGATATCGTGCAGATTCCGCCGATGTATTCAGCGCTGAAACGCGATGGCAAGCCGCTCTACGAATACGCCCGCGCCGGGCAGACGGTCGAGCGCGAAGGCCGCCAAGTGACGATTCACGCTCTGAAGATGATCGCGTGCGCGCTGCCGCTCGTGACCTTTCGCGTGACGTGCAGCAAGGGCACCTATGTGCGGACGCTGGCGGAGGATATCGGCGAGGCGCTGGGTTGCGGGGCTCATCTGACGGCGCTGCGTCGCACGGGCGTGGGCGCGTTGACGCTCGAGCATGCGCTGACGCTGGACGAACTGGCGGAACTGGACGAAGCGGATCGCGACGCGCGGCTGCAGCCGGTGGACGCGCTGTTGTCGACGTTTCCCGCGGTGCGGCTCGACGACGAAGCGTGCCGCCGGTTTCTGCATGGGCAGCGGCTCAAGCTGGCCGAAGTGTCGCCGGATCACATCGAGGCGGGCCGCGTGCGCGTCTACGCGCAGGCAGGCGGCCGATTGCTCGGCGTGGCAAAAGCAGGCGAAGGCGTGCTCGCGCCGGAGCGCCTCGTCGTCACGGCAAGCTAAGCACCAAAGAAAAAGCCCGGAATCGCAAGATTCCGGGCTTTTTCACGCGCGCGGTGCAAAAAGACTCAATGCGCCGCCGATGCCGCCGCCGCCGAATCCCCGCCGCCGGCGCGTTCGGGCCGCGTGATCCAGATCAGCGCGATCAGCGCGACAAAAATCCCCGCTGAGATATAGAACATGTCGTTCACGCCAAGCTGCGCGGCCTGCTGCGTCGCCATGCTGTTGAAGAGACCGTAAGTCTGTTCCTGCGACATGCCGAGCGCGCCCATCTGCTGCATCGAATTTACGAACGTCGGGTTGTAGGCGTTGGCCTGTTCGATGAGTTGTGCATGATGCACGATCGACCGATGCTCCCATGCCGTCGAGAAAATCGACGTGCCGATACCGCCGCACATGATCCGCACGAAGTTCGACAGTCCGGACGCCGCCGGTATGCGATGCCCCGGCAGCCCCGACAGCGTGATCGACACGAGCGGAATGAAGAAGCCCGCCATGCCGATGCCCTGAATCAGCGTCGGCAGCGTCAGCGACCAAGTATCGACGCCGGTCGTATAGCGCGAGCGCATCCAGAAACACAGCGCAAACACGAGGAACGCGGCCGTCGCGATGCGGCGCGGATCCGTGCGCGGCAAGAACTTGCCGGTGATCGGCGAGAGCAGGATCGCGAACACGCCGACGGGCGCCATCACGAGACCCGCGTTCGTCGCCGTGTAGCCGATATCCGTCTGAAGCCACAACGGCAGCAGCACGAGATTGCCGAAGTACAGCCCGTAACCGATCGACAGCGCGATCGTGCCGCCCGTGAAGTTGCGCAATTCGAATAGCGACAAGTCGACGACCGGATGCTCCGCCGTCAGCTCCCACACGATGAAAAACGCGAACGAGATGACGGCGATCAGCGCGAGCACGACGATGGTCGTCGAGTTGAACCAGTCGAGGTCCTTGCCCTTGTCGAGCATGACTTGCAGCGAGCCGACCCACACGACGAGCAGCGCGAGCCCGACCGTGTCGATCGGCGCCTTGCGGATCGCGGAATCGCGGTCGCGGAAGATCGCGAACGTCGCAAGCGCCGCCGCAATACCGACCGGGATGTTCACATAGAAAATCCACGGCCACGAAATGTTGTCCGAGATCCATCCGCCGAGCACCGGGCCGGCGACGGGCGCGATCAGCGTGGTCATCGACCACATCGAGAGGGCCATCGGCGCTTTCTCGCGCGGATAGCTCGCGAGCAGCAGCGTTTGCGACAGCGGAATCATCGGGCCGGCGACCGCGCCCTGCAGCACGCGAGCGGCGAGCAGAAACGGCAGCGTCGGCGCGAGTCCGCACAGCCACGACGCGAGCACGAACAGGATGATCGAGCCGAGAAACAGCCGCACCTGGCCGATGCGCTGCGTGAGCCAGCCGGTCAGCGGCACCGAGATCGCGTTGGCGACCGCGAACGACGTGATGACCCACGTGCCCTGATCCGACGATACGCCAAGGTCGCCGGAGATCGACGGAATCGAGACGTTCGCGATCGACGTGTCGAGCACGTTCATGAACACCGCGAGCGACACGGCGATCGTTCCGACGACCAGCTTTCCGCCCGAGAGCGGCGGATGAACGACGTTAGCTTGAGACATGTGTGGAGTCCGCGATGCTGCCGCTTACATCAGCTTGGCGGCCGACGCGGACTTCGTCGCGTTGCCGCGCGAAGCCGACGGCGACGTGCCCTGCGTGCCCGCGCCCGTACCGGCGTTCTGCTGGATGATCCTCGCGATTTCCGCGTCCGCCTGCTCGCCGTACTTGTCGAACACGTTCGTCTGATACACCGTGTTTTGCGCCGCGCCGAGCTGGCCGCCTTGCTCGTCCTTGATCGTGACATCCACGTTCATCGACAGGCCGATGCGCAACGGATGCTGTTCCAGTTCCTTCGGATCGAGCTGGATACGAACCGGCAGACGCTGCACCACCTTGATCCAGTTGCCCGTCGCGTTTTGCGCCGGCAGCAGCGAGAACGCCGAACCCGTGCCGGCCGAGAAGCCGATCACCTTGCCGTGGAACACAACGCCCGATCCATACAGATCAGCCGTCAGTTCGACCGGCTGGCCGATACGCATGTGCTTCAGCTGCACTTCCTTGAAGTTGGCGTCGACCCACACGGCGTTGAGCGGCACGATCGCCATCAGCGGATTGCCCGGCGCCACGCGCTGGCCCACCTGCACCGAGCGCTTCGCGACATAGCCCGTGACCGGGGCGGGCAGCGTGTTGCGCGCATAGTTGATGTACGAATCGCGCACCTTCGCCGCAGCGGCGAGCACGTTCGGATGATCGGCGATGGTCGTGTTGGCGGTCAGCGAGCGGTTCGACGCGAGTTCCTGCTGTGCTGCGTCGAGCGCGGCTTGCGCGCTGCGAACCGCATCGCGTGCATGCGAAATTTCTTCCTGCGACACCGCGCCCGTCTGCGCGACGGTCAGGCGGCGGCGAAGGTCGTCCTGCGCCCGCGACAGGTCCGACTTGCGCAGCGCGATCTGCGCTTCGTACTGGTTGTTGTTCACGAAGAACGTACGGACCTGGCGCACCGTCTGCGCGAGATTCGCTTCGGCCTGTTCGAGCGCGACCTTGGAGTCGGCCGGATCGAGCGCGACGAGCGGATCGCCGGCTTTCACGGTCTGCGTATCGTCGGCATTGACGGAGATGACCGTGCCGACCACTTGCGGCGTGATCTGGACGACGTTGCCGTTGACGTAGGCGTCGTCGGTGTCTTCGTGGAAGCGCGCAACGAGGAAGTAATACAGGCCGTACGCGACAGCCGCGATGATGATGACGAGCACGATCAGCGCCATCAGCCGGCGGCGCTTGCTGTTGTTTTGCTTCGGCGCCGGCGCGGAGGCGGGTGCGCTGGCGGCGTTTTGTTTAGGGTCGCTCATGAAGGGCTCCGAAAATTCCGTATTGGTCTTAATGCGTGTTCTTGTGCGCGGCTCAGTGCGATGCCGCTTGCTGGTTCACGGCCTGGCGCTGTCCGCTGCCGTCGATGGCAAGGTCGGTGCTCGTCGCGTCGAAACCGCCGCCGAGCGCCTGAATCAGCGCGATCTGAAGATCGCTGCGCTTCAGGCGCAGGTTCGTGACGGTCTGCTCGTTGGCGAGGCGGTTCTGGTCCGCCGTCAGCACCTGCAGTTGCGGCGACAGGCCCGCCTTGTAGCGGATCACCGCGAGCTGGTAGGCGCTCGTGGCGGCGGCGAGCGCACGCTGCGCGTCGGCCATTTGCCTGTCGAGCGCGCGGATCGCGGCGATGTTGGTCGCCACGTCGTTCAGCGCGTTGACGAGCGTCTGGTTGTAATTGGCGACATCGTTTTCGAAGTCGGCGTAGCGGCCCTTCAACTGGGCGCGCAGCGCGCCGGCGTCGAAAATCGGCAGGTGGATTGCCGGGCCAGCCTGAATCTGCCGGCTGCTCGCCGTCAGGAAGCGGCCCCAGCCGAAGGCGTCGAAACCGAAGCCTGCTGCGAGGTTGATGTCCGGGAAGAACTCGGCCTTCGCTTCCTTGATGTTGTGCGTCGCCGCTTCGATCTGCCAGCGCGACGCGACGATATCCGGCCGGCGCGCGATGAGATCGGCGGGCACGTTGTCCGGCAGCGCGACGTTGATGTCCGGATTGATCAACGGATTGGCAATTTGCAGCCCGCGATCGGGGCCTTTGCCGAGCAGCGCCGCCAGCTGATAGCGCACCGACTGGATCTGCCCGTCGAGTTCGCTGAGATTGGTCTGGCTGGTCGCGACGTTGCCTTCGGCGGTGCGCTGCTCGACATTCGTGTCGAGACCGGCGGTGACGCGCCCGCTCGTGATGCGCCCCACGTTCTCGCGATTGGCGATCTCACGCTGCGTGACATCCCGCAGCGCATAGAGCAGCGCAAGCTGGTTGTACGTGCGCGCCACGGATGCCGCCAGCGTCACGCGCGCCTGCTGCATGTCGGCTTCGGCCGCCTTCTGCTGCGAGACCGCCATGTTCAGGCGCGAGCGGTTCTTGCCCCACAGATCGAGGTCCCACGACGCGCTCGCGAGCACGTTGTTCTCGCTGTACCACGTTCCGCCGTAGGGCGGCGGGAAGAGGGCGTTGGCCGAATACAGTTCGCGCGTCCACGAATATTTCGCCTCGACGTGCGGATAAAGCGACGAGCGCGAACTCTCGATATAAGCCGACGCCTTCGCGATGCGCGCCTGCGCCTGCGCGATGCTCGGATTGCCCGCGAGCGCCTCGTCGATGAGTTGCGGCAGTTGCGGATCGCCGAACTGTTTCGCCCAGTCGAGGCTCGGCCACTGGCCGCCCTGCGCCGGCACGCTCTGCGTGGACTCCAGCGTTTCGGGTGCGGTGATCTGCTTGTCGCTCGAAATGCCCGCGTAGTTCGCGCAGCCCGCGACCGCGAGCGCAGCCACGGCGGCGGCCACCGCGCTCTGCGCGCGGCGCAATCGGCTCGCGGGCCAAAGTGCGGACAAGGAAAGGTGTTTCATCGCTCGTCTCTTGAGAGAGGTATGGATTATGGACGTTGCAACTATTTCAGATGCGCTGGCAGACCGATCTTTCCGCGCGTCATCGTGAAGGCGCGCCGGGCTTGTCGACGTTGCCGGCGAGGCACGCGGCGGCGGGATCGCAGGTGTTCGCGAGAATCCGCCGCAGCATGCTTTTCAGGAATCCGACTTCCTCCGGCGTGAAGCCGGCCAGCAGCGTATCCAGCACGCGCGTGAAGATCGCCGGGACCTGCTCGGCCATCGCGCGGCCGTCGGGCGTGAGCGCGAGGCGCACGACACGGCGGTCTTCGTTGCTGCGCACGCGCGACAGCAGCCCGCGCTTCTCCAGCCGGTCGATGAGACGCGTGACCGCGCTCGCGTCGATGCCGTATTCGCGGGCAATGTCGGCCGCCGTCAGGCACTTGCCGACCGCCAGCATGAACACGATGCTCGCCTGCGTGCTCGTGATGCCGAGTTCGGCCGTCGTGTGCTGCGTCACCATGTTCCATAGCGTCGAGCGCACGCGACTGATCAGATAGCCGACGCTCTCGCTCAGCACATAGCTGTCGATCGACGTGGGTTTTGGGGCGTCGCTCATGAAAGGAATATGCAAGTGCAATAGTGGACTAGGCAGCATTATAGGCGCGGCGTTACGCCGCCTGCAAGGGACTTTTCTGGATCCACTTACAATGAACGGCGCGTTTCGCCTGCGGCCTTGTGCGGCGGGCTTCAGCGCGTCTTGTCGCGTTCGGCCGCCTGCCGCGGCCGCTTCGAAAGCGCCTCTCGAGGTTCGGGTAGCGTCCTATTGTCGAAAAGAGGACGTTTGTGCGTGCTACACTTTACGGTTCTCACCGCGCCGGGCCGGAAGAGTAGTTCAAATCCCTGAAGTCTTCCGAGCGATCCACGCCAGGCGTCATGCACGATGTGACGCTCAATCGACGGTCTGCCGAGCCAGCCAGGAGTTTCCAGCTCCCGGGGTTCGCTTCGACGGCGCACAACCAAGATATCCCTTATGACTCGCGCCCTCCGCAATATCGCCATCATTGCTCACGTCGACCACGGCAAGACCACGCTCGTCGACCAGTTGCTCCGTCAATCGGGCACGTTCCGTGAAAACCAGCAGGTCGCCGAGCGCGTCATGGACTCGAACGACATCGAAAAGGAACGTGGCATCACGATCCTCGCGAAGAACTGCGCGGTCGAGTATGAAGGCACGCACATCAACATCGTCGACACCCCCGGGCACGCCGACTTCGGCGGCGAAGTGGAGCGCGTGTTGTCGATGGTCGATTCCGTCTTGCTGCTCGTCGACGCCGTCGAAGGCCCGATGCCGCAAACGCGCTTCGTCACGAAGAAGGCGCTCGCGCTCGGCCTCAAGCCGATCGTCGTCGTCAACAAGGTGGATCGTCCGGGCGCGCGCATCGACTGGGTGATCAACCAGACCTTCGATCTGTTCGACAAGCTCGGCGCCACCGAAGAGCAACTCGATTTCCCGATCGTCTATGCATCGGGCCTGAACGGCTTTGCCGGACTGAATCCGGACGTGCGCGAAGGCACGATGCGTCCGCTGTTCGAAGCCATTCTCGAGCACGTGCCGGTTCGCCCGGCCGATCCGGACGGTCCGCTGCAACTGCAAATCACGTCGCTCGACTACAACTCGTACGTCGGCCGTATCGGCGTGGGCCGTGTCGCGCGTGGCCGCATCCGCCCCGGCATGCAGGTCGCGGTGCGTTCGGGTCCGGACGGCGCGATCCTGAATCGCAAGATCAATCAGGTGCTGTCGTTCCACGGCCTCGAGCGCGTGCAAGTGGAAGAAGCGCAAGCGGGCGATATCGTGCTGATCAACGGCATCGAGGAAATCGGCATCGGCGTGACCATCTGCGCGCCGGACAATCCGGAAGCCCTGCCGATGATTACCGTCGACGAACCCACGCTCACGATGAACTTCCTCGTGAATTCGTCGCCGCTCGCGGGCAAGGAAGGCAAGTTCGTGACGAGCCGCCAGATCCGCGATCGTCTCACGAAGGAACTGAATCACAACGTCGCGTTGCGCGTGAAAGATACCGGCGACGAAACCACGTTCGAAGTGTCGGGCCGTGGCGAATTGCACCTGACCATTCTCGTCGAGAACATGCGCCGCGAAGGATACGAACTCGCGGTGTCGCGTCCGCGCGTGGTGCTGCAGGAAATCGACGGCGTGAAGTGCGAGCCGTATGAAAACCTGACGGTCGATATCGAAGACCAGCATCAGGGCGGCGTGATGGAAGAACTCGGCCGGCGCAAGGGCGAAATGCTCGACATGACGTCGGACGGCCGCGGCCGCACGCGTCTCGAGTACAAGATTTCGGCGCGCGGTCTGATCGGCTTCCAGAGCGAGTTCCTGACGCTCACGCGCGGCACGGGCCTGATGAGCCATACCTTCGATTCGTATGCGCCGGTCAAGGAAGGCTCGGTGGGCGAGCGCCGCAACGGCGTGCTGATCTCGCAGGACGATGGCGCCGCTGTCGCTTATGCGCTGTGGAAGCTGCAGGATCGCGGCCGCATGTTCGTCTCGCCCGGCGATGCGCTGTACGAAGGCATGATCATCGGCATTCATAGCCGCGACAACGACCTCGTCGTGAACCCGATCAAGGGCAAGCAGCTGACCAACGTGCGCGCATCGGGCACCGACGAAGCCGTGCGGCTCGTGCCGCCGATCCAGCTTTCGCTGGAATACGCGGTCGAGTTCATCGATGACGACGAACTCGTCGAAGTGACGCCGCAGTCGATCCGTCTTCGCAAGCGTCATCTGAAGGAACACGAGCGCCGTCGCGCGAGCCGCGAGTCGGCTGCTGACTAAGCTTCACAGCAGTGACAAGCAAAAGCCGCCTTCGGGCGGCTTTTGTGTTTAGTGGCCGTGAAAGCCGCTAAAGATTGTCCGGCGGCAGCCGATAAATAGCGGCAGCATGCGCCCTTGTAATGCGGATCAACGCCCGCAAATGCCCGTTGCAGAAGGGCGAAGACGAGAGCGACGGTGCGACCACCGGTCATATGACGAATGGTTATGTGCTATGCTACTCGGATTAGCTGTCGCTTTTTAGGTCCTTCCAAGCAGACTTGATTCGCGCAATCCGCTAAACGGTCAGGCCGTGTCGCGGAAGGTTTCGTAACCCGCACTTCCTCGAGAAACTCGAAGAAAGGTGAGCGTAAAATGATGAAGCAATTCCAGTCGAACTCTTATCTGTTCGGCGGTAATGCTCCGTACGTCGAAGAGTTGTACGAGGCATATCTCGATAATCCCGCGTCAGTGCCCGAGACCTGGCGAGCCTATTTCGATGCGTTGCAAAACGTGCCCGCATCGGACGGCACCAATCACAACGACGTGGCCCACGGCCCCATCGTCGAATCTTTCGCACAACGCGCGAAGTCGAACGCCTTCCTCCCGCGTGAAGGCGCAACGGAAGACCTCGCCACCGCGCGCAAGCAAGTCTACGTTCAGTCCCTGATCGGCGCGTATCGCTTTCTCGGCTCTCAATGGGCCAATCTCGATCCGCTCAAGCGCCGCGAGCGTCCGCACATCCCCGAACTCGAGCCTGCGTTCTACGACTTCACTGAAGCCGACATGGACCAGACGTTCAGCGCCACGAACCTGTACTTCGGTTTCGAGCGCGCGACGCTGCGCGAGATCGTCAAGGCATTGCGCGACACGTATTGCGGCACGATCGGCGCCGAGTACATGTACATCAGCGATCCGGAACAGAAGCGCTGGTGGAAGGAACGCCTCGAGTCGATCCGCTCGACGCCCAATTTCTCGAACGACAAGAAGAAGCACATCCTGAATCGCCTGACGGCCGCCGAAGGCCTCGAGCGTTTCCTGCACACCAAGTACGTCGGCCAGAAGCGCTTCTCGCTGGAAGGCGGCGAGAGCTTCATCGCGTCGATGGACGAAGTCGTCCGTCACGCGGGCAAGAACGGCGTGCAGGAAATCGTCATCGGCATGGCGCACCGCGGGCGTCTGAACGTGCTGGTCAACACGCTCGGCAAGATGCCGGCTGACCTCTTCGCCGAATTCGAAGGCAAGCACGTCGACGATCTGCCGGCCGGCGACGTGAAGTACCACAAGGGCTTCTCGTCGGACGTGTCGACCGAAGGCGGCCCGGTTCACCTGTCGCTCGCGTTCAACCCGTCGCACCTCGAAATCGTGAACCCGGTGGTCGAAGGTTCGGCGAAGGCGCGGATGGATCGCCGTGGCGACGAAGAAGGCCTGCAAGTGCTGCCGGTGCAGATTCACGGCGACGCGGCCTTCGCAGGCCAGGGCGTCGTGATGGAAACGCTGAATCTCGCGCAGACGCGCGGCTACGGCACGCACGGCACGCTGCATATCGTCATCAACAACCAGATCGGCTTTACGACGTCGGACCCGCGCGATTCGCGCTCGACGCTGTACTGCTCGGACGTCGTCAAGATGATCGAGGCGCCGGTGCTGCACGTGAACGGCGACGATCCCGAAGCCGTCGTGCTCGCCACGCAGCTCGCGATCGACTTCCGCACGAAGTTCCACAAGGACGTGGTGGTGGACATCGTCTGCTTCCGCAAGCTGGGTCACAACGAGCAGGACACGCCGGCGGTCACGCAGCCGCTGATGTACAAGACCATCGCGAAGCATCCGGGCACGCGCGCGCTGTACGCCGAGAAGCTGGTGCAACAAGGCGTGATCACCGCTGAAGACGCCGATAACTTCGTGAAGGCGTACCGTCAGGCGATGGACGAAGGCCATCACACGATCGATCCGGTGCTCTCGAACTACAAGAGCAAGTACGCGGTCGACTGGGTGCCGTTCCTGAACCGCAAGTGGACCGACGCCGCCGATACGGCCGTCCCGCTCGCGGAACTCAAGCGCCTCGCCGAGCGTGTCACGACGATCCCCGAGAACTTCAAGCTGCATCCGCTCGTCGAGCGCGTGATCAACGATCGCCGCGCAATGGGCCGTGGCGAATCGAAGCTCGACTGGGGCATGGGCGAGCATCTCGCGTTCGCGTCGCTGGTCGCATCGGGTTATGCGGTGCGTCTGACGGGTCAGGATTCGGGCCGCGGCACGTTCACGCACCGTCACGCCGTTCTGCACGACCAGAACCGCGAACGCTGGAACGACGGCACGTACATCCCGCTGCAGAACATCGCGGAAGGTCAGGCCAAGTTCACCGTCATCGACTCCGTGCTGTCGGAAGAAGCGGTGCTCGGCTTCGAGTACGGCTATTCGACTGCCGAGCCGAATACGTTCGTCGCGTGGGAAGCGCAGTTCGGCGACTTCGTGAACGGCGCTCAGGTCGTGATCGACCAGTTCATCTCGTCGGGCGAAGTGAAGTGGGGCCGCGTCTCGGGTCTCACGATGATGCTGCCGCACGGCTACGAAGGCCAGGGTCCGGAGCACTCGTCGGCGCGTATCGAGCGCTTCCTGCAACTGTGCGCGGATCACAACATGCAAGTGGTCCAGCCGACGACGCCCGCGCAGATTTTCCATCTGCTGCGCCGCCAGATGATCCGCCTGTTCCGCAAGCCGCTGATCATCGCGACGCCGAAGTCGCTGCTGCGTCACAAGGAAGCCGTGTCGGATCTGTCGGAACTGGCGAAGGGTTCGTTCCAGCCGGTTATCGGCGAAGTGGACGAAGCCATCGACGCGAAGAAGGTGAAGCGCGTGGTCTGCTGCTCGGGCCGCGTGTATTACGACCTCGTCGCGCATCGCCGCGAAGCGAAGGCGAACGACGTCGCCATCGTGCGTATCGAGCAGCTGTATCCGTTCGCGCACAAGCAGTTCGACGCGGAACTCAAGAAGTTCGAGAACGCGACCGAAGTGGTCTGGGTGCAGGACGAGCCGCAGAATCAGGGCGCATGGTTCTACGTCGAGCACCATCTGCGTGAAGGCATGAAGGAAGGGATGAAGCTCGCGTACAGCGGCCGCCCGGCTTCGGCCTCGCCGGCAGTCGGCTACTACGCGAAGCACTACGAGCAGCAGAAGGCGCTGGTCGAAGGCGCGTTCGGCCGCCTGAAGGGCGCGCAGACCGTCGCGAAGTAATCTGCCTGACCGGGACCGGCGCGCGAAACGTGCGCCGGTCCCGATGCTCGTACACACAGACACGCATTAGGACAATACAGAAATGGCTATCGTAGAAGTCAAGGTTCCCCAGCTCTCCGAGTCGGTCTCGGAAGCCACCATGCTGCAGTGGAAGAAGAAGCCGGGCGAGGCTGTCGCCCAGGACGAAATCCTGATCGAAATCGAGACCGACAAGGTCGTGCTCGAAGTGCCCGCGCCGTCCGCCGGCGTGCTCGCACAAGTCATCAAGCATGACGGCGATATCGTCACCGCCGACGAAATCATCGCGAAGATCGATACCGAAGCAAAGGCAGGCGACGCGCCCGCCGCCGTCGCCGCTGCCGGCGACGCGGAAGTGAAGCCCGCGCCGCAAGCCGAACCGGCGGTTGCATCGTCGTCGGCGAACGCACAGGCCACCGCTACTGCTACCGGCGGTTCCGTGACGGGCGGCGCAACGTCCCCGGCCGCGACGAAGATTCTGGCGGAGAAGGGCGTGTCGGCCGATCAAGTGTCGGGCACGGGCCGCGACGGCCGCATCACCAAGGGCGATGCCCTCGCCGCACAGGCAGGCGCACCGGCTGCGAAGGCCGCCGCACCGGCTCCGGCCGCTGCGCCCGCGAAGGCTGCGAAGCCGTCGCTGCCGCAAGTGAACGCGCCGGCATCGGCTGATCAGTGGCTGAAGGATCGCCCGGAACAGCGCGTGCCGATGTCGCGCCTGCGTGCGCGTATCGCCGAGCGTCTGCTCGAATCGCAGCAGACCAACGCCATCCTGACGACGTTCAACGAAGTCAACATGGCGCCGGTCATGGATCTGCGCAACAAGTACAAGGACCGCTTCGAGAAGGAACACGGCGTGAAGCTCGGCTTCATGTCGTTCTTCGTGAAGGCCGCCGTTCACGCGCTGAAGAAGTTCCCGCTCGTGAACGCGTCGATCGACGGCAATGACATCGTCTATCACGGCTACTTCGACATCGGTATCGCGGTTGGTTCGCCGCGCGGCCTGGTCGTGCCGATCCTGCGCAACGCGGATCAGATGAGCCTTGCCGACATCGAGAAGAAGATCGCCGAGTTCGGCGCGAAGGCGCGCGACGGCAAGCTGTCCATCGACGAAATGACGGGCGGCACGTTCTCCATCTCGAATGGCGGCGTGTTCGGCTCGATGCTGTCGACGCCGATCATCAACCCGCCGCAGTCCGCGATTCTCGGCGTGCACGCCACGAAGGAACGTCCGGTCGTCGAAAACGGCCAGATCGTCATCCGCCCGATGAACTACCTCGCGCTGTCGTACGACCACCGCATCATCGACGGCCGCGAAGCCGTGCTGTCGCTGGTCGCGATGAAGGACGCGCTGGAAGATCCGGCGCGCCTGCTGCTCGATCTGTAAGAAGCATCGTTGCCCCGGCGCGCGCGATAGGCTCGCGCGCGCCGCGTAAAGCGTCTCCGCAAAAGCGGAGTCACCTCAAGGAAAGTCATGTCCAAAGAATTTGATGTCGTCGTGATCGGCGCGGGCCCGGGCGGCTATATCGCGGCGATTCGCGCAGCGCAGCTCGGCAAGACGGTTGCGTGTATCGAGAAGTGGAAGAATCCGGCCGGCGCGCTGAAGCTCGGCGGCACGTGTCTCAACGTGGGTTGCATTCCGTCGAAGGCGCTGCTCGCGTCGTCGGAAGAATTCGAGAATGCGTCGAAGCATCTCGCCGATCACGGCATCAGCGTGGCGGACGTGAAGCTCGATGTGTCGAAGATGCTCGCGCGCAAGGACGGCATCGTCGACAAGATGACGAAGGGCATCGAGTTCCTGTTCCGCAAGAACAAGATCACGTGGCTCAAGGGTCATGGCAAGTTCACCGGCAAGACCGGCGCGGGCGTGCAGATCGAAGTGTCGGGCGAAGGCGAAGCGGAAGTCGTCACGGCGAAGAACGTGATCATCGCGACGGGTTCGAAGGCGCGTCATCTGCCGAACATCCCGGTCGACAACAAGCTGATCGCCGACAACGAAGGCGCGCTGTCGTTCGACTCGGTGCCGAAGAAGCTCGCCGTGATCGGCGCGGGCGTGATCGGCCTGGAGCTCGGCTCGGTGTGGCGTCGTCTGGGCGCGGAAGTCACCGTGCTCGAAGCGCTGCCGCAATTCCTCGGCGCAGCGGACGAATCGCTCGCGAAGGAAGCCGCGAAGCAGTTCAAGAAACAGGGCCTCGACATTCATCTCGGCGTGAAAATCGGCGAAGTGAAGACGACGGGCGAGGGCGTTTCGATCGCCTACACGGACAACGCGGGCAATGCGCAAACGCTGGACGCGGATCGCCTGATCGTGTCGATCGGTCGCGTGCCGAACACGGATAACCTCGGTCTCGAAGCCATCGGCCTGAAGGCGAACGAGCGCGGTTTCATCGACGTCGACGACCACTGCGCGACGAGCGTGCCGGGCGTCTACGCAATCGGCGACGTGGTGCGCGGCCCGATGCTCGCGCACAAGGCGGAAGACGAGGGCGTGGCGGTGGCGGAAATCATCGACGGCCAGAAGCCGCATATCGACTACAACTGCGTGCCGTGGGTCATTTACACGGAACCGGAAATCGCGTGGGTCGGCAAGACGGAACAGCAGCTCAAGGCCGAAGGCCGCGAGGTCAAGACCGGCCAGTTCCCGATGATGGCGAATGGCCGCGCATTGGGCATCGGCAAGGCCGAGGGCTTCGTCAAGATGATCGCGGACGCGAAGACCGACGAGATCCTCGGCGTGCACATCATCGCGGCGGACGCGTCGGACCTGATCGCGGAAGCGGTCGTGGCGATGGAGTTCAAGGCGGCGTCGGAAGACATCGGCCGGATTTGCCATCCGCATCCGTCGCTGTCCGAAGTGATGCGCGAAGCGGCGCTGGCGGTGGACAAGCGCGCGCTGAACATGTAACGCTCGACGCTTCGCACGGGGTCCGTTCACCTGAAAACAGCGTGGCTGTTTGACGAGTGCACGGCCCCGACGGCATCGCGAAACGAAGGCGAGCGGATCAACCGCTCGCCTTCGTCATTTCAAACGGCAGAAGATGAACGTCACCGAATACTACGAAAACGAACTGCGGACGCGGGGTTATCAATCGGACGCGGCGCAGCTTGCGGCGGTCGAGCGGCTGCAGCGCTGCTACGAGGAATGGGTGGCGTACAAGGCGCGCCGCTCGAACGCGCTGAAGAAGTTCCTCGTGCGTCCCGATCTGCCGAAAGGCGTCTACATGTGGGGCGGCGTGGGGCGCGGCAAGAGCTTCCTGATGGACAGCTTCTACGCCGTCGTTCCGGTGCAGCGCAAGACGCGCCTGCATTTTCACGAGTTCATGCGCGAAGTGCATCGCGAGCTGGAAGAGCTGAAAGGCCAGGCCGATCCGCTCGATGAGCTAGCGCGGCGCATTGCGAAGCGGTATCGGCTAATCTGCTTCGACGAGTTCCACGTCTCCGATATCGCCGACGCGATGATCCTTTATCGCCTGCTCGATCGCCTCTTCACGAACGGCGTGCAGTTCGTGATGACGTCCAACTACGATCCGGACACGCTGTATCCCGAAGGATTGCATCGTGACCGCCTGCTGCCGGCGATCGAGCTCATCAAGAAAAATCTCGACGTGCTGAACGTGGATGCCGGCACCGACTATCGCAAGCGCACGCTGTCTCAGGTGAAGGCGTATCACTGGCCGCTCGGCGCAGCGGCGGACAAGGCGCTGCGCGCGGATTACGCGAAGCTTGCCGCAGTGCCGGATGAAAGCCCGATCCTGCATATCGAGAAACGCGAAATCAAGGCACTGCGCAAGGCCGATGGCGTCGTCTGGTTCGACTTTGCGACGCTGTGCGGCGGCCCGCGCTCACAGAACGACTATCTCGAACTGGCGAGCCGCTTCCACGCGGTGATCCTGTCGGACGTGCCGCAAATGTCGCCGCGCATGGCGTCCGAGGCGCGCCGCTTCACGTGGCTCATCGACGTGTTCTATGACCACAAGGTCAAGCTGCTGATGTCGGCGGCGGTTCCCGCCGAGCAGCTCTACGTGGAAGGACCGATGGCCAACGAGTTCGCGCGCACGGTATCGCGCATTGTCGAGATGCAGTCGCAGGAGTATCTCGAGACGCCGCGCCGCACAGTGAACGTATCGCTTACCTAGGTTAATACGAGAAATCAAAAATGTGCCGTCAGCCAAACGGCATAAGGCTTGGGCCGGATTTTCAAGATTCGGATGCCTCTGATTTGCCAGCCGGGAGTCACTCGGTATTGTTCTAGCCAGTTATTAGTCAGCTAATTGGAGAGAATACCGTGAAGCCTTACCGCGATATGTCTGACGAAGAATGGCAGATGGTTGCTCCTCTGCTCCCTGAACTGCGCCCGCGTTCGGAGTTGCGCGGTCGACCGCTCGCCAACACGCGAGCGGTGCTGAACGGCGTGCTTTGGGTGATGTACAGCGGCGCGTCGTGGTCCACGCTGCCGCGCAAGTATCCGTCGTATCAGACCTGCCATCGCCGTTTCAAGGCGTGGCACGAATCGGGTGTGTTGCTGCGCGTGATGACGCAACTGTTCGGCCCGGCGGGGGAATCGCTGTATTCGCTCATGACGTCGCGCATGCGGGTGCCGGCGGAGATGCCTGTCGCGGCGGTGGAAGGTATCACCGGCGTGCCGGAGATTGCCGCGGCGCGTGTGCAGCATGTCGCGGCGCCCGTGCGCCACGCCGCGTGAGCGCAGCAAGAAAAACGTGACGCGCTTGCGCGTCGCTAAGAAGCCGGCGAAGACGCGGAGTCTTCGCCGGCTTTGTCGTTTACAGGTGCGTCGCGCGCATCATTCCTGCCGCAGCCACGTCTGCGAGCGGCCGAGCAGTGACACGCCGATATAGCCGCGCACCACCAGCTTTTGCCCGCCGCTCTCGAGCGTCATCCTGCACTTGTAGAGCTTGCCGTTCTCCGGGTCGAGAATGTGCCCGCCGGTCCACGCGTCGCCGTCGCGCTTCATGCCGGTGATGATCGTCATCCCTTTGATGAGCTGGTCCTTGCGCTCGTCCGTGCAGGACGTGCAGCGCCGCTCCGGATGATCGAATTCGCCGATGCCGCGCACGACTTTGCCTTCGAGTTGCCCGTTGCCGTCGTCGACGATCTGGATGATCGCTCGCGGCTTGCCCGTCGTGTCGTCGATGGTTTGCCATGTGCCGACCGGCGTCGCCGCTTGCGCGAACGCGCCGGCTGCCGCGAACGCGAGAAATGCGCTCGTCACCACGCGCGCCCCGAGGCGGCCAATGTAATGCGTCATGTGATGTCCTTGTTCTTGTGATGGCGCTTTGATTTACGGATCAGGCGTTGCTCTGCAGGGCCGCCTGAAGCGTCTCGAAGGTCTGCAAAGCGGTGCGGTCGAAGTGCAGCGGCGTGACCGAAATGCGCTTCGACGCGACGACGGCCGTTTCGCTGTCGGGCGCGTTTTCGCGCGGTCCGCGCTGAAAGCGCAGCCAGAAGTAATCGATGCCGCGCGGATCGACTTCCGGCACGACGTCGATGCCCTCCACGAGTCCGACGCCCTGCCGCGTCACGGTCAGCGGACCGGCGGCCGATGCATCGCAATCGGGAAAGTTGACGTTGAGACACGTGGGCGCGTCGTGCGAGATGGCGAGCAGCCGGCGGATGACGCCGGGTGCGAGTTCACGCGCGGTATCCCAGCGCACGTTCTCGCGATCGGAGAAGGTCTGACTGAGCGCGATGGACGGCAGCCCGAGCAGCAGGCCCGTCATCGCCGCGCCGACGGTGCCGGAGAACATCGTTTCGACGCCAAGATTCGCGCCGCGATTGATGCCCGACAGCACGAGCGTGGGAGGTGCGTCCTTCATCAGATGGCGCGCGGCCATGACGACGCAATCGCCGGGAGTGCCTTGCACGCCGAAGCGCCGCTCGCCCTGACGCGAGATGCGCAGCGGCGAATGCAGGCTGATGGAATGCGACGTGCCGCTTTGATCGTGTTCGGGTGCGATCACCCAGACTTCGTGCGCCAGTTCTGCGGCGACGGCTTCGAGCACCGCGAGGCCGGGCGCGTCGATGCCGTCGTCGTTGGTCAGCAGCACACGTTGAACGATGGGTTCAGTAGCGGACATCGCGAGTCGCTCCTTCGGTCGGTGGTGAATGTATCGACCGATTATTACAGAGTTCGCGATGAAAGGCGGACCGCTTACTTCACGCCGAGGCCGCGCAGCACGGCGTTGCCGTCTTCGGTAAGGCGCACCTTTTGGCCGGTTGCGTCGGGCGACACGATCTCGACATAACCGTATTCCTGCAACGAGGCGACGTCGGGCGTGGCGGCCATCACGTCGATCGGCGCGTGCAGCAGCAAGAGCAGCGTCGCGATTTCGTGGTGACTAAGAAACCGCTTGATGGCTCGGGCGGGCCGGAGATTGGAGCGGAGGTTCATGAGCGAACTCCTTGTGTTTGCATGACGATGCGGGCCGCTTGCCGATGCGGCCGCGTTGATGTCGATGATGAAGTCGGGCAAGCGTATCGACGCATTCTTAGGCGAAACTTAAATCTCGCGTTGCGGGCAAGAAGCAGGCGTTACACCGTGTGTCAGGAAGTCAGCGGGTGCTTCAGAAGCGATAGTCGGGATTCTCGGGATCGAAGGTCAGATCGTCGAACGGCTTCGGGGCGATGTGCTCGAAGACGATGCTTTCGAACGGATTGCCGTCGTCGTCGAACGACTCGACGGTGCGAAAGAGCGGCTGTTCCAGATCGAGGCCAAGCACTTCGCGTTTTGCATAGAAGCCCGGCTGGCCATCGGGCGCGGTGTACGTCAGGGCGACGACGCGCACGCCGTGGACGGTCTTCACTTCGATGTTCGAGGGTTGCGTGATGCCTGTCGCAGCGAACTTGCGGCCTTCATCGATGAAGCGTTGCGTGATGGCGTCGATACTGAGTTCGCGGATCGAGTGATTCGATTGTGCGCGGGCGAGCGGCCCGTTGACGGATGCCCACATCGGCAACACGCCGAGCATGCCGCCGAGATGACCGTAGAGTTCGCCGGGGCGTTTGGATGCATCGTAAATGACTTCCTGGCCGGCGTGAGCGCCATCGGGCAGCCACTTTGCGTAGATCCGCAGCGGTTCGTGCGTGACGCGCACGAGCATGTGATCGGCGCGCCTGGGCCATCGGCCGTTGATGCGTTCGCGCCGCAGCATGGTGAATTCGCACGATGCGTATTCGCTGAGTCCCTGTTGCAGATAACGGGGGAGCGTGTGCGGATCGAGCGAGCGGAAGAGGGAAGTGAGTTGATTGTCGTCGAGCGCGGCGAGCGTGCCGTTAGCGGCGGCTTGCGAGAGCCAGTGCACTTGTTGATCGATGGTTTCTGTGCCGATGCGTGCGGCATCGCTTTCTTGAGCGTGGGCGTGCAGACCGATGACGAGCAACGCGAACGCAAGCAGGCCACGAAGCGAGCGGCAAAAGGGGCAAGGGCGCGTTGGCGGCATGGGACATCCTTGATTGCGGCAGCGGGGCGGGCATCGCGCGGGAGATGGGACGATACGGGATGTCATCGTTAACGATGAAGCCGGTACCTTTCTTCCGTTGACGCTTCGGGTACTAGGTTACGCCCCGATGGTTTCACGAGCCAAGGGCTTGGAGGACGTGGCGCGAGGCGCTGATTGATTCGTGTGCCACCGGTCGTGTGCGAAGCGCTTGCAGGCGTTCAGTGGCGTAGAAAGTGGTTCAAGGTTGCTAATTAGTTCGAGTGCCACCGTCGTGCGACGACGCGCTCACGCCTGCTTCGCGTAGCACGTTGCGCCCCACTGGTTCTGACGAGCCAGGGGGTTCGGAGGACGCTCGCGCTCAGCGGGCGTGGAAGGTGATTCAAGGTTCTTTCAAGCTGAGTGCCACCGCTGTTCTACGAAGTGGCCAGACGAGTTAGTGCTGCGGGCGGTTCAGAAAAAAGCTGCTTTCTTTGGTTACTTTCTTGCATGAGACCGGAGTAAGGCGCTAAAGCGCCAACTCTGGTCGACAGCCAGGAAAGTGACCCCCGCCCCGGGGAGGGGCGAGCAAATAGACCGACACGAAACCAAGCTTCCCGCATATCAGCCTTAGCGCTCCAAGATCGCAACAACCCCTTGCCCGCCCGCAGCGCAAATGGATATCAGCCCCCGCGAAGGCCGCCCATCCCCGCGCTCGGGCGCATTCGCGAGCAACTTGGCGAGTGTCCCGACGATGCGCCCGCCGGTCGCCGCAAACGGATGCCCCGCAGCGAGCGATCCCCCGCTCACGTTCATCCGCGAGAGATCGACAGCGCCGAGCGGCCCCACAACTCCGAGCACATCGCGACAATACTCTTCGTCCTGCCAGGCTGCGAGCGTACAAAGCACCTGTGCGGCGAACGCCTCATGAATCTCGTAAAAGTCAAAATCCTGCAGCGTAAGACCGGCACGCGCGAGCATCGGCGGCACCGCGTACACGGGCGCCATCAACAACCCTTCACGTTGATCGATGTAATCAACCGCCGCGTTAGCGGAAACAGTGAGATAAGCAAGCACCGGCAACCCGCGACGCCCCGCCCATTCCTCGGACGCCAGCAGCACCGCCGAAGCCCCGTCGGTGAGCGGCGTCGAATTCCCGGCAGTGAGCGTGCCCGCATCGCGATCGAATACGGGCTTCAACTGCGCAAGCTGATCGAGCGATACGTCCGGACGCAGATTGTTGTCACGCGTGAGCCCATGAAACGGCGTCAGCAGATCGTTGAAGAACCCGCGCGAGTAAGCCGCCGCGAGCTTGAGGTGACTCTGCTGCGCGAGCGCGTCCTGCGCTTCCCGCGAAATCTTCCAGCGTTTGGCCATGAGCTCGCAATGCTCACCCATCGAAAGCCCGGTGCGCGGCTCCACATTGCGCGGCAGTGCCGGCCGGAAGAACATGCCGGGCCGCAGCTTCGCGAGCGCGCCGGCGCGTTGACGCGTCGAGCGGCTGCGATTCGCTTCGAGCAAGATCTTGCGCAGGCGTTCGTTCACGCCGATCGGCGCATCCGATGCCGAATCGACGCCACCCGCGATGCCCGCATCGATCTGCCCGAGCGCGATCTTGTTGGCGACGAGAATCACCGCTTCGAGACCGGTGCCGCATGCCTGCTGCACATCGTAGGCGGGCGTCTGCTTCGCGAGCGTCGTCGCGAGTGCGGCCTCGCGCGTGAGATTGAAGTCGCGCGAATGCTTGAGGACCGCGCCGGCCGCCACTTCGCCGAGCCGTACGCCGTGCAGATCGTAGCGATCGACGAGCCCTTGCAGCGTGAAGCTCAGCATGTCCTGATTCGATGCCGTCGCGTAAGCTGTGTTCGATCGTGCGAACGGAATCCGGTTGCTGCCGATGATCGCGACGCGGCGCACTTCGTTCATGGCAACTCCCATTCGAAACGCCCGCGCAGATGCGGTCGCTCGCCCGCAAGGTCGCGCACCTCGAAGTCGCGTATATCGGGCGCGGGCTCGGCGCTCCACAGGGTTGCATCGCCGGGAAGGTAGAGCGGCAGCTTGAAATCGCCGTGCGCGTGACCCGCAGCGAGCGCCTTCGACGGAGACAGCGCCGCGAGCGTGCGTCCGAGCGTCCACATGCCGTGAGCGATGGCGCGCGGAAAACCGAACGCCTTCGCGCTGAGCGCGTGCAGATGGATCGGATTGAAGTCGCCCGATGCCTTGGCGTAATCGCGCCCGAGCTGTGCGGGCAGTTGCCAGCGCGCTTCGCGAACGAGCGGCATGTGGGGCGTTTCCGCGGCACGGAGCAGCGGCGCGGCGCTTTCGCTTCTGACGCCGCGTTTCAGATAGACGCTGTCGCCATCCCAGACGGCTTCCCCACGTCGATAAATGCGCGTGTGCAGCGTGAAAGCGTGTCCTTTCTCGTGCGCCACGACCGGCCCGCATTCCACTTCGATACGCACGCGCTGTCCGGCGGCGAGCGGCCTGCGCAGGCGCACGCTGTTCGCGAGATGCACCATGCCGAGCGCGGGCCACGGAAACGACGGGTCGGTGAGCATCATCAGATGCAGCGGAAACGCGAGCACATGCGGGAACGTGAGCGGCACGCCATGTTCCGGGATGAAACCGCACACGCGCGCATAGCGGCCGATGTGTTCGGCGTCGAGCCGCACGTCCGGGCGCACGAGCCGCAGCGCGGGCAGTTCAGGTGCACGGCCGCGTCTGAAGAGGCCGGGCAGCACGCGCCCATAAAGTTTGGCGGGAGGCGGCAAGGTGTCGATGACGACGGTGCGCGCGCGTTGCATCGGCGATGCGGACAAAGGCGTCTGCATCGCTAGGCTCCGACGAGGCTTTGGCCGCACACGCGCACGACATTGCCGGTGATGTTCGCGCACGACGGACTCGCGAGCCACGCGACGGTTTCGGCGACATCGACGGGCAGGCCGCCTTGTCCCATCGAGTTGAGGCGCCGTCCCGCTTCGCGCGTCGCGAACGGCATGCGCGCGGTCATGTGCGTCTCGATGAAGCCCGGCGCGACCGCGTTGATCGTGATGCCGCGTTCGCGCAAGAGCGGCGCCATGCTTTGCACGCGTCCGATCACGCCGGCCTTCGATGTCGCGTAGTTCGTCTGTCCGCGATTGCCCGCGATGCCGCTGATCGACGACACCGCCACGATGCGGCCTCCCGCGCGCAGCACGTTTTGAGCGAGGAGCGCATCGTCGATGCGTTCCTGCGCGAGCAGATTGATTTCGAGCACGCTGTCCCACATGTCGCCGGTCATGCGCGCGATGGTCTTGTCGCGCGTGATGCCCGCGTTGTGCACGACGATATCGACGCCGCCCGAGGCAAGAAGCACCGCCGCGATGTCGGCGGGCGCATCGGGGGCGGAGATGTCCGCGATGAGCGCGGTATGCGCGCCGCCCGACGGCGACGCGTCTTCGATCGCGAGCATGGTCTGGTCGAGCGCATCGCGGGCGGCGTCGATATCGATTCCCGTGACGATAGCGCCTTGCGTCGCCAGCACGGTCGCAATCGATGCGCCGATGCCGCGCGCCGCGCCTGTCACGACGGCGCGCGTGCCGGCGAGCGGTGTCGCGTAGCTTGCCGGGGCGGCGGCGGGACCGTCGATATGCACGACTTGCCCTGATACGTAGGCCGAACGCGGCGAGAGGACGAACCGCAGCGCGCCTTCGATATCCGCGTCGCCGGCCACGTAAAGCAGATTCGACGTGACGCCGTTGCGCGCCTCCTTGCCGAGCGATCGCGTCATGCCTTCCAGCGCGCGCTGGGCGGTGGCGGCGCGCGGGCTCGCGCATGACGAGGGTGCGCGCCCGAGCACGATTATTCGGCCGCTTCTGGCGAGCGAGCGTATCGCGTCGTGGAAGAAGGAGTACATCGGCCGAAGCGCGCTGCTTTCGGTGATGCCGGTTGCATCGAAGATCAGCGCGTCGACGCGGTGTGTCGCGGCGGCATCGGCGGCGGACGGCTCGAATCGGCCGCTCATCGCACCTTGGGCGTGCGCGAGCGCCAGCCAGCCGGGCGCGCTGTCGTGGGCGATGCCCGTCATGCCGATGGCGGTGAGCACGCGGATCAGCTGATCGAACATCTGCGGCGACGGCCCGGCGCCGATGGCGGCCATGGCCCCGAACTCGGCTTCGCCCGGTCGATGGCGGCGCAACACCTCGGGCTTCGGCAGCCCGAGCGCGCGGGCGAGGCTCGTGCCGAAGGGCGAATTGACGAAGTCGAGATAGCGGTCTTTCATCGATTCATGCTGGCGAACGGAACCGGTGGAGAGCGCGGCGCTGTGCGCGGCGCGGTTATGCGTGCGGCAAAGGACTCAGAATACGCAAGCCTTGGAGCACGCACTTCTCACGGCAGCGGCGAGATTTCGCCGGACCGCGAAAAAAGGATAACCGCTTTAATGCGTCTGATGTGTTGGTTGCCTTCGGCGTGGCCGCTCCGCCAGATGATTGCGCAGGTCAACGAGGCACTGAGGCTCCGCTGCGGCGGGAGCCTCAGTGCCGCCCAAACTACCCGGCCGCTCCCATCTCCTGCGCCGACCGTGTCATATCGATTCCCTTGCGCTCGCGGCTGAAGAAAATCAATGCCGCAATGACGACAGCGACCGTCCCCGCGACGATCGCCATCGCCATTCCATAATTGTTTCCGTGCGCTGTCGCGATGCCCGCCTGCATCGTGGCATTAATGGCCGCCAGCAGATTGCCGAGTTGATATACGAGCCCCGGAAACGTCGCGCGAATCTCATCCGGCGATATCTCGTTCAAATGCACTGGAATGACACCCCACGCGCCCTGGACGGAAATCTGCATCAGGAACGCGCCGATTGCGAGAGCCACGGGTCCCTCCGAGAAAGCCCACAGGTAAAGCACCGGCAATGCGATCAATGCCGCGATGAAAATTGCGACGCGCCGTCCGATTCGCTCCGACATCGCGCCGAAAAACAGTCCGCCGACGATCGCGCCGATATTCAGCACGATGGTAATCATCGACACCGTGTGCGGATCGAAATGATGCTGTTCGCGCAAAAAGGTCGGATAAAGATCCTGCGTGCCGTGCGAGAAGAAATTGAATGCGGTCATCAGGACGATCGCGTAAAGCGAGAGCGTCCAGTTCTGCTTCAGCGTCGCAATCAGGCCGGGCCGCTCGCGCTTTTCCATCGCGCGCCAGGCGGGGGATTCCGGCACGTGCGCCCGCACATAGAGCACGAGCAGCGCCGGCGCGACGCCGACGAAAAACATGCCGCGCCAGCCCACGTATTGATAGAGCACGCCAAAGACGATCGACGCCAGCAGATAACCGCTCGGATAGCCCGCCTGCAGCAGCCCGGAAACGAAGCCGCGCGCTTTCGGCGGCACGGTTTCCATCGTCAGCGCCGAACCCACGCCCCATTCGCCGCCCATCGCGATGCCGAAAAGCGCGCGGAGAACGAGAAGCGTCATCAGATTCGGCGATAACCCCGACAGCAATTCCAGCAGCGAGTAGATCGCGATGTTGATCATCAGTGTCGGACGGCGGCCGTATTTATCCGCCAGCCGGCCGAAAATCAGCGCGCCGACGGGTCGCATCGCGAGCGTCAGCGTAATGGCAAAGGCGACTTCGGGAATATTGGTCTTGAACTCGGCTGCGATGTCTTTCAATACGAAGACCATCAGGAAGAAGTCGAATGCATCGAGCGTCCAGCCAAGATAAGCCGCAATCGTCACGTTTCTTTGTTCTCGCGTCCAACTCATCGCCTGTCTCCACTTTGGTTCTGATTAGTCAGCGTTGAGATGCGGCAAGGCGTGATAACCCAGGCCGTATCGAGCGCGCGGCGGGCAGAGCGGTCGCGCGGGCAGGACGAGTGTACGCCGCCGATTAAGGGCATGCAGAATTCGAACGGAGAGCGAGTGTTAATCCGGGGCTAATATGAATAACCGGATTCCGGATTAATTCATTTACCTTCGATCAAACGAAAGATTCGAACGAATACGAAAGGGCGCTGAATTAGTTTCGCAATGAAGAAGACGTCGCGCCAAACAAAAAGCCCCACGTTTAAGCGTGGGGCTGAATGCGGCGCTGTTGCGCGTTCGCGTGTTCCGCGAGAAGGACCTTGGTGCCCAGGAGAGGACTCGAACCTCCACGGTGTTGCCACCGCTAGGACCTGAACCTAGTGCGTCTACCAATTCCGCCACCTGGGCCAAGGGGTACAGCAGGCCCGCTATTTTAGCGGGAAGCCGGGCGGTGTCAACTGCACACCCTCACACCGGCCAGAGACTCAAAACACGGTCTCTGCATAAAAAGAAAACGCCACCCGAAGGTGGCGTTTTCCAACATCTGGTGCCCAAGAGAGGACTCGAACCTCCACGGTGTTGCCACCGCTAGGACCTGAACCTAGTGCGTCTACCAATTCCGCCACCTGGGCAAGGGTGCGTGTACTGCGTGTTTTGCGTGCGTTCAGCAGCAAAGAACGCCATTGTAGCGTGTTCCTGAGGCGTGTCAAGCGTTCCGTGGCATGATTTCTCTGGACTGGCGTTTGCACGCAATCCGCGTCGAACCGGCCATCGGAACGATCATCGGCGTAAGCGCTGCACGGCAAGAGAATCACGGCAAACCGCCGTATGGCACGGTGTTAGAATCGTTTCGACGATTGCCGCTCGACTCGCGGCAAAACACGCGAAAGTCCCGTTCAACGAGAAGAACATTATCAAGCCCTTGAGCAAATATCCGTATCCGATTCCCAGCCGCGAAGAAATCCTCGGTGTGCTGCGCACGAGCGAGACTCCACATGCCGCGAACGACATCGCCGAGGCGCTGTCGATCAAGCGCCAGGAGCGCGAAGGCTTCTTCAAGCGACTGGCGGCCATGGAACGCGACGGGCAAATCCGCCTCGACAAGCGCGGCCATTACCAGCTCACTCATCCGTCGAACTTCGTCGCGGGCCGCGTGCAGGGTCATCGCGATGGCTTCGGCTTCCTGATTCGCGACGACGGCCAGGACGACCTGTTCCTGCCGAACGGCGAGATGCAAAAGGTCATGCACAACGATCGCGTGCTCGCGCGCATCGTCGGCTACGACCGGCGCGGGCGGCCGGAAGGCCATATCGTCGAGGTCACCGAGCGCGCGAACAAGCGCGTTATCGGACGGCTCATCAACGAGAATGGCGCGCTGCTCCTCGTGCCGGAAGACAAGCGCATCGGCCACGATATCCTGATCACGCAGAATCCGAAGAAGGCGAAGGTCGGGCAAGTGGTGTCCGTCGATCTGACGGATTTTCCGAGCCGGCATTCGCAGCCGCTCGGGCGCGTGGCCGAAGTGATCGGCGACATCGACGATCCCGGCATGGAAATCGAAATCGCCGTGCGCAAGTACGGCGTGCCGCATGAGTTCAGCGAAGGCGCGCTCGCCGCAGCCGCGAAGCTGCCCGACGAAGTGCGTCCGGCGGATATCCGGCATCGCGTCGACTTGCGCGACGTGCCGCTCGTCACGATCGACGGCGAAGACGCCCGCGATTTCGACGACGCCGTCTATTGCGAGCCGATCACCGTCGGCCGCGGCTCGGGCTTCCGTCTGCTGGTGGCGATCGCGGACGTCTCACACTATGTGCAGCCCGGCGAGCCGCTCGATGTCGATGCGCTCGATCGCAGCACATCGGTGTACTTCCCGCGCCGCGTGATTCCGATGCTGCCGGAGAAGCTCTCCAACGGCCTGTGCTCGCTGAACCCGGATGTCGATCGCTGTGTGCTGGTGTGCGACATGGTCATCACGGCGCGCGGCGAGATCAAGGCGTATCAGTTCTATCCCGGCGTGATGCACTCGGCGGCGCGGCTCACCTACACGGAAGTCGCGGCGATCCTCGCCAACACGAAGGGGCCCGAAGCCGCACGACGCGCCGAGCGCGTGCCGGACCTGCAGAACCTGCACGGCGTGTTCAAGTCGCTGCACGCGGCGCGGCAGAAACGCGGCGCAATCGACTTCGACACGACCGAGACGTACATCGTCGTCAACTCGCAGGGCAAGATCGAGCAGATCGTGCCGCGGCATCGCAATGACGCGCATCGGCTGATCGAGGAGTGCATGCTGGCCGCGAACGTCTGCGCAGCGGATTTTCTCAAGCGCAACAAGCATCCGGGTCTTTATCGCGTGCACGCGGGGCCGACCGAAGAGAAGCTCGAGAACTTGCGCCAGTTTCTGCGCGGCGTGGGCCTCACGCTGACCGGCGGCGACAAGCCGCACGCAAGCGATTACGCGGCGCTCATCGCGCAAATCCGCGACCGGCCCGATGCGCAGATGCTTCAGTCGATGGTGCTGCGCTCGATGCAGCAGGCGGTCTACAGTCCGGACAATATCGGCCACTTCGGGCTTGCGTACGAGGCGTACGCGCACTTCACGAGCCCGATTCGCCGCTATCCCGACTTGCTCACGCACCGCGCCATTTACGCGATTCTGCAGGGCAAGAAGTACGTGCCGAGCATCGGACACGACGTTTCCCTGAGCACCGGTCTCACGAAGGCGGCGCGCGAAATGCAACTGGCCGACGACAGCGCGCGCGGCCGATCGCGCAACAACGTCGCGGTGTGGGAGGAGTTGGGGCTGCATTGCTCGTCGAACGAGCGCCGCGCCGACGAAGCCTCGCGCGATGTCGAAGCATGGCTCAAGTGCTACTTCATGCGCGACAAGCTGGGCGAGGAATACGGCGGCATGGTGAACGGCGTGACGTCGTTTGGTATCTTCGTGCAGCTCGATTCGCTGTTCATCGAAGGGCTCGTGCACGTGACGGAACTCGGCTCCGACTACTTCCAGTACGACGAGATCAAGAACGAACTGCGCGGCGAGCGCACCGGCATCCGCTATCGCATGACGGACCGCGTGCGCGTGCAGGTCGGCCGCGTCGATCTCGATGCGCGCAAGATCGATTTCCGCCTCGTGCGCGATACGCCGGTGAAGCCGTCGCCGAGGCCGTCGCCGGCGCCGGAGCATGGCGCGCCGGGCGGCAATGGTTCATCGTCGGGTCCGCGCATCCGCCAGCTGGCCGATGACGATACGCCGGGCACGCGTCAGCGCGGCGGCTCGAAGAAGGGCGGGACGGCGACGGCGCGCAGCGGCGCGGCGAAGAAGCGCGGGGCGGCGTCGAAGTCGTTGGCGCAGGCGAGACCGGCTCGCAAGAAGCGCGGATAAGCGCTGACGGGCGCGGCCGATCGCCCACTACATTACGCGCGGTCCGATGCGTTTTCGCGTCGGACCGCGTCGTGCTTTTCATGGTTTCCAGCGAAGGTTCAGATCAGTCATGTCACGTCTCAAGGTTCTATACGGTTTTCACGCGGTGACGGCGCGTTTGCGCGCGGATGCATCGTCGATCGAGGAGGTGCTGTACGACCCCACGCGCAAGGATCGGCGCATGCAGGACTTTCTGCGGACCGCGAAGGAAGCGGGCGTGCGCCTTATCGCCGCCGATGAATCGCGCCTGTGGGGCCTCGCGGGCAACATCCAGCATCAGGGCGTGGTCGCGCGCGCGAACGATCTGCCGCTCGCGCAGAATCTGGCCGAACTGCTCGACGGCATCTCCGGCACGCCATTGCTGCTGGTGCTCGACGGCGTCACCGATCCGCACAACCTCGGCGCGTGCCTGCGCGTGGCGGATGCGGCCGGCGCGCATGCGGTGATCGCGCCGCGCGACCGTTCCGCCGGTTTGAACGCGACGGCCGCAAAAGTGGCGAGCGGCGCGGCGGAAAGCGTGCCGTACATCACCGTGACGAATCTGGCGCGCGCGCTGCGCGAACTGAAGGACGCGGGCGTCTGGGTGATCGGCACGGCGGGCGAAGCAACAGCGAGCCTCTACGAGACGAAGCTGGACGGCCCGGTGGCGATCGTCGTCGGCGCGGAAGGCGAGGGCATGCGCCGCCTCACGCGCGAGACCTGCGACGAGATCATGAATATTCCGATGGCGGGGACGGTGGAGAGCCTGAACGTATCGGTGGCGAGCGGGGTGTGTCTGTTCGAGGCGGTGCGGCAGCGGGGAGTGAAGAAGTAACGTGCGCGTCTTGCTTCGCCTGTCGTCATTGGCGCTTGCCTGCGCCGTCGCCGTCACCCTCACCGCCTGCACTTCCACCATGCAAAACCGCGGCACCTACATCGCCGACACGCAATATCACGCGAAAAACGCCGATTCCCGCGTGCGCTTTCTCGTGATGCACTACACCGAGATCGACGAAGCGCGTTCGCTCGCCGTCCTGACCGGCGACGAGGTCAGCGTCCATTACGTCGTGCCCGATGCCCCGCGCATCCGCGACGGCGAGCCGGTCGTCTATCAGCTCGTGCCGGAAGACAAGCGCGCGTGGCATGCGGGCCAAAGCTACTGGCAGGGCGCGACGGAGCTGAACGCTTCGTCGATCGGTATCGAGAACGTGAATCTCGGCCCCGTCGATACCCCTTCGGGCCGCGCGTGGCAGCCGTATCCGCCGGCGCAGATCGACGCCCTCGTGAAGCTCTCCCGCGACATCGTCGAGCGATACGGCATTCCGCCGACGCGCATCGTCGGCCACAGCGATATCGCACCGCAACGCAAGATCGATCCGGGCCCGCTGTTTCCGTGGCGCACGCTGTACGATGCGGGCATCGGCGCATGGCCCGATGAACCGGCGGTCGCGACGCATCTCGCCGGCCGCGATCCGAAAGCGCCCGTCGACGTGCGCGCGCTTCAGCAGAAGCTCAAGCGCTACGGCTACGACATCGCCATCGACGGCGTATTCGACGACCGCACGCGCCGCGTCTTCAGCGCGTTCCAGATGCATTTCCGCCCGTCGGACTATGCGGGCGATGCGGACGCCGAGACTGACGCCATCGCGCAGGCGCTGCTCGACAAATACTTCCCTCGATAAGACTCAACGAAAAACATGGGCGATTACTTTCTGCCGATACGCGCGCTGCACATGGCGTGCGCCGGTCTCAGCATCGCGGGCTTCGTGCTGCGCTGGATCTGGATGCTGACGAATTCGCGGCTGCTCACCGCACGCGCGACCAAAATCGTCCCGCATATCGTCGATACGCTGCTGCTCGCGAGCGCCATCGCGCTCGTCGCGATCATCGGCTTCGGGCCGAACGCCGCGTGGCTGTCCGCGAAAATCGCCGGGCTCGTCGTCTACATCGTGCTCGGTACGCTCGCGTTGAAGCGCGGCCGTACGAAGGGCGCACGCGCGGTCTTCGGCGTGCTGGCGATCGCCGTGTTCGCGTTTATCGCATCGGTTGCGCGCACGCATGATCCGCTCGGCTTCCTGCACGCCATCGCCTGAAGACGCGCAAAAACGCGTGGCCGTCGCGCGGGCTCCGATAAAATTGGAGTTTTCTCTCACGCGCAGCACCACTTCATGACTCAGGACGAACTCAAGCAACTGGTCGGCCAGGCCGCCGCCGACTATGTGAACGCGCAGGTGCCGGAAGGCTCGATCATCGGCGTCGGCACCGGATCGACGGCCAATTGCTTCATCGACGCGCTCGCCGCATCCAAGTCGCGTTATCGCGGCGCGGTGTCGAGCTCGCTGGCCACGACCGCGCGGCTCGAATCGCACGGCTTCCAGGTGTTCGACCTGAACGACATCGACTCGCTGCCGGTCTATGTCGACGGCGCCGACGAAATCGACGCGAGCGGCGCGATGATCAAAGGCGGCGGCGGCGCGCTCACGCGCGAGAAGATCGTGGCGTCGGTGGCGGACGTGTTCGTCTGCATCGCCGATGCGAGCAAGCGCGTCGACGTGATGGGCACGTTCCCGCTGCCCATCGAAGTCGTGCCGATGGCGCGCACGGCGATCGGCCGCAAGCTGACGGCGCTCGGCGGCGTACCGATCGTGCGCGTGACGAAGGACGGCATGCCCTTTATCACCGACAACGGCAACGAGATCATCGACGTCAAAGGCCTGTCGATCACCGATCCTCGCGCGCTCGAAGCGCAAATCAACGCGTGGCCGGGCGTGGTGACGGTCGGTCTCTTCGCAGCGCGCGGGGCGAATGTGTGTCTGCTGGGCACGGAACAGGGCGTCGAGCGCATCGACTACTGAAGCGCCGCAACACAAGCGAAAAAGGCCGGGCAACGCGAGTCGCCCGGCCTTTTTTGATGTCCGCGAATCAGTACGCGTTGCGTCCGATGAATCCTTTGAACAGCGTCAACGCGACGATCTTGATGTCGAACCAGAACGACCAGTTGTGGATGTAGAACAGGTCGAACTTCACGCGGCTCTGCATCTTCTCGACCTTCTCCGTCGCGCCGCGATAGCCGTTCACTTGCGCCCAGCCGGTAATGCCCGGCTTGATGCGATAGCGGAACATGTAGCCGTACACGAGATCCTTGTACAGATCGTCGTGCTCGATCGCGTGCGGACGCGGCCCGACCACCGACATATGCCCGAACAGCACGTTGATGAACTGCGGCAGTTCGTCGAGGCTCGTGCGGCGCAGGAACGCGCCGATCTTCGTCACGCGCGGATCGTTGCGCGTCGCCTGGGTGACATGTCCTGTCGTTTCCTTGTGGACCGCCATCGAGCGGAACTTGTAGATGCGGAACGGCCGTCCGTCCGCGCCCTTGCGATGCTGCGTGAAGAACACCGGGCCATCGGAGGTCGCCTTGATCGCGATGGCGATCGCCACCAGCAGCGGTGACAGCGCCAGCAGCGCGGCGGCGGCGAAGCAGCGGTCGAACAGCAGCTTTGGCCACATCTGCAGCGTATTGACCGGCGACGTCGTCAGGTTGATGGTCGCGAGGCCGGCGACATCGGTCATCGAATGATTGAAGAGCGAGATGCTGCGCGTGTCGGGAATCAGCCGAAGATTCACGAAGTCATGGCGCAGCGCATGCACGAAGCGATAGATCGTGTGCTCCTGCGACAGCGGCAACGCGAGCCACACTTCGTTGATTTCCTCGGCACGCACCTTCTCAACGAGTTCATCGAAGTCGTTCAGCACCGGCAGGCGAGCGGATGCGCCTATTCTGCTGCCGACGCCCGTCGCTTGCAGTTCTTCATCGCCCGTCGTATCGAGCAGGCATACCGGCGTGAAGCCTTGCTCGGGCGTGCTGCTCAGGTGCGCGAGGAGGGTGCGCGCAAAGCCCTGCGCGCCGACGATCGCCACCGTGCGCTGATTGAAGCCGCGACCGCGCATCACGCGCAGGCCGAAATGAACGGCGCACTTCGCGAATACGATGAGCGCGCCGGAGATCAGCGTCGAGTAACCCAGCCACAGGCGCGACACCGCATCCATGCGATGCAGCGTGAACGCGAGCAGCAGGGCGCCCGTGACCACGGCGATCCACGCGAGCGTGACGCGCGCGAGCATCATCGGCAGCGGTTTGCCGCGCCAGGTGTCGTACACGCCGAACGCGGGGAACAGCAACAACGCGAGCACGCTATTGAAAGCGATCAGCAGTCTCTCGATATCGCTGAAATCGAGCGAGGAGAAGCGCATCGAATGCGCGATTACCCCGCCTGCGACGATCAGCGACACGTCGAGAGCGCGTGCCGTCCAGCCGAACATGTCGTGCGTATTGCGCGTCTGCATCTGCATCGTCAGACGCTGGACGCCGACACGGCTTCCTGCGCACGCAGACGCGGCAGAAGGCGGTCGAACTCGCGCTTGACCAGCCCGTAGCACTCGCAGGCGCGCGCTTCGAGACCTTCGCGATCCACGACCTTGATGCAGCCGCGGCTGTGATGGATGAGGCCCGCGTCGTGCAGCTTGCCCGCCGCTTCGGTCACACCTTCACGACGCACGCCCAGCATGTCGGCGATGAGTTGCTGCGTCACTTGCAATTCGTTCGATGCGGTCCGGTCGATCTCGATCAGCAGCCAGCGGCACAGTTGCTTGTTCAGCGAGTGGTGACGATTACATGCCGCGGTCTGAGCAACCTGCGTAAGCAGGGCTTGCATGTACAGCAGCATCAGGCGGCGCAGAAAGTCGGAGCGGCCGAACTGATCCCGCAGCGCCTGCGCGCTCATGCGATAAGCGAAGCCGGGGCACTGCACCTGCACGCGAGTCGGCATCGTCTCGCCGCCCGTCAGCACCGGCACACCGGTCATGCCTTCGCGGCCCACGGCGGCGATTTCGACCGAGCCGCCGTCTTCCATCGTGTGAAGCAGGGAGATGATGGCCGTCGTCGGAAAGTACACGTGATGAATGCGTTGGCCCGAGTCACAGAGCAGTTGTTCAGTGCGGAGTTGAACGAGTTCGAGATGCGGAGTCAGCGCTTGCCATTCGTGCGCGGGGAGCGCGCCAAGCAGGTGGTTGCCGTGCAGGTCGGACTGGAGGGTCAGCATGATTTTTTCTCTCGTAACTTCGCGCGTTGCGCTTCACTTTTTATACTGGTGTCACCGTTCTCTGGCGCGGCTTGCTGCCGCTACCGAAAACGCCTCACACCAGCCCCGTTAGCAGCCCGTCCTCGCTTGAGTTGATCTAGTTGGTCGCGTCGGTTCGGGTTGCGCGACTCTTTTAGCGAGGACTGTGCCAATGCGGGCAACGTCAATGCTGGTGGGGCCTCGTCGTCGGCGTGCTGGTTGTGATGCGGCGCAGCGCTTCGCTTTTGTTTCAGTCTTGAACATCGGTGGTCTTAAGAATACGAATGCGCCGCGAGGGCTATGGTCAGCGCAATCCCGCGAATCCGCGGCCCGATCTTCGGTCATCACCGTGCGATAAGCCTCGCAGAGAACCGCCATCCCGAGCGGACACCTACTATCGTAGGGATAAATAAAATTGATTCATCCGTGTTCCATCCGTTTGGTGGCCTGGCGAACGCGTGGTCTGCGCGGGTATTCGTGAGATCCGTTCGAGCCTTTGCGCACGGGGCTTTCGGGGCGACGAACAGTCGACGCGGCCGATTCTCGTGAAATGCCCAAACGTTGCGCCGGCTGCACGTTTCGAAGAGTTTGTGAGCAAGGCCTCGTTCCAATGCGCCCTGGCGCACCACGGCGTGGCGTGCTGCGCCCCACATAAGCCTCTGCCGGACGCTCCACTCCCGGCTGACGAAATCGACGCCGGCGTAAAACGTTTGCGCCCCGGAACCGACGTATCGTGCTTTTTCGACTGACGAGAACCGTGGTGCGACCGCACAGAAACGTTTCATCGAGGACAATGTTCGACGCCATTCATCTCATCACATGCCGATGACATGCGAATGACATATTCGCGTTCCATGACTCGATGTTGGTTTTGCGCCGACACAAGCGGTCGAAGTGCCGGCTTAGGCGCGCCATGAAACGATCAACAGACGATATCCGCCAATGGCGGCACGACCCGCTCCCAGGCTTCCTGCATCGCGTCGAACGATGCATCGCACATGTCGGCTTCCGAGCGCGACAGCGCCCGCGCAAGACGGCACTGCATGACCATCGCTTCGCTTGCGATCCTGCGTGCGCCGAGTTGCGTGGACACCGGAATGTCGAAGCCCTGCTCGCGCATCCACTGCAGGTAATGCGCGAGCAGCTCGAAGTTCGCGCCGAGCTGACGCATCACGTTGCACGCATAGAGGCGCGCATAGGGTTCGCCTCGCGCGAGCATCGTTTCGACGTGTGCGGGAAACGCGGCGCGCCATCGTTCGATCGGGTTATGCGACGGACGCCGCAGAAGATGCGCGCAAAGCAGATCAGCGGATGCTTCCGCCAGCGCCGTCCCCGACAGCGGATCGCGCACGCGCTTGACGAAGTCCACATGAGGAAAGAGCGTCTGCCCTTGCACCGTGCCCGCTGCACCGGATTGTCCCGCTTCATGCGCGGCGTTGGTTCTCAGGACGCCGTCGTAATCGTCGTCATGGAGCAGGTGATAGCCCGTGTGATGAAAGTAGCCGAGCCGCTTTGCATTGGCATCGATCACGTCGATGCCAATGGTCGTCTTCGCATGTTCCGAGCGATACGACAGGCCGCGCGTATCCGGCAGATAGAACGCATCGACTTCGACGAGCACGATGTTCTTGCGCCGCGTCTGCACGATGGCGCGTTCTTCGAGCGAATCGAACACCGATAGCTCCTGCACCTGCAATCCGTATAGCTTTTCGATGTCTTCCTGCGGCAGCCGAGCGAGCGTGAACTGATCGTCTTCGAAGTCTTGCATGACGGTGAAGGCGAGCGCCGCATGGGGCTCGAGTCCGTTGCCGTGAAGAAGCTCGATCCATAGATCGACAGGGCTTGCACCATCGCGCCAGATCCGCTCACCGTGATGCAACTCGTGCGCACGATGACGCCGCGCACGCATGCGCAGCGGGTCGAGTGAAACCACGCGTGAACGACTGACGCTGGAAGTCGTCATAGCGCTGGTATGAAACGCGCTCATGGTGTGACCTCGGGACCGGAGAAGCCGGCAACCGATACCGCGTGCGTTTCGAAGTCCTCGTTGTTTTTACCTGCGTTTCTATCGCGTTCGATGGCGGTATGCATTTTGATTTTCCCATGAAGGTGCCTGACGACGCGAGCGCAATCGACACACGTGCGCAGTCCTTGCGTGAATTTCCGCAAGACGCTTCGACGTATGTGGCGCTGTTTTGAAAGACGTTTTTTCCCCGAACGTCCAATGCGCTTCAGGCCTTATTTGACGGGGCTGCAACGTCGAGCGTCGGTGCGCCCGCGCACTGAAACATTGCCGCGCGCGACTTAACGTTCAATCGTCAACGCCGGGATAACCGGCAAGCAAGGAGAAAAAGAACATGAATTGGAAAATCCTGGATTTCGAACAGCTCACTGCGCGCGAGCTATATCTGATTCTGCGCGCGCGCAGTGCGGTGTTCGTCGTCGAGCAATCGCATGTTCATCTCGATGCGGACGGCCGCGATGAAACCGGCGTACATGTCTTCGCCACCGACGACATGACGCGTGCAATGCCAGTGCTGGCCTATGCGCGCATTCATGAAGGCGATGTCGAAGATCCGGAAGTCGTGGTGGACAAGATACTGACAAGCCCTTTGCGTCGTGGCGACGGCACCGCGCATGCGCTCATCGAACGCGTGCTTGCCGTCTGTGCGGAACGTTGGCCCGGCCGCGCCGTGCGTTTGACGGCGCCCGCCAGCCTGCGCGGTTTCTATGAAGCATTCGGCTTCAGAAAGACCGAAGGACCTTTCCTTGAACACGGGATGCCTTTTATCGGTCTGACGAGAAAGAGCCGTCAGGCGCGCGAAGCGACAGGCTCAGGCAAACGTCAGATCGGCGCAAGCGCATTCGCGGACACGTACGAACTGCTGTAAGCCGTGCCGGCGCGCGTCGAGCCGCTCGCGCGCCATCCGTCATTCCATTCCAGAAAAATAACGAATTACGCGCCCGGCGTACTCACGTATGACGGGTACGCGTGCAACCTGCTCCCCCATGCGAATAGTTCATCTCGCCAGTCACGCGCAGACCATCGGCAACGGCACCGTCAACATGATGGTGGACCTCGCATGCATGCAGGCGCGGATGGGGCAGGACGTGGTAGTGGCTTCGTCGGGCGGCGGTTTCGAGCCGCTCTTGCGCCGGCATGGCATCACGCATATTCCGCTTCAGCAGTCGCGCCAGCCTTGGCGCGTGCCGTCGATGATCGCGGGCTTCAACAGACTCATTGATCGTTTCGATCCCGACATCGTTCACGCGCACATGATGACGGGCGCGCTCATCTCGCGCTTCGGCAGCATGCGCCGGCGTTTCGCGCTGGTGACGACGGTGCATCATGAGTTGCAGAAGAGCGCATCGCTGGTGCGCGCCGGCGATCGCATGGTCGCCGTGAGCGACGCCGTCGCGCTCACGCTGGAGGAGCGCGGCATCGGCAAGGAGCGGCTCTCGGTCGTGCTCAACGGTGCGGTCGGCGCGCCACGGCTCGTGTGCCGGCCGATGGCGAGGCAAGTGCGGTTGAGGCATCCGAACGTGGTGTGCGTCGCGGGGCTGTATCGGCGCAAAGGCATCGCCGATCTGCTGAAGGCCTTTGCGCTGGTACGCACGCAGTCGGAGGATCAGCGCGAATTCCTGCCGGCGCCGTACCTGTACCTGATCGGCGATGGGCCCGAGCGCAGCGCCATGGAAGCGCTCGCCGCCGAACTCGGCATTGCAGATGCAGTGGAGTTCACGGGCTTTGTCGCGGATCCGCGTCCGTATCTCGCGTGCGCCGATGTGTTCGCGCTGGCCTCGCATCAGGACCCGTGCCCGCTCGTGATCGCGGAGGCGCGCGAAGCCGGCTGCGCAATCGTTGCGACGCGCGTGGGCGGCATCCCCGATTTGCTCGACGATGGCGCGGCCGGCGTCCTCGTGCCCCCGGGCGATCCGGCGCAGTTCGCGGCAAAGCTGCGTTGGCTGCTGATCGATTCGCAGGCGCGCGGCCAGTACGCAGTGCGTGCGACAGAGAATCTGGAGCGTTTGTCGGTCGAGCGCGTGGCGGGCGACTACATGACGGTTTATCAGCAAACACTGGCCGAACGCCAGTCGCTCGATCATCGGTCGATGCGAATCGACGCAAGGCGCACGCGCTCCACCAACGGCGCCGCATAAAGTGCAGATAAACGCGGTTTCCAGCGTCGCATTCGTCGGGGGAATGTACTAAGCACTGCACGATATTCGCTGCAACGCGTCATACAATAGCCACCCCCAATCCGGTGAGCGTTCGCGTTCGCACAGAAAGCCTACTGGATGCTTGCTCAAATGACTGTATCAGCGGCCGGCGAATACCACGGCCGAAAATAGTGAACGCCAGCGCCGCGCTGCGGTGCCGCCATTCCTCAGTTTTGCTGATGAATGGAGGCACGCGCGCGGCGCAAGCGCAGCTAAGAGAAACAAGCGGACGGACAAGGCAAGCGGCAGATACGGCGGCGATTCGTGCAAAGGCGAGAGGGATTACCCTGTCAGGAGTCCCCCCGACTGGTTTTCGACGCCACGAAGACGCAACGTATAGCGCGATGATCGAATGCGAAAGCAGTCATCGTGCCTTGCCGCCAAGGGACGCGCGAAGCGATGCGATGCGCACGGACACACACGGCTACGGACAGGCGGAAAGGGGAGAAGCGTAATGGATGAAAACAAAGAGCGGTCGCTGGTGGCGAAAGTCATGGACGGACTCGTCTCCGGGATCGTCGAGCAAAAATATGGCGCGATATTGCCGCCGCAGGACATTCTCTCGAAAGAATTCGACGTAAGCCGCACCGTGATGCGCGAGGCGCTCTCGATGCTGCTCGCGCGGCACATGCTGGACGTGCGGCCTAAAACAGGCACGCGCATCCGCCCGATGAGCGACTGGCGTCTCATCGACGAAGACGTGGTGAGCTGGCGCTTTCGCGCAAAGCCCGATCAGACGTTTCTGCGCGATGTAATCGAATTCCGCATGTTGATCGAGCCGCGCGCCGCCGCGCTCGCAGCAGCCCGCGCGACGCCCGATGAAATCGCCGGCATCCGCGACGCTTTCGAGGCGCTGTCGCGCCTGCATGTCGGCGAGCCCGGCTATCAGGCGGCGGACGAAGTGCTGCACACGCGCATCGTGGCCGCGAGCGGCAATCAGTTCTTCAGGCAGATGACGGCCATCGTGCGCGGTGCGCTGGTGACGGTGAATCCGATCGTCGATGGCATCGAGTCCGTGCGCGAAGCGACGCTCGCGGCGCAGCTGAACGTCGTCGAAGCGATCGAGGCAAAAGACCCGGCGGGGGCCGAGCGCGCGACGCGGGCGCTCGTCGATCTCGCCGCCGAGGAAGTCGGGCGCGCATTTTCGCTCGAGCGCATGGGCGAGCGCGCGACGCCGCCGGACGTCAACGCTTCCGCAGGCGTCTGACGCCATCGCCCGTCGAAGGGCGACCATGCTGTCCGAGCGAAGCCGGGAGAAGTCCCGGCTTTGTGCTTTCTGCGACGCGTGTTCAGGCACAATGCCCCGCACGACGAACACAACGCGGAGGCGCGCTTGACGCATACCAACACCAATCTCGAAACGATCCGCTGGGGCATCGTCGGCGCGGGACGCATCGCGCAGCGCTTCGCCGGCAGTCTGCAACACGTGGAAGGCGCGACGCTCGCGGGCGTGTGGTCGCGGCGCCCGGAACCTGCCCGCGCGCTCGCCGAGCCGTTTGGCGCGCGTGCGTTCGAGGACTTCGACGCGCTGCTCGACAACATCGACGCTCTATATATCGCGACGATGCAGGACAGTCACCCGCATTACGCGTTGCGCGCGTTCGAAGCGGGCAAGCCGGTGTTGTGCGAAAAGCCCGCCGCCGTGAACGCGCGCACGCTGCAGCGCATGATCGATGCGGCGCGCGCATCGAAGCTGCTCTTCATGGAGGCGATGAAGCCGCCGTTCTATCCGCTCTATCGCCGTCTGAAGGCGCATCTGCAAAGCGATCCGATCGGCGATATCGGTCTCGTGCGCGCGGGTTGCTCGATGGCGAATGTGCCAGCGGATCATCCGTCGTTTTCGCTCGATGCGGGCGGCGGCGCGCTGCTCGATATCGGCATTTACGAGGCGTTTCTCGCAGTCGACTGGCTCGGCGAGGCGATCGACGTGCAAACCATCGGCCGGGTCGGCGCAACGGGCGTCGACGTGTTCGCGAGTCTGAACGTGCGCCACGAGCGCGGCATTTCGCAGACCTTCTGCGGGCTGGACATGCAGGGGCGCGGCGATGCGCTGATCGGCGCAACGCTCGGCACGGTGACGATTCACGAGAACTGGTGGAATCCGGCGCGCGCGACCATCGCTTATACGGACGGGCGCACGGTCGAACTGGACGAGCCGTTCACGGGCGGCGGCCTCAACTACGAGACCGCGCATTTCTGCGAACTGCTGCGCGCCGGCGCGACGGAAAGCCCGGTCATGCCGCACGCGACGTCCATGCGCATGATGGCGATCATGGACGCCGCACGGCGCGATCTCGGCGTGCGCTTTCCCTTCGAGACCGACTGACCGTCAGCGGCGCGCTAGTGGCGTCCCGGCAGCGCGAGACGCCGCTCGAACACGCGCTGCACGACTTCTAGCACGCTGCACAGCACCCAGTAGACGAACGCGGCAGCGAGATAGAGCGGCAGCGGCTGATACGTCGATGCAATCACTTCCTGCGCGCTTCTGAGAAGCTCCGTGACGGTGATGACCGACACGAGCGACGTATCCTTGATGAGACTGATGAGGCTGTTCGACAGGCTCGGCACCGCGATGCGCAGCGCCTGCGGCCCGACCACGAAGCGCAGGGTCTGCGTGCGCGACAACCCGAGGCTGTACGCCGCGAGCCATTGCCCGCTATGGATGCCGAGAATCGCGCCGCGCATGCTTTCCGACAGGTACGCCGCGACGTTCGCCGACAGCGCGATCACACCGGCGGGCGTCGGTTCGAGCGAGATGCCGAGACTAGGCAAGCCGTAATAGATCACGAATATCTGCACGAGCAGCGGCGTGCCGCGCATGATGCTCACGTAGCAGCGCCCGATGGCGACCAGGCCTCGGTTGCGGCTGATGCCCATCAACGCGAGCACGACGGCCCCGATGAGGCCGAAGAACATCGAATAGAGCGCGAACTTGATCGTCAGTAGCGCGCCTTGCGCCAGCACCGGCGCCGATTGAACGAGCAGGGAAGTCGTGGACATGAAAGGGGAAACGTAAGCGGAAAGCGCGCGAATCCGAAGCAAGCGCCGCGCGCAAAGCGCCCATCATAAACCGGACGCCAAAAAAGAAGGGCGGCACCGCAAAACGATGCCGCCCACTGCCGAATGCCGGTCAGCCCGCGCTTACTTCGCCGGCTTCGTCACGTCGATGCCGAACCACTTGTCGGAGATCTTCGCGAAGGTGCCGTCCTTCTCGAGCTGGGTCACCGCGTCGTCGATCGCTTTCGCGAACTTCGGATTGCCCTTCTTGAACGGAATGCCCGACGGGTTGCCCGCGCCGACGCTCGCGCCCGTGCGCAGCGGCAATTGCGAGTTCTTGAGCAGATACGCGAGCATCAGACGGTCGTTGAGCGCGGCGTCGAGACGGCCCGCAGCCAGATCGCGCAGATATTCCGGCGCGCCCGGATACGTCTTGACGTCGATGCCCGGCACCGACTTCGCCATGTCCATGTAGTTCGTGCCGAGGCCGACGCCGAGCTTCTTGCCCTTCAGTTCTTCGAGCGACTTGAACTCGCGCTTGTCGTCCGCGCGCTGGATCAGTTGCGCGTTCGAGTACGTGTACGCCGGCGAGAAGTCGAGCGTTTCCTTGCGCTTGTCGGTGATGCCGACCTGGTTGACGATCACGTCGAACTTGCCTGCCTGCAGGCCCGCGATGATGCCGCTCCACTCCGTCGTGACGAACTCCGGCTTCACGCCGAGCTTCGCGGCGACGGCCTTCGCGATGTCCACGTCATAACCGACGAGCTCGCCCGACGGCGACTTCGAGTTGAACGGCGGGAACGTGCCTTCCAGGCCGACGCGCAGCGTGCCGCGCTGCTTGACCTGATCGAGCAGATCCTCGGCATGCGCAGCCGTGGTGACGGCGGTGAAGGATGCGCCGATCAGGCTGGCGGCGACGAGCTTCTTGAGCGTGGACAGTTTCATCGTGTTGTTTTCCTGGTGTTGGCTTGTGGGCGGCGCGTGTCTCGCGCGGCACGCCCGATAGGTGCGGCATCATAGATAAAACGCAAGCCGCGCGTCAGATCGTTTGCTTATGTCGATATTCCTATGCAAGCGCCTCGACGCATTCCGTGACGAGGGCCGGCCCGCGATAGATCAGCCCCGTATAAATCTGCACGAGCGATGCGCCCGCCGCGAGCTTCGCGCGCGCATCCGCGCCCGAAAAAATGCCGCCCACGCCGATGATCGGCACATCCGCGCCCACTTCCGCGCGCAGCTTGCGAATCACTTCATTCGATGCATCGAATACCGGACGCCCCGACAGCCCGCCCGCTTCGTCGCCGTGCGGCATGCCCGCGACGGCGGTGCGCGAAAGCGTCGTGTTGGTGGCGATCACGCCGTCGATCCGATGCGTGAGCAAGGTGCCGGCAATCGACTTGATCTGCTCGTCGTCGAGGTCGGGCGCGATCTTGAGCGCAAGGGGCACGAGCTTACCGTGCAGGTCGGACAGGCGCTGCTGCTTGTCCTTGAGCGCGCCGAGAAGGGCGTCGAGCTCGCCTGCGCCCTGCAACTGACGCAGGTTTTTCGTGTTCGGCGACGAAATGTTGATCGTCACATAGCTCGCGAACGGATAAACGCGCTCGAGACAGTAGAGGTAATCGTCGGCGGCGCGCTCGATCGGCGTATCCGCGTTCTTGCCGATGTTGAGCCCCAGCACGCCGCGATAACGCGCGGCCTGCACGTTCGCGACGAACTGATCGACACCGCCGTTGTTGAAGCCCATCCGGTTGATGAGCGCGCCCGCTTCCGGCAGCCGGAAGATGCGCGGACGCGGATTGCCCGGCTGCGCGCGCGGCGTGACCGTACCCACTTCGATGAAGCCGAAACCGAGCGCCGCGAGCCCGTCGATGCACGCGCCGTCCTTGTCGAGACCCGCCGCGAGGCCGACCGGATTTCTGAACGTGAGACCCATCACCGTGCGGGGCGAGTCGGGGCCGTGTCTGCCGAGCATGCCGGCGAGTCCGGTGCGGCCAGCCGCGCGGAGCATGCGCAGCGTCAGGTGATGCGCGTCTTCCGCGTCCATGCGAAAGAGGCGCGAACGCGCGAGCGGGTAGAGAGAACTGAACACGAAATGAAAGCCGGCGACGGCGAATTTTTTGAGACCGCTATTTTAGCGGCTTTGGCGCGTCTGCCGGACTGCCTGAAGCGCCCGGACGCGCGGCGGCTATTTCGGCTGGCTCGGGCCGTTCATGCGCCCGGGCATCGGCAGTGCGCCCGCCGAGTGCGTCGAGGCGGGATCGAGCAGCGACCAGTGGCCGTCGATCAACCCTTCCAGCGGCCGGAAATTGGCCTTGTACGCCATCTTTTCGCTTTCGCGAATCCAGTAGCCGAGATAGACGTGCGGCAAGTCGAGGCTTTTCGCCTGCTCGATCTGCCAGAGAATGTTGAACGTGCCGAAGCTCGTCTTCGGCATATCGGGCTCGAAGAACGTATAGACCGACGAGAGCCCGTCGCCGAGGATGTCGATCATGCTGATCATGCGCAGCGGGCCGGGCGCATCCGGCGTGTCCGGCGAGGGCCGCTCGCGGAATTCGACGAGCCGCGAGTTGATCCGGCTTTGCAGCAGGAACTGCTCGTACTGATCGCGGCTGTCGCGGTCCATGCCGCCGCCCGCGTGCCGCGCCGACTGGTAACGCATATAGAGCGCGTAATGCTCTTCGTCGTAATGCAAAGGCGCAACGCTCGCGACGAGATCGCCGTGCAGCTTCCACACGCGCCGCTGCGCCCGATTCGGCACGAAGCGCCCGACCGGCACGCGCACAGGAATGCAGGCGCGGCAGCCGTCGCAGTAAGGGCGATAGGTGAACACGCCCGAGCGCCGGAAACCGGCCTTGACCAGTTCCGTGTAGACATCGGAGTTGATGAGATGGCTCGGCGTCGCGACTTGCGAGCGCGCGACGCGCCCTTCCAGATAACTGCAAGGGTAAGGCGCTGTTGCATAGAATTGCAGCGCGGAAAGCGGTGACAGCGGCAGCTCGTTCGGATGTGTCACGTTGGAGGCTCTCGCAGGCGTCGTCTCTCGTGGCCGGCATCGCCGGCTTGTTGGCAAGCGGCGCCTGGCTAATCGTGCTTGTCGTCAGTACTGCGTTGCAAGCGTCGCGCCTGGCGGGACGCAACGCGCCGAAGGCGTCAGCGCGCGGGCGTCTCGATGAGACCGGCGAGGACGGATTTGTCGAAGCGCCAGGCAATGGGCGGTTCGGCGACTGCCTTGCGCAGATGCGCGACGAACGCGCGGCGGGCAATCTCGCGGCCGCCCAGCGACGCCAGATGCGACGTGTTCTGCTGGCAGTCTATCATCTCTATTTCGTTGCGGCGCAAGTGTCCGACGAGTGCGGCAAGCGCGATTTTCGACGCATCGGTGCGGTGCGCGAACATCGATTCGCCGAAGAACATGCGCCCGAACGAGACGCCGTACAGCCCGCCGACGCGCACGCCGTCGAACCACGTCTCCACGCTATGCGCTTTCCCCTGGCGATGCAGCGACGTGTACGCATCCACGATATCCGCCGTGATCCACGTGCCGCGCTGGCCCTCGCGCGGCGTCTGCGCGCACGCGCGCATGACGGCGGGGAAGTCGTCGTCGACGCGCACTTCCCACAGCGGATCGCGCACCACATGCTTGAGCGTCTTGCGCAGCGAATGCGACACCTTGAACTCGGCCGGCACGAGCACCATGCGCGGGTCGGGGCTCCACCAGAGCACCGGCTGGCCGTCCGAGTACCACGGAAAAATGCCGCGCCCGTAAGCGTCGATGAGACGCGCGGGCAGCAGATCCGCGCTCGCGGCGAGCAAGCCCGGCGCACCGCTCGATGCGCCGAGCGCGCGCTCGACGGGCGGGAACGGATCGTCAAATGCGAGCCAGGGGACCATGATCGGCGGGCGCTGCTTCAGCCTTCACGCAGGGTGCGGAAGATATCGCCCGTATGCAGCGTGAAATTGCCGGCGGCGCGGTCGGCAAAGAAAAAGCGCAGCGTCTGCCCGACCGTCGGGAACGCGATCTCGTCCCACGGAATCTCGCTTTCCTCGAAAAGACGCACTTCGAGGCTTTCCTCGCCGGCATCGACTTCGATGTCGAGCAGCCGCGCCAGATAGAACAGATGCACCTGATGCACGTGCGGCACGTTGAGCAGCGTGAAAAGGCTCTGTATCTCGACGCGCGCGCCGGCTTCCTCCAGTGTTTCGCGCGCCGCGCCTTCGCTCGTCGTCTCGTCCATTTCCATGAAGCCCGCGGGCAGCGTCCAGTAGCCGTAGCGCGGCTCGATCGCGCGGCGGCACAGCAGGACCTTGTCGTCCCACACCGGCACCGTGCCCACGACATTGCGCGGATTCTGGTAGTGCACGGTGCCGCAATGGCCGCACACATAGCGCTCGCGGTTGTCGCCGGGCGGAATGCTCAGGCCGACCTCATGGCCGCAGACGGAACAGAATTTCATGGAAATGGATGGCGGAAAGTGTGGTGCGAGTGTATCACCGGGGCGGGGCGGCTTTGGCGCGTGACGGTCGTTCGGTTTCTTTATCTTCGATGCTTCGCGCGCGGGCGAAGCCGGCCGGCTACTCGCTACAATAGTTGCTCATAACCTGCCGTCTCATTACACAAGCGCGCCGCGCGCCTCAGCGAACCATGTCATCACAACCCCGTCCTCCGATGCTCGCCACCGCCGACGCCCTCGGCCTTCTGCTCGATGCCGCGCGCCGGGTGGATGGCGTCGAGCGCATCGACACGCTCGATGCGCTCGGCCGCGTGCTGGCCGCCGACGTGATCTCACCGCTCGACGTCCCGCCGATGCACACCAGCTCGATGGACGGCTACGCGGTCCGCGCCGCCGATCTCGCCGCCGCCAGCGACGCCGCGCCGGTCGCGCTGCCGGTTTCGCAGCGGGTGCCGGCGGGCCACACGGCCGGGCCGCTCGCGGCGGGCACGGCGGCGCGCATCTTCACGGGCGCGACGGTGCCGCCGGGCGCGGACGCGGTCGTGATGCAGGAGATGGCGCGCGCATCCGGCGACGGGAGCGTCGCGTTCGCGCAAGCGCCCGAGGCGGGAGAATGGATCACGCAGCAGGGCGCGGACATCGAACGCGGCGCGGTGATCCTGCCGGCGGGCACGCAACTGACGCCGCAGGCGCTGGGGCTTGCGGCATCGGTGGGATGCGCGTCGCTGGAAGTCGTGCGCCGTGTGCGCGTCGCGATTTTCTTTACCGGCGACGAACTGCGCATGCCCGGCGAGCCGCTCGCGCCCGGCGCGATCTACAACTCGAACCGCTTCATGCTGCGCGCGCTGCTCGCGAAGCTCGGCTGCGACGTCACCGATTTCGGCATCGTGGCGGATCGGCTGGACGCGACCCGCGATACCCTGCGCCGCGCCGCGCTCGAGCACGACCTGATTCTGACGTGCGGCGGCGTGTCGGTCGGCGAGGAAGATCACGTGAAGCCCGCTGTCGAGGCGGAAGGCCGCATCGCCATGTGGCAGATCGCGATGAAACCGGGCAAGCCGCTCGCGTTCGGCGCGGTGAGGCGCGGACAGGCGAGCGAACCGGACGAGGCGTATTTCATCGGCTTGCCGGGCAATCCGGTATCGAGCTTTTGCACGTTCCTGCTCTTCGTGCGGCCGTTTATCCTGCGGCTGGCGGGCGTGGCGCACGTCGCGCCGCGCGTCTACTCGATGCGCGCCGACTTCACGCAGAAGAAGGGCGACCGCCGCAACGAATTCCTGCGCGCGCGCGTGAACGAGACGGGCGGACTCGACGTGTTTCCGAACCAGAGTTCGGCGGTGCTAACGTCGACGGTATGGGGCGATGGACTCATCGACAATCCGCCGGATCATGCGATCAGCGCCGGCGAGATGGTGCGCTTCATCCCCTTTTCAGAATTGATGCGCTAATCGAAGGCGAAGGACCAGCGTAAATGAAAGTCGAACTGAGATTTTTTGCGAGCGTGCGCGAGGCGCTGGGCGTCGCGAACGAGACCGTGAGCGTGCCGGATACGGTCGTCAATGTCGGCGACGTGCGCGCCTGGCTGCGCATGCGCGGCGGCGCCTGGGCCGAGACGCTCGCGGAAGGCCGCGCGCTGCGCATGGCCTGCAATCACGTGATGACGAACGCCTCGCAGCGCATCACCGATGGCTGCGAAGTCGCGTTCTTCCCGCCGGTGACGGGCGGCTGACATGACGACGCCCGCCAAAATCCGCGTGCAGGAAGCCGATTTCGATCTCGGCGCGGAAGTCGCCGCACTGCGCGCCGACAATCCGAAGGTCGGCGCGGTGGCGTGCTTCATCGGCACGGTGCGTGACCTGAACGAAGGCAGCGCCATCGAGACGATGGAACTCGAGCACTATCCGGGCATGACCGAGAAGTCGCTGGAAGCGATCGCCGATCAGGCGCGCGAGCGCTGGCCGGGCTCGGACGTGCTGATCGTGCATCGCGTGGGGAAGCTGAAACCGCTCGATCAGATCGTGCTCGTCGCGACGACGGCGATGCATCGCGCGGAAGCGTTCGAATCGTGCGCGTTCGTAATGGACTATCTGAAGACGCAAGCGCCCTTCTGGAAGAAGGAGAAGACCGAACGCGGCGAGCGCTGGGTGGACGCCCGCGAATCCGACGACGCCGCGCTCGCGCGCTGGACGACGCCGGGAAGCTGATGGTTATCGCTCGTCAACGGGCTTGCCGACGAATTTCGCGGGAAATGGCTCGCCGGCGGGGCGCTCGGGAAAGCGTGGCTCATCGTTGCCGGCGGTGCGCTGGCGTTTCAGCGCCGCGAGCAGTTCCTCTTGTTCGACGGGAATCTGGTAGTCCCAGCCGAACTTGCTCAACTGCAAACTCTGCGCGATGCGCAACGCCGGTTCCATGAACTGCACCGCGGCGGCCGGCGCGTAGCGCGCTTCGACCATGTTCAGGAACAGCGACAGCCAGCGCGCGAAATGACGCGGCTCGATGCCTTCCAGCGGCCGATGCGCCTCCTGCACGTTACCGCGATACTGCTTCGAACCGAGCACGAGGCTCGACCAGAAGGTCGTCATCTTCGCGAGATGCTCGTCCCAGCGGCCGGCCAGTTCGCGGGCGAAGATCGGGCCGAGCAGGGGATCGTCGTCCACGCGGCGGTAAAACGCTTCGACCAGCGCGCGGATGTTGGTTTCGTTCGGTTCGCGCTCGCGCGTGTCGGCGGCGCTCGGTGGGTCTTGACTCATGGCGTAAATCGGTCGGGCAGACGTCGATGGGGTATTTCCTGACGACAGGCACTCATGTGGCGCAAAATGCGTGTCTCATGCAGGCTGCGCCCGGATATTAGACCGCGTGACGCCCACGCGGGTCGATCGCCCCTTGGGATCGCGCGGATTTATTGCCGCACCCGGCTCTTCACTCATCGCACGACATCATGCGACTGACCGACTACACCGATTATGCGTTGCGCGTCCTGCTCTACTTGTCGGTGCGGCCGTCGGGCCTTTCGACGATTCAGGAAATCGCCGACGCCTACGGCATCTCGCGGAACCATCTGATGAAGATCGTCCAGCAACTGGGAGACCTGGGCTGGGTGGAGACGGTGCGCGGGCGGCGCGGCGGCCTGCGGCTCGCCGAGCGGGCGCGTTCGCTGACGATCGGAGAGATCGTGCGGGCGACGGAGAGCGATTTCGCGATCGTCGGCTGTTTCGCGCGCGAAAGCGATCATCGCCATTGCGTGATCCAGCCGGTCTGCCGGTTGCGCGGCGCGCTCGCCGCCGCCCGCGATGCGTTTCTCGCCGAACTCGACAAGCGTACCGTTGCCGAACTCTCCGAGCCGGAGAACGAACTCGCGCGGCTGCTGGGCGTCGCGAATGAGGGTGCCAGGCCCGCGATTGCGATCGTATCGTCCGATACGCCGCGCTGAACGTCCGTTCGCGCTATGGCCGAATCCGCGGACGCCATCCGCGCGCCAAAGACCCAAAAAAATGCGCTGGTTGAGCGAAACCGTGCTTGAAAGCGGGCGAAACCGCCTCATTTTCGTCGTATTCAGAATTGGAGCTGTCCAAAAATGAGAATCGACAAACTCACCACCAAATTTCAGGAAGCCTTGTCCGACGCGCAGAGTCTGGCGGTCGGCAACGACAATCAATATATCGAGCCTGTGCATCTGCTGTCCGCGTTGCTCGCGCAGCGCGACGGCTCCGCGCGCTCGCTGCTGTCGCATGCCGGCGTGCAGGTTCAGGCGCTGCAGTCGGCGGTCAACGACGCGATCGGCCGTCTGCCGCAAGTGCAGGGCACCGATGGCAACGTGCAAGTCAGCCGCGATCTGGCGGGCCTGCTCAACAACGCCGACAAGGAAGCGCAGAAGCTCAACGACACCTACATCGCGAGCGAAATGTTCCTGCTGGCGGTCGCCGATGACAAAGGCGAGGCCGGCCGCATCGCGAAGCAGCACGGGCTCACGCGGCGTGCGCTGGAAGCCGCGATCAACGCGGTGCGAGGCGGCGCGCAGGTCAACAGCCAGGACGCCGAAAGCCAGCGCGAGGCGCTCAAGAAATACACCGTCGATCTGACCGAGCGCGCACGCGCCGGCAAGCTCGATCCGGTGATCGGCCGCGACGACGAAATCCGCCGCTCCATTCAGATCTTGCAGCGCCGCACGAAGAACAACCCCGTGTTGATCGGCGAGCCGGGCGTCGGCAAGACGGCGATCGTCGAAGGTCTCGCGCAGCGCATCGTCAACGGCGAAGTGCCGGAGACGCTCAAGGGCAAGCGCGTGCTGTCGCTCGACATGGCGGCGCTGCTCGCCGGCGCGAAGTATCGCGGCGAGTTCGAGGAACGCCTGAAGGCCGTGCTGAACGACATCGCGAAGGACGAAGGGCAGACGATCGTCTTCATCGATGAAATTCACACGATGGTCGGCGCCGGCAAGGCCGAAGGCGCGATGGATGCGGGCAACATGCTGAAGCCTGCGCTCTCGCGCGGCGAGTTGCATTGCATCGGCGCGACGACGCTCGATGAGTACCGCAAGTACATCGAGAAGGATGCGGCGCTCGAGCGCCGTTTCCAGAAAGTGCTCGTGGATGAACCGTCGGTGGAAGCGACCATCGCGATCCTGCGCGGCTTGCAGGAGAAGTACGAGCTTCACCACGGCGTCGAAATCACCGATCCGGCGATCGTCGCGGCGGCGGAACTGTCGCATCGCTATATCACCGACCGTTTTCTGCCCGACAAGGCCATCGATCTGATCGACGAAGCGGCGTCGCGCATCAAGATGGAAATCGATTCGAAGCCCGAAGAGATGGACAAGCTGGATCGCCGTCTCATTCAGTTGAAGATCGAACGCGAGGCGGTGAAGAAGGAGAAGGACGAGGCGTCGCAGAAGCGGCTGCAGCTCATCGAAGAGGAAATCGAGCGGCTCAACCGCGAGTATTCCGATCTCGAAGAGATCTGGACCGCCGAGAAGGCCGCGGTGCAGGGCAGCGCGCAACTGAAGGAAGAGATCGAGAAAGCGCGCGCCGACATCGCGCGTTTGCAGCGCGAGGGCAAGCTCGAGAAGGTCGCCGAGTTGCAGTACGGCAAGCTGCCCGAGCTCGAAGCGCGGCTGAAGCAGGTCACGCAGGCCGAATCGCAGGAGCAGAACAATCCGACGCGTCCGCGTCTCTTGCGCACGCAGGTCGGCGCGGAGGAAATCGCGGAAGTGGTGTCGCGTTCGACGGGCATCCCCGTGTCGCGCATGATGCAGGGCGAGCGCGAGAAGCTGCTTCAGATCGAAGGCAAGCTGCATGAGCGCGTCGTCGGCCAGGATGAAGCGATCGGCGCGGTGGCCGATGCGATCCGCCGTTCACGCGCGGGTCTTTCCGATCCGAACCGTCCGTATGGTTCGTTCCTGTTCCTGGGGCCGACGGGCGTCGGCAAGACGGAACTGTGCAAGGCGCTTGCGGCGTTTCTGTTCGATTCGGAGGAGCATCTTATCCGCATCGACATGAGCGAATTCATGGAGAAGCACAGCGTCGCGCGGTTGATTGGCGCGCCGCCGGGATACGTCGGTTATGAAGAGGGCGGCTATCTGACTGAAGCGGTGCGCCGCAAGCCGTATAGCGTGATCTTGCTCGATGAAATCGAGAAGGCGCATCCGGATGTGTTCAACGTGCTGCTGCAAGTGCTGGACGATGGCCGCATGACCGATGGACAGGGCCGTACCGTGGACTTCAAGAACACGGTGATCGTGATGACGTCGAACCTCGGATCGCATGTGATTCAGGGCATGGTCGACGAACCGCACGACAAGGTGAAAGACGCGGTCTGGGAGGAAGTGAAACTGCATTTCCGGCCGGAGTTCCTGAATCGTATCGATGATGTCGTGGTGTTCCATTCGCTCGACCGGGCAAATATCGAGTCGATCGCGAAGATTCAACTGCAGCGCTTGCATGACCGGCTGGCCAAGCTGGATATGCAGCTCGACGTGTCGGATGCGGCCCTGGAGCAGATCGCGAAGGTGGGTTATGACCCGGTGTTCGGTGCGCGGCCGTTGAAGCGGGCGATTCAGCAGGAGATCGAAAATCCGGTGGCCAAGCTCATTCTTGCAGGGCGCTTTGGGCCTAAGGATGTGATTCCGGTTGATATCCGGGATGGCGAGTTCGTGTTTGACCGGGTGGTGCATTAAGGTGTGGTTCGCTCCCTTGCTGAGGCGGGGGAGCGGTTGGAAGGCAACGGGGGACCGTTGCCTTTTTTCTTGAGTAGTACGTCGTTAGAACTGGCTAGCCTGATGAAGCACGGCTCGCGCTCCCGGCGCGATCTCTTGCGCCTGAATGAAGTCTTTTTGGCGGTTCACGCAGCAATGAGATGTCCATGTCAGCGACGACTTGGCAACCGTCGCGGCGTTTCCATCGTCGCAAAACGTTCGAATCGTAGTACGGAATTCCGAAGTCGGAAATCCGCATGCGGTGGCTCCGGTACTTAGTTTGGATGCCGTATCAAATGCACCTCGCTGTTCAGCCCATACGGACTGTCACTTTCTGCATAGTGAATTGAAAAAGCTGATAGCGGTGAGACGCGGGAGGGTCGATCGCGTGGGAACCTCCCACCAACCTGGCCGACTGCGCGCCATCGCAGCATCCTCCGCGGGCATCGGCAGCAGCGCCCGCACATCGCGCGGGCCGTGCGTGATCGCGTTTGTCGCGTAGCTGCGTGCTTGCGCCACTACGGCGAAACGCCATCGGTTCGCTTGAACCGCATGCGCGCCTTTCTTCAATCCACGAAATCGAAAAAGCAAAAGCCCCGCCCGGCTTCGCCGGGCGGGGCTTTTAAGTCATCCCAATGCGGGACAAACCGCGTCTTATCCCTGCTTCGGGCTCTCGCTTCCCCCGAACAGCCCGGCGAGGCCGCCCAGCGACCCCAGCACGCCCGTCAGATCCAGCTTTCCTTCCGGCGGCACTTCGCCGTTCGGCGTAGCACGGTCGACGATATGCGGCAGCACCGTCGCCAGCAATCCCGAAAGCTGATCGCCCGACACGCCCGCCTTCTGCGCCAGCGCGCCGACATTCTCGGAGCCGAGCACATTAGTCAGCAGTCCCGGGCTAATCGGCTTGTTCTCACCCGTGCCGATCCACGACGACACGATATCGCCCGCGCCGTTTTGATGAAAACGCTGAATCAGGCCCGCGATGCCGCCAGGCTGGCTGTTGACGAACTCAAGCGCCGCCGCGATCAGCGCGGCCTGACCGCCGCCGCTCTGGCCGCCTTGTTGCGAAGAATTGCCGAGGGAGGAGGCGAGGATATCGAGTAGGCTCATTTCTATCTCACTACAAAAGGTTTTCGGGTAACGTCGCGCATCACAGACCGCTGGCGGCCGTGGCGCTCGCCGCTTTGTCTTTCTTGCGCTTTGATTTGGACGCTTGCGCGTCGCTCGTCGCGGCCGGTGCCGATGCTGCGGCACTCGTCGCGCTCGATTTCTTCTTGCCGGAAGCAGTGGACGGGCCCGACGCCGGCGTCACAGCCGGCGTCCGCTCGTTCGTGGCCGCGGGGGATGTCGCTGCCGTCGCCGCCGTCGATGACCTGACGGTCGAATTGGGCGCCGCGCCGCCTTGCGGCTTCGTCGACGAGGGCGTCGAGGTCTTGCCGGTCGGCGGCAGCGACGAGCCGCCGATGGTCAGTCCATTCTCCTCCAGCTTCGCCACCGATTTCGTGCCGAGGCCCTTCACACGGTTCGCGAGATCGTCCGCGTCCTTATACGGTCCGTTCTTCGTGCGTTCATCGACGATGGCCTTCGATTTTACCGGCCCAAGCCCTTTCACCGCTTCGAGCGCGGCTTGGTCGGCGGTATTGACATCGACGGCGGCCAACGCGGCGCCGATGGACAGCATGAACGCAACGCACAGCATCAACAGCTTTTTCAGCATGACGACACTCCGGACAAAGGAATCGAAACAGTGGATTGGAAACGCTCAGGCACGTACCGCCGAAGGAATCAGGCGGGCAACGCCGTCAAGCATAGGACAATTTCCCGCCCTGAGCGGGGACCGTGGGCATTTTGCATGACCCGGCAGGATGCGCCGCGTTTGCGCACAATCTTTAACGTCGGAGAGATAAGAAGCCTGCGGCGAAGCAATCGCCGGCGAGAGAACTTTCGCGATGCCAATGTTCGCGTGATCCAGGCAACCTATTTTGATGCCGGCCGGGCTGTCTTTGCAAACGCACCGCGCACTTCGAAGCCGACCTTGTCGACCGTGTCGCCGCGCGCATCGACGAGTTCGAGCACATGCCGGCCGGGCCACGGTAGCCAGGCGGCGCGGGCATCGTGACCGAACGGCTTGCCATCGAGCCGCCAGACAAGACGGCCGCCGCCCGTGCGTTCGAACCACACGCGCTGGCGCGCGGGCGGAATGTCTGGATCGAGCGCGAAAATGGTGCCGTCGGTCGGTGCGCCGATTTTCGCGGCCTTCGCATCGAGGCGCACGGTGCGGGTTGCCGCCGCAGCCGTCGCCGTCAGGCCGATCCGGTCCATCTGCGTGCCGCGCACGAACCATTCGTCGCGCGCCGGCTCGATATTGTCCTGATACGCGACGCGCGTCTTCACGACGCCCGGCGGCGCATCGGGCGCGCGGCTGCCTGTACGCCGATGCAGATAGTTGACGAGCGCATTCCACGCGGGCGCTGCGCCCGTCACGCCGGAGACGTCCCACATCGGCGCGCCGTCCGCGTTGCCGACCCACACGCCCACCGTATAGCGCGAGGTGAACCCGACCGTCCAGTTGTCGCGCATGTCCTTGCTGGTGCCGGTCTTGACCGCGCTGAACGTGCGGGTAGCGAGCACGCTGTCGAAGCCGAACGTGCGGGTGCGCGCGTTGTTGTCGGCGAGCATGTCGGTGACGATGAAGCTCGCCTCCGGGCTGAACGCGCGCGTTCCGGCAGGCGCCGCCGGATGGTCCGCCAGATCGAAAACCGGCCGCGCGATGCCCCCGTTCGCCAGCGCCCGATACGCATTCGTAAGCGACGCGAGCGTCACATCGGCGCTGCCGAGCGCGAGGCTGAAGCCGTAGTAATCGCCCGCTTGCGACAGCGGCAGGCCCAGCGCGACGAGCGTCTTCGCAAAGCGATGCGGCGTCACCAGCACGAGCGCCCGCACGGCCGGCACGTTCAGCGACGAGCCGAGCGCCGTGCGCACGCTCACCCAGCCCTTGAAGTCGTGATCGTAGTTCTGCGGGATATAGAGGCCGCCGCCCGTCGCGAGATCGAGCGGGGCGTCGTTGAGCAGCGTGGCGGCGGTCAGGCGCTTTTCGTCGATCGCCTGGGCGTACAGAAAAGGCTTGAGCGTCGAGCCGGCCTGACGTTGCGCGAGCACGGCATCGACCTCGGGTGCGTTCGACAAGCCGCCCGCCGATCCGACCCACGCGAGCACATCGCCCGAAGCATTGTCGATGACGATCGCCGCCGCGTCATGCACGTTGCGCGGATGCGCGCGCGCGTTCAGCTCGGCCAGCGTGCGGGCGAGCGTGTCGCGGGCGAAGCGCTGAAGCCGCGCATCGAGCGTCGAACGCACGCGCGCGCCGGCTGCGGGATGCACTTCACCCGCGATGCGCCGCGCGAGATGCGGCGCGAGCGCATCGCCGCCGCGCGCGTACGACGGCGCTGAGGCCGTGCGCGTGAGCGTCAGTTGCGCGTAGCTGTCGAGATTGACGCAGGGATCGGCGGCCTTCTGTTTGCCGTCTGCGTGCAAGGACTGCATGTCGCGCAGGATGAGGCACGCGCGAGCCGCGACTTTCGCATACGGCGCATTCGGCGCGCGCACGAGCGCGGCGGCCAGCGCGGCTTCGCGCTCGTCGAGGCCCGACGGCGCCTTGTCGAAGAGTGTCTGCGACAGCGCCGACAGCCCGATGATCTCGCCGCGAAACGGCACGAGGTTCAGATACGCTTCGAGGATCTGATCCTTGCGCCACGTGCGCTCGAGCCACAACGCGCTGACCGTCTGCTGCGCTTTTTCCGCGAGCGACCGCCGCCCGGACGGCTTCCTGCCTTCATCGCCGATAAGACCGGTCAGCTGCATCGTCATCGTCGATGCGCCGCGCGTGCGCGTGTTCCACAAGTTGCCCCACGCGGCGGCGGCGGCCCCGCGCCAGTCGACGCCCGCGTGCTCGTAGAATCGTTTGTCCTCCGAAACGACGATCGCTTCGCGCAGCGCCGGCGACATCTCCGCAAGCGCGATCCAGTCGCCGCGCCGCGCGCTCTTGTCGATGCGCGTGCGTTGCAGCGTTTCGCCGTCGCGGTCGAGCAGCAGCCAGTCGGAGCTGCGCCAGTTCGCGCGCACCTCGTCGAAGCCCGGCGCGGCGTGAGCGGCCGCGCAGAGTGCCATCGCGATGACGAAGCAGGCGGCGCGCTTCACGATGTCACTTTGCCGCGAGCGGCTTGACGACCATCGGCGCATTCGGCAAAGCACCGAAAGTCGACGGAGCGTAGAGCGCTTCGACGCGCGTCGGCGGCAGGCCGAACGTGCCGGCGTTGTTGAGCCGCATCGTGTATTCGACCTTCAGCCCGCCCTTCGGCAGATAGTCGTAATACGCGCGATAGCCGTCGAAACTGCGCTCGATGAACGTCGCCCACGCCGCGCCGTCCTGCTTCTCGCCGCGCGTCGCCGCTTCGGAATCGCGGCCGAGCCCGGAGCCGAGGATGGTCGCGCCGGCCGGAATCGGATCGTTGACGACGACCCAGGTCATGTCGCTTTGCGCGTCGATCTCGAGCCGCACGCGCACGATGTCGCCACGCGAGAGCACACCTTTGACCGCCGGCTCGACGGGCGTCACCGTCTTCGTGACGCGATAGCCGGCCGCGAGCGGCGCCTTCAGCGCAACTGCCGCAAGGCTTTCGATGGTCGCCCACGGCTTGCCCGTGCCGTTTTGCGTCAGCGTGAGCGAGCCGGTCGACCACGGCAGCATCGTGTTGCGCGTGTTGGCGGTCTTCGTGACCGGCGTGGCCGATACCGTCGACGCCATCGCCGCCGGCGCGGCTGCATCCCAGTTCACGTCACGCACCGACGAGCCGAGCGCGAGCGCCGTGCTGCCCGTCACCGGCGTGCTCTCGAACAGGCGCGAGAAGCGGCCGACCGCGAGCGATCCCCACAGATTGGCCGTGGTCGTCTGCCATGCGCCGTGCTGCTGCATCGCGAGCAGGCCCGCGACGAGACGCGGCATCTCCTCCTTCCAGCCGGGCGCATCGGCGAAGAGCAGGGCAGTGCGCGCGGCGTTCGTCTCGACGCTCGTCATGAGCCACCAGAGGTCATCGTCGTGCTCGGTGGAGAAGCCGAGGCGCGTGCCTTGATACGTGAGCCGCGCACGAATGATCTGCTCGGCCTGCGCGCGCTTCTCTTCGCGATTCGGAATGCCATCGACGCGCGACAGAATCGCGTAATAGTCGAGCACCGCCGATGTCGGCCACTGGTTCGGCGCAACCGTGATCGAGCCGAGCATGCGAGGCTGCGCAAGACCGTAGCGCGAGAGCGCTTCGATGGCCGCGAGCTTCTCGAAGTCGAGATCGTTGCGCGGCGCCCAGAACTTGCGTTCGACCTTGCCTTCGACGAAGTTCGCGAGGCCCGCCGTCAGCCGGTCGCGCAGATCGGCGGGCAGCGCGAAGCGGCGGTCCGCCTTCGCGGCTTCGTCCGTCACGGCGAGCAGATACGCACTCAGCGCCGGGCTGCCGCTCGCGCGCTGATCGTCGAACGGCGGGAAGTAATTCGCGAGGCCGTCACCATCGAGATAAGCCGGCATGCGCGTGAGCACGCCTTGCCATTGCGCGGCGTCCATCAAGCCGAGTGCGCGCGAGGTCTGCTGTTCGAGGCAGTTGTACGGATACCGCTCGAACCAGCGGCGCACGCCCGGCAAGCCGTCCGCGAGCTTTGGTTGCAGCGATACCGCGACGCCGCCGCGCACCGCGCCATCGGCGGATTTAGTCGCATCGGCGGGCGGCGCGACGGGCAGCGCGAGCGTGCCATCGACCTGTGCGATGGTCGCCTGCTGCACCGTCACCGGAATCGCTGCCACGACGCGCTGCGTGAGTTTCACGGCGTCGGTGGCCTTGCCCGTGCCTTGCTCGCTGGCGCTCACGTCCCAGACGAGGCTGGCGGAAGCATTCGCGCCGAGCACATCCGGCGTGGTTACATCCCAGGCCACTTCCTGCGACGATCCCGCCGCCAGTTCGACGGTCCGCGCATCGAGCGCGAGCGGACCGGCGTGCGGCGAAAGCACGACGCGCATCGTGCGGGACGTCGCGTTGCGCACCGTGAACTGGGCGCGGAACGCGTCGCCGACGCGCACGAGCGGCGGCAATCCGGAGATGAGCTGCAGGTCCTGCGACGTCTGGATCGATGCGCTGCCCGTGCCGAAACGCCCCGCGCCGACAGCCGCGATCGCGACGATCCTGAAGCGCGTGAGCGCGTCGTTCAGCGGGACATCGACGGATGCTTCGCCGTTGGCATCGAGCGTGACGCGCGGATTCCACAGGAGCAGGGTATCGAAGAGTTCGCGGGTCGCGCCGTGTCCGCCGCCACCGCCCGCGGGCACCGCCTTGCGCCCGAAGTGACGCCGCCCGACGATTTCCATTTGTGCGGTCGCCGTTTCCACGCCGTATGCGCGCTGTTGCAGCATCGCGTCGAGCACGTCCCAGCTTTGGTTGGGCATGAGTTCGAGCAAGGCTTCGTCGACGGCGGCGACGGCGATCTGCGTGCCGGCCGGCGCGGGTTTGCCATCGGGCAGGGCGGCCTTCACCTTCACATGCGCCGTCGTGCGCACCGAATACGACTTCGCGTCCGGACTCACGCTGACCGCGAGCTTGTGCGACGCCGTGCCGACCTTGATCGACGCAAGCCCGTAACGGAACGCGGGCTTCGACAGATCGACGAGCGGCGTCGGCGCCTGATACTGGCGCCCTTCGTACCAGAACGCACGCGCCCATTCGACCGGCGCTTTCCAGCCCCACGTGAAGAAGGAGTACCACGGCACCTCGCGCACGCGTCCGCGCAGCGCGAGCACCGACACGTACACGTTCGGCCCCCACGCGTCCTGCACCTTCAGTTCGATGGTCGGATCCTTGCCGTTCAGTTCGACGACGCGCGTTTCGACGATGCCCTCGCGCTCCACGGCGACGAGCGCCGTCGCCGCGCGAAACGGCATGCGCACCTGAAAGCGCGCGGTTTCGCCCGGCTCGTAGCTGGTTTTTTCCGGCAACACGTCGATGCGGTCCGTGTTCTCGCCGCCGAACCACAGTTCGTCCTCGCGCGTGACCCAGACCGACGTGCTCGCGTTGGCTTCGTGGCCGTCGCCGTCTTTCGCGACCGCGATCAGATCGACGTTGCCCGCCTGTTTCAGCTTCGCGTCGCAGGAGAGCAGGCCGTGATCGTCGCTCTTGCCGCTGCAGAGCGTGCCGAGGTCGCTGGTCTCGCTGTGGTTGTCGTAAGCATAGAAGCCGCCGACCATGCGCTTGCGCGAACTGGACATCACGCGCGCAATGCCTCTGATTTCGATCGATACCCCCGCACGCGGCTTGCCTTGCAGGTCGAGCGCGAGCGCCTGAACCGGCACGGTATCGCCGACCGACACCCAATGCCCGGCCTTTACGCCGACAGCGACAGCGGCGGGCCAGAGCGTCGCCGCGCCGCTGATAGTCTGAATCTCGCCGTTCGGGTCGGCAAAGGTGGCTTCGAGCGCGAGGCGCTTCGGCGCATCGACGGCGGGCAGCGGCATCACGGTCAGCTTGCCCGCGCCATCGCGATCGAGCGTCACGCGCACCTTGTCGGCGACCAGTTTCGTCGTCGAGTCGCCTTGCTGCTCTTCGCCGCCATCGCCTTCCTGATCCTCGGCGGGCGCGCTTGCGCCATCGTTCGCCGGCTTGCGATACGGCGAAAAGCTGAATTCTGCGAATTGCGAAGCGAAGGACGGGTACGCGTCGCGCACGAGCGCCGACACCTGCACCGGCAGATTCGACGCTGGCCCGCCTTGCACGTATTCGAGTCGCACCGAAACCGGCGCTTCCTTCGCGGCGACGAGTCCCGGCGATTTGCTGTCGCCGGCCGAAATGGAACCCTTGAAAACCGGCAGGCGGAATTCTTCGACGCGGAAGCTGCCCGTCGCGTACGACTCGCTGACCGGGCCGCCGTTGTCCTCGTCGTCCGTGCTGCTTGCGCCGGACTTGCCGTCGTCGAGCGATACGCTGTACTCGCCGAGCTTCGCCGCTGCGGGCACGTTGAACGTGGAATCCGCGCTATGGTCCGCGGCCCACGCGAGCGGCAGATGCCAGGTCTGCCCGCTGCCGATATGGCGGATGGTCACGCGCGTCGGATACTTCTTCGCGAACGCGAAGCCGCCGAGCGTCTCGACGCGCAGCAGATGCTTCATCGACACCGTTTCGCCCGCGCGCAGCAGCGTGCGGTCGAAGATCGTGTGGGCGCGTGCGGTGCGCGTGACGCTCATGTCCGTCGGCACGTTGAAGCGCCACGATTCGATGCCGCGATTCCAGTCCGATTGCACGAAGGCCATGTCGGGGCCGGTGACCGGATCGTTCACGCGCGCCGATACGAAGAAGCCGTCATAGGCCAGGCTCCGCTCGCCGCACTCGCGCGCCGCCGCGAGCGGCTTGTCGATCTTCGCGATGCCTAGCGCATCGGTGGTGGCGGTGGCGACCTGATCGCCGTTGCAGTCCGTCACGCGCACTTGCGCCTTCGGCACGGGCTTGCCCTTGTCGAGCGTCGTCACCCAGACGACGCTGCTTTCGCGCCCTTGCTTGAAATGCACGCCGAGGTTCGTGACGAGCACCGACGTGCGGACGAACATCGACTGTTGCTTGCCCAAGAGCGATGCGCCGAGCGCCGGCGACGCCAGTTCGACGACATAAAACCCGGGCTTCGCGAACGGAATGCCGACGACTTCGAACGGCCGCAGCGCCTTCGGATCGGCGGCGGGCAGCGTCAGCGTTTCGACGCCCGCGCGCTTGGTCAGGAGCGACAGCGAGCGAATGTCGATGGCCGGATCGCTGCTCACGATGCCATCCTGATTGCGCACGATGACCGGCGCGATGCCGTTATGCAACGCTTCGGGCATGCGCGCCTGGACGCTCGAGCGCGGCATCGTCATGCCGTTGAACACGTCGACGGTTCGCATCCATTGGCGGATGTCCGTGTCCGCATCGAGCTTGAGCTTGGTGATCCTGGAAGCGCCGGCATTGAGCCCTTGCACGTGCAGGTCCGCTTCGACGTGACGCAGCGTGACCGGCAGCATGGCGGGCATGTCCGGTTCGGCGAACCGCTCGATGATCCCGAATGATCCCGACGAGAATTTCGCGAGCGGCGGCATCCCGGCGGTGGCCGTCTTGAGCGGGAAGAAGTCCGCGTTGGCGAGCGCGCGGCCGCTTACGTCCTTCAGGTTCGACGGTGCTTCGATGGTCAGCGCGGCGCGCTCCGGCAGTGGCGCGGCGAACTCGACGGCGCTTACTTCGGCATCCTTGTCGTCCGGATTGAAGCGCGGGGCGACGCTGCCGTTCGGCCCGCGCAACACGAACTTCGCTGCGTCCGCGCGGCTGATCGGCGCGGTGAACGAGAGGCGGACCGGACTCAGCGGCGTGCACGGCGCGTTGGCGTTCTCGCGTTCGCACGTGAAGCCTGCCTTGAACGGTTCGCGCACGGTGTAGTCGAAGCGCTTCTCGACGTCGTTCGGGATGCCGCTCGGCCCAGTCACGCCTTGTCCGAAGACGAGCTGCATCTTCGACGCGGACGGCAGCCGTTGCTGGCACGCGAGCGTGAGCACGCGATCGCTTTCTTTCTGGTAGCGGAAATGTTCGAGAAGAGCTGTGCGGGTCGCGTCATCGGTCATGCGCACAGGGATGCGGTTGCCGAGCGCGCTCGATTCGCACCAGAGGTGATCGAGCACGGAGGCTTGCGTGGCCGGACCGTTCAGGCGCAGCACGAAGACCTGATCTTCTTCGATGTCGCCGCCACGCGGCTCGATGCGCGTCACGAACGGACCGCCGGTCTGGAAAGTGAAGTGACTCGGACCCGCAAGCGCGTTGCCTGCGGCGGACTTGATGCCCGCGTTGAGATCGACGGCGCAGCGCACGCCGGGCGGCAGATCGCTGTTGAAGTCGAAAGCCCACGTCTTCTGGTCGATCCAGCGCGCGCTGCCCGCCGTGGCAGCGGCCGGCGCGCCGTCACATGCGAGCTTCGCCGGGGCGGCGGCAGTGGGGCCGCCAAACGCGGTCATTGCTTCGTCGAACTTGACGACGACCTGCCTCACCTGGGCGACCTTGCCTTGCGGCGACACGCTGACGGCGCGCGCCGCATCGGCCCGATGATTCGCCACGCTCAACGCAAGCGCGGCGAGTACGGTGGTTGCGGCCAGGATCCATTTTTGTTTGCTGATAACGCGGCTCATCCACTCGCTCCGAGGGTTCCTCGACGCGCGATTCTACTGGACGCCTACGTCCTTCTTGCTGCCCGTGCGAAAGCGTTGACGCTTTGCGACGAATTGGCTCAGCGCAGGTCGACGGTGCTGATATGCCGGGTGCTCACGCGCCGCCAGTAGAGAAAGAGGCCGACGCCCGCCACGCCGAGACTCAGCGAATTGGCGATCCAGAAACCGCGTGCGCCTTGCAGCGAAGCGGGCACCGCGCCGCCGACGTCGAAGCCCAGCAGATAGCCGCCGCCGAGTCCGATGCCCCACAGCGCGATTGCATAGATGACGGTCGGCACGATCGTCACCTTGTACGCGCGCAGGATGAACGCCGTGGTGATCTGGAGCGCGTCGCAGAGGTGATAGAAGAAGATGATGAGCACGAGCGGCATCGCCGCGGCGATGACGTTTGGATCGGGCGTGTAGGCGCCGATCACGTGCGGCCGTGCGGCAAGCAGCGCGACGCCATACCCGAGCGCCAGGACGCAGGCCATGCCGATGCCGTGACGCGAGATCGACGCGGCATCGTCGAAGCGTTGCGCGCCGAGCGCCTGCGAGACCAGCGTGGACGATGCGATGCCGATCGACAGCGGCGTCATGTACAGCACCGCGCCGAGATTGCCCGCAATCTGATGACCGGCGAGCGTCGTCGTGCCGAAGCGCGAGATGAAGAGCGCCATGAACGTGTATGACGTCACTTCGATCAGGTACGAGAGGCCCATCGGAATGCCGAGCCGCAGGAGCGCGACCTGTCGCTTGAACACGGGCCACGTGAAGCGCGAGAAGATGCCGAATGGACGGAAGAATTCGAACTTCAGCAGCACCGTCATGCCGACGATCGCCAGCACCCAGTTGATGAGCGTGCTCGCGAGCGCGCAGCCCGGCCCGCCGAGCGCGGGCACGCCGAAGCCGCCGAAGATGAACCAGGTGTTGAGCGGAAACTTGAGCGCGAGTCCGCCGATCTGCAGAAACATTACGAGCCGCGGCTTGCCGACCGCGTTCGTCAGCGAGCTGTAGACGCGAAACGCGAGGCTCGCGGGCAAGCCGAACGACAGGATGCGCAGATAGTCGACCGTGCGGTCATGCAGCGCGGGCGGGGCTTTGGCGAGACTCAGCAGCGGCTCGGGAAAATAGAGCAGCACGAAACCGGCGACGGTCAGCACCGCCGCGAGCCACAGCGCCTGACGCGTCTCCTCGCCGATCTCGCTTTCGCGGCCCGCGCCGAAGAGTTGCCCGGCGATCGGCTGCAGCGCGACGAGAATGCCCGTGAGCCCGATGTAGACGGAGATATAGATCGACGAACCGAGGCCGAGCGCGGCGAGATCGGTGGCGGAGAAGCGGCCGACCATCGCGGTATCGATCACGCCGAACGCGATCACCGCGAGCTGGCCGATCAGCACGGGCCATGCAAGCGATGCGATCTTTCGCACATCGCTCCACATGCCGGTCGTGCCGGTACGAACGGGTGATATCGAGGTCATGTCCTTTTATTGCGGCCGGCGCAGGCTGCGCTTGCGCTCGGGTTTTGTCGGCGGTGGCACCGGACGCTGGATGCGCACATACAGTCGGAACCGCTCGTCGCGATCGGCGACGCGCCGGCCTTCCCAGACGAGCTTCCATTCGAACGTCGACATGGACGACGGATCGCCGAAGTCCGCGCGATCCTGACGCAGGATCACGTCGCAGTCTTCGTCGAATGCAAACTGCATGCCGCCGAAATAGGCGAACGTGGCGATCTGCGCGTCGCCCAGACGCGCCGGGGAGATGCAGGTGTAATCAGGCGGAAGATGCGATGCGATCTGCTCCGCGACGTCGCGATAGGTGCGGCTATAGTTGACCACCGGAAGCCACAATGTCATGAGCAGCACCCACATCAGCGTGGTGCCGGCGCTCGACAATACGACGCTGCGCCACAGCACCTTCGGATGACGCGTGAGACGCCAGCGCGCGAGCATGAACCAGCAGACCGTCACGGCGACCGCGCAGACGAACGAAATCAGCTTGAACTCGGGATGAAAGCCCGGCGCCAGACGCGCAAGATTGCGGGCCATCGGCGCGGGAAAGCCGAACATGCCGGCCGTCCACACGAGCCAGACCAGCGTGCCGATGATCGTGAAGCTCAGCATCGCGAACCAGTCGATCGCGTTGATCGCGCCGCGCTTGAGCGTGGGCAGCGCGAACGTCGCGAGCACCGAGAGCGGCGGCAGCAGCAGCATGAAGAGCCGGTTGGTTTCGTGCGCCTGCAGCACGACCAGCACCAGCAGCGGCCCGATGATCGACAAGGGCACCGCGACGTGCGGCGAGCGGCGCATGCCGCCCCAGCTCACGAACGCCCAGATCGCGAGCGGCCACGCGGGCCACGTGAAGAGCGGGAGGTTCTTGATCGCGTAGCCCAGTTCCAGCGACGGCGGCGCGGTGAAAGTATGAAAGCTGTTGCGCCACCATTGACGCAGCCACCATTCGCCGTCGTCGGGGAAGAAGTGCAGCGTCGGCAGCACCCAGGCGGCGATCAGCACGACCGCAACCGGCAAGCCGTAGATCAGCAGCGGCGCGGCGCGTACCTGACGCACGATGACGGTCATCGCGAGCGTGCAAAGCAGCAGCGCGAACACGAGCACCGGCGAGCTCGACAACCCGACGACGCCGATCGCCGCGCCCCACACGAGCGCGCCGTGGATCGGCTTGTCGAGGCTGCGCACGAGGCCGTAGATGAGCATCGCGGTGCCGGCGAACTGCGCGAGTTGCGGCGTGGTTTCGTGGCCGCGTTCCGCAAGACCGAAGCACGCGAGCAGGATGAGCAGCGCGCCATCGGCGAGCGTGCGGCCGTAGTCGCGCGGTTCTGGCTCGCCGCCGAAAGCGTATTTGAAGGGCTGGGCTTCGTCACGCCGGCCAAGCAGATAGGCCGAGTACCACACGAACGCGCACGCGAGACAGAACAGCAGCCCGGTGATGACGCGCGATGCGTTGCTCGCATCGACCCACGGACTCAGCACGCGAATGAACGTCGCGCCGAGCCAGTACATCAGCGGACCGTCGCCGGTGGCGGCTTTGCCGATCAGGTTCGGCAGGAGCCAGTCGCGGGCGTCGCCGTTGGCCATCGTCCACATGACGCCGAAGCCGGCCGCGTCTTCGTTCTTCCAGGGATCGCGGCCGAAGAGGCCGAACGACGCATAGGTGATGCAGATGGCGAGCAGCAGCCAGCGCGGCAGGGCGCTGGTGGCGGAGGCGGTCAGACGAACGACAGATCGCATGCGAGAAGCTTGGTGAAAAGACGGGCCTGAGAGATGTGCCGAAACGCAGCGTGGCTGGAGCATCCGGCATTGTAGTCGTGTCGCGGGTTGCAGCGTTCAATGCGGGACCCGGCTCCACGCTTGCGATGCAGCGGCGCGACGCACAAACCGCGCGCCGACAAAAAAGGGCAGCCGAAGCTGCCCTTTTTGCTGAAACCTAAAGCCCAACTTACTTCTTGGCGGAGAAGCGTGCGAACTTGTTGTTGAACTTCTCGACGCGGCCGGCCGTGTCCATGATCTTCTGCTGGCCGGTGTAGAACGGGTGCGATTCCGACGACACTTCGATCTTCGCGAGCGGGTACGTCTTGCCGTTGAATTCGGCGGTCTCGCGCGTCTGGATGGTCGAGCGGGTCACGAAACGGAAGTCGTTCGACATGTCGACGAACAGGACTTCGCGATAATTCGGGTGAATGCCTTCTTTCATGGTCTTTCCTGGTATCTGGCGGTAGCCAACCCGCCGCACCGTTTCACGGCGCTTTTCGCGAGTCACTTGCCTGGGGTCGAAAAACGGCGATTATGCCAGAAAATCAGCCGCTCGACACTTTTTGCGGTCACGCGGAGAAGCCGGCCAGCGCACCGACGTTCGCCGGATCCTGCCGGTAATACCGCGCAAGCAGCCGATAGAGCTCCGGGTACCCGGATTCGAATGCGTCCGGCGTGACGAAGAGCGCCTCGCTGCACACGGCGAAGAACTCCGACGGATGGTCCGCCGCATAAGGATCGATCAGCGATTCGCGCTCGAAACGGCTCCAGCGCCGCTGCGGCACGGCATCGACGCGGGCGCAGAACTGGTCGTAGGCGTTATCGAAGATGTCGGACCACGCGGCGTTGTCGAGCGGCGCGTGCCAGCGGCGAAAGAGCGGAGGATGCCCGTCGGCTTCGCCGTTGACCATGTCGATCTTGTGCGCGAACTCGTGGATGACGACGTTGTACGCGTCCGAGGCATCGGCCATCTGCGTGTCTTCCCACGACAGCACGACCGGCCCGCCTTCCCATGCTTCGCCGCTCGCGTCGTGCTCGATCTCGTGAACGACGCCGGCTTCGTCCTCCACCGTCTTCCTGATGACGAACTCGCCCGGATAAACAATCACGCCGACCCAGCCGCCATACAGATCGAGATCCAGATTGAGCACCGGCAGACAGGCTTGCGCGGCGATCGACACGATCATCTCGTCGGTCAGCTCGAGTCCATGCGCGGTCGAGAATTCCTTCTGCGCGATAAAGAGGCTCGTCGTCTCGCGCAGACGCTCGCGGTCGGCCGCGTTCAGGTGGCGGTAAAACGGGAACGCATCGAGCGTGCGTTGCCAGAGGGCGTCGTCGATAGCGTGTTTGCGCAGCGCGCGCTCGCGGCGTTGCGCGCCGAGCCAGCGGGTGAAAAGATTGGCCATCGGTCGTGCGGATCGTGAAGACAGATCGATTGTACGAAGGGCGGCACCCCGGCGAGCATAAAAAAACCGCCTGACGGTGCAGGCGGTTTTTTGTGTCGAGCAGGAGATCAACTCCCGCCGCGGCGCATCATGTCGAAGAACTCGGAGTTGCTCTTCGTCTGACGGATCTTGTCGAGCAGGAATTCCATCGCTTCGACTTCGTCCATGTCGTGAATGAACTTGCGCAGCACCCAGACCTTTTGCAGCAGGTCCGGCTTGATGAGCAGTTCTTCGCGGCGCGTGCCCGACTTGTTCAGGTTGATCGACGGATAAACACGCTTCTCCGCGAGGCGGCGTTCCAGGTGCACTTCCATGTTGCCGGTGCCCTTGAACTCTTCGTAGATCACGTCGTCCATGCGGCTGCCGGTTTCGATCAGCGCCGTGCCGATGATGGTCAGCGACCCGCCTTCCTCGATATTGCGCGCCGCGCCGAAGAACCGCTTCGGACGCTGCAGCGCGTTGGCATCGACACCGCCCGTCAGCACCTTGCCCGACGCCGGCACGACCGTGTTGTACGCACGCGCGAGACGCGTGATGGAGTCGAGCAGAATCACCACGTCGTGCTTCATTTCGACGAGGCGCTTCGCCTTCTCGATGACCATTTCGGCCACTTGCACGTGACGCGCGGCGGGTTCGTCGAACGTCGATGCGATGACTTCGCCGCGCACCGAACGCTGCATTTCCGTGACTTCTTCCGGACGCTCGTCGATGAGCAGCACGAACAGGATCACGTCGGGATGATTCGCCTTCACCGCATGCGCGATGTGCTGCAGCATCACGGTCTTGCCCGACTTCGGCGACGCCACCAGCAGGCCGCGCTGGCCCTTGCCGATGGGCGAGATCATGTCGATGATCCGGCCCGTGACGTTTTCTTCGCCGCGCATTTCGCGTTCGAGCGGCAGCGGCTTGTTCGGATGCAGCGGCGTGAGGTTCTCGAACATGATCTTGTGTTTCGAGGCCTCGGGCGGCTGCCCGTTGACTTTGTCGACCTTGACCAGCGCGAAATAACGTTCGCCGTCTTTCGGCGTGCGGACTTCGCCTTCGATCGTGTCGCCGGTATGCAGATTGAAGCGGCGGATCTGCGACGGGCTGATATAGATATCGTCCGTACTCGCGAGATAGGAAGTCTCGGGCGAGCGCAGGAAACCGAAGCCGTCCGGCAGCACTTCGAGCGTGCCGTCGCCGAAAATCGTGTCGCCAGCCTTGGCGCGCTTTTTAAGAATCGCGAACATCAATTCCTGCTTGCGCAGGCGGTTCGCGTTTTCGATCTCGAGGCCATTGGCCATCTCGATCAGTGCAGACACGTGCTGAGACTTGAGCTCGGATAAATGCATACGGATTTCCCGCCAGGGAGAAGAGGTGCGACAGAAAGATGGGAGAAGAGGTGAGCGGAACCGCTCTAGGACTTAATACTTCTTGAAGTCTTGTAATTCTAGCATAGCACACGCCTTGCAGGCCTCGGATAGGCCGGGGGCGGGGCTTTTCAGCCGATGTTGTCGCGCGACAACATCGGCCCGGGCGCGTTCTTCATGGCGCTGCCGCCGGGATAAACGAGGCAGACGCCCGGCGACGCTTTTACAGGTTGCTGTCGAGGAATGCGGTGAGCTGCGACTTGGACAGCGCGCCGACCTTTTGCGCGGCGACCGCGCCGTTCTTGAAGAGGATCAGCGTGGGAATGCCGCGCACGCCGAACTTCACCGGCGTCGACTGATGCTCGTCGACATTGATCTTCGCGATCTGCAGACGATCGCCGTAATCCTTCGCAACTTCGTCGAGGATCGGGGCAATCATCTTGCACGGACCGCACCACTCGGCCCAGAAGTCGAGCAGGACAGGTTTATCCGACTTGACGACGTCCTGTTCGAAAGAAGCGTCGCTGATGTGCTTGATTGATTCGCTCATTATCTGAATACCTCAATTGATTCGAGGCCGCGTTGGAATGCTCGCCACGATACACCAAAACAGAAAAAGGATTTCGCCGCTCGAAAGCCGCGAACTCCGCTTGCCGGACGTCGTCATGAAGCGTGCGATTCGCCGGTCACGGATGAGTCATGTGTCATCTTAGCTTACTTTGCTATCCGTTGCCGGTGCCCGATAGGGGGACCATCTGAGGCCGAAAACACGCAGCGCAAGAGGGCGCCTGTACGAGGCTTCCGGGCGTCGCGCGGGCTGTGCTATGATTCGTCGTGACGGGCCTCCTCGCATGGTGGCGCGGTCAACCTGGTCAGGTCGGGAACGAAGCAGCCACAGCCGCTTTCCACCAGTGCCGAGGGTCGGGCTCGTCACCTTCCGCTTTTCTTCTGCTGTATCTCCCCCCATCTTCGAAGTCATTCCAGCACGAGCCGCTGCTTTCGCGCGCGTTGCTTCGGGCATCCGTTGTCCCGAAAGCGGCCGTTCCGACGCCCGGCACTGCGCGTCCGAGCGGCGTTTACCCAAAGTCGTTGCTGATACAATTTCGCGCATGACCTATCAAGTTCTCGCACGCAAATGGCGGCCGAAATCGTTCGAGTCGCTCGTCGGCCAGGAGCACGTCGTTCGGGCGCTCACGCACGCCCTCGATGGCGGCCGTCTGCATCACGCGCATCTGTTCACGGGCACGCGCGGCGTCGGCAAGACGACGCTCTCGCGGATCTTCGCGAAGGCGCTCAACTGTGAAACCGGCGTGACCTCGAAGCCGTGCGGCGTGTGCCGCGCGTGCCGGGAAATCGACGAAGGCCGCTTCGTCGATTACGTCGAGATGGATGCGGCGAGTAATCGTGGTGTCGATGAAATGGCCGCGTTGCTCGAGCGCGCCGTGTACGCGCCCGTCGATGCGCGCTTCAAGGTCTACATGATCGACGAAGTCCACATGCTGACGAACCACGCCTTCAACGCGATGTTGAAGACGCTGGAAGAACCGCCGCCGCATGTGAAGTTCATCCTGGCGACGACCGATCCGCAGAAGATTCCGGTGACGGTGCTGTCGCGCTGCCTGCAGTTCAATCTGAAGCAGATGCCGGCCGGGCATATCGTCTCGCATCTCGAGAACATCCTTCAGCAGGAACAGATCACGTTCGAGTTGCAGGCGCTGCGGCTGCTGTCGCGCGCCGCGGACGGCAGCATGCGCGACGCGCTCTCGCTGACCGATCAGGCCATCGCGTATTCGGCCAATGAAGTTACCGAGGAAGCCGTGCGCGGCATGCTCGGCGCGCTCGATCAAAGCTATCTGATCCGGCTGATCGACGCCCTCGCCGCGAGCGATGGCGAAGGCGTCCTCGCCATCGCCGATGAAATGGCGCTGCGTAGCCTGTCGTTCTCGACGGCGCTGCAGGATCTGGCGAGTCTGCTGCATCGAATTGCGTGGGCGCAGTTCGCGCCGTCGTCGGTGCTCGACGAATGGCCCGAGGCCGCGGATATCCGCCGCTTCGCGGAGATGCTCTCCGCCGAGCAGGTGCAATTGTTCTATCAGATAGCAACCGTGGGGCGCGGCGAACTGGGCCTTGCGCCCGACGAATACGCCGGCTTCACGATGACGCTTTTGCGCATGCTGGCGTTCGAGCCGGCGGGCGGGCCGGGCGGCGGCGGTGTCGCCGTCAACGCGCCGCAGCCGGCCAAGTCGCAGCGCAGCGCCGCGCTCGCCGGCGCGATGGCCGAGCGCGCGGTGGCGCCCGCGCCGGTCTCCGCGAAGGCGGTGGAAGTTTCGCCCGTCGAGACTTCGGCGAACGGTTCGTCGCAGCCGACGGCGGAAGCGTCCGTCATGCGCGTGGAAACTGCGGATATTTCTCAGCCGCAGCCGGTTACGGGCGAGCCGGCGGTTAGCGAAAAGCCGGCGCAGCCGGTCGCGGAAACCATCGTCGACGCCTCTGCTGATGTTGCTCCACCGCCTGTCGTCGTGACGCGAGCGGCCGAGCCGAGTGAACCGGCCGATGCGCCGCCCGCCGCGTCCGCGCCGCTTCCCAAAGCAGCGAGTCAAGCGCTGAACGACGCCGCGAGTCAGGCACAGGACACCCCGCAGGCCGAAGCGGCGAAGCGCGCCGGCACCGGACCCAGCGCCGCGCTCGAAGTGCTGCGCAGCGCAGGCATGCGCCTGTCGTCGGATCGCGGAGCGCGCGGGGCATCGGCGGCTGCGGCGAAGCCTGTCGCGCCGAAACCGGTCGCCAAGCCAGCCGTTCAGGTTCAGGCTCCCGCGCCGCGTCGCGCTGCGCCGGCCGCTGCACCCGCAGCCGCGCCCGAACCGCAGGCCAAGCCCGCCGCCAAGGTCGTCCCGCCGTGGGAAGACATGCCGCCGGACGATTACCCGTCGGTATCGTCGGAAGACGAGTACTTCATGCCGCCCGATGACGGCTTCGTGCCCGCGTTCGATAGCGGCCCGGACGACATGCGCTTCGCCGGCGAGTCCGCATCCACGCCCGCACCGAAGGTCGATGCCACGCCGCTTCCGCCCGCCGTGCCGCTCGATGCGCTCGGCGTCGCGGTCGAATGGGCCGTGCTGGCAGCCGATTTGCCGCTCAAGGGCGTCGCCTATCAGCTTGCGTTCAACAGCGAACTGAGCGCCTGCGACGCGAATTCCGTCACGCTCGCCGTCGCAGTCCAGATGTACGCCGACGCCTCGCACGTCGCAAAGCTCAAGGCTGCGCTCGCGGAAAAACTCGGCCGCGCAATCGAGGTCAACGTCGCTGTCGGCCCCGTGCGCCGCACCGCCGCCGCGCTCGATGCCCGCGAACGCGCACGACGCCAGCAGGAGGCCGAACAGGAAATCCAGCGCGACCCGTTCGTGCAGTCGCTGATCCGCGATTTCGGCGCGAGCATCGTGCAAGGCTCGATCCGGCCGCTCGCCGACGCGTCCGCACAGCAGGCGCCGCGCGCACAGTAAGATTGGCCGCATCCGCGGCATCGCCATTTTTTGCGCGCCGTTGCAGCCGTTGCATGCGCGGCGCGCTTGCCGCCATCCGCCATATCCGCTTTCCAGCAAGGAGCCGAACCATGATGAAGAACCAACTCGCCGGGCTGATGAAACAAGCTCAGCAGATGCAGGAAAACATGAAGAAGATGCAGGACCAACTCGCGCTGATCGAGGTCGAGGGCCAGTCCGGCGCCGGTCTCGTGAAAGTGACGATGACCTGCAAGAACGACGTGAAGCGTGTGTCGATCGATCCGAGCCTGCTCGCCGACGACAAGGACATGCTGGAAGACCTCGTCGCCGCGGCCTTCAACGACGCCGTGCGCAAGGCGGAAGCCACCACGCAGGAAAAGATGAGCGGCATGACGGCCGGCATGCCGATGCCGCCGGGCTTCAAGCTGCCGTTTTAAATCCGCGCCCCGTGCGGGGCGCGCCATGAGGACACATGAAACAACCTTCCGCATTGTCGGCGCTCGTCGAGGCGCTGCGCGCGCTGCCCGGCGTCGGTCCCAAGTCGGCGCAGCGCATGGCGTATCACCTGATGCAGCACGACCGCGCCGGCGCCGAAAAGCTCGGCCAGTCGCTGCTGTTCGCGACCGAGCATCTGCGGCACTGCGAGAAGTGCCACACGTTCACCGAGGCGGCCGTTTGCGAAGTCTGCCTCGATGACGAGCGCGATCCGGCGTTGCTGTGCGTCGTCGAGACGCCCGCCGATCAGATCATGCTCGAGCAGACGCTGACCTATCGCGGGCTTTACTTCGTGCTGATGGGCAGGCTCAGTCCGCTCGACGGCATCGGTCCGAAGGAAATTCACTTCGACCGGCTCATCAACCGCGCGCTGGATGGCGTCGTGCAGGAAGTGGTGCTCGCCACCAACTTCACGAACGAAGGGGAAGCCACCGCGCATTACCTCGCGCAGACTTTGAAGTCGAAGGGGCTGAAGGTGACGCGGCTCGCTCGCGGCGTGCCGGTGGGCGGCGAACTGGAATATGTCGATGCCGGCACCATCGCCCGCGCGATGATCGATCGCCGCTCCGTATAGCCTTGTGAAATCCAGCGGAATCGAAAAGTCATGACAGAAACCGAAGCACTCGCGCTCGCCACGCATCGGCATTACAAGGGCGGGCTTTACCGCGTGATCGGCGTCGCGCGGCACTCCGAAACCGAAGAGGAAATGACGGTCTACGAACACTTGTGGCCGCACGAGCGCGGCCTGTGGGTGCGTCCCGCGCAGATGTTCAACGATACCCTCGCGGACGGCACGCCCCGATTCAAGCCGCTCTGAAGCAGTCGACAAAGCCCGCTGACATGAACGGGCCGTAAAAAGCTATTAATAGGAGACGAGAATGACCGCAACGACCGGGCCGCTCGCCGGCGTCAAAGTGCTCGAACTCGGCACGCTCATCGCCGGGCCGTTCGCCGCGCGTTTCATGGGCGAGTTCGGCGCGGATGTCATCAAGATCGAAGATCCGAACGGCGGCGATCCGCTGCGCAAGTGGCGCAAGCTGTACCCGGAAGTGGGCGGCACGTCGCTGTGGTGGGCCGTGCAGGCGCGCAACAAGAAATCGGTGACGGTCAATCTCAAGGCGGAAGAGGGTAAGGAAATCGTGCGGCGGCTCGCGAAGGAAGCCGATGTCGTCGTGGAAAATTTTCGCCCTCGCTTGCTCGAAAAGCTCGGCCTCGGCTACGAAACGCTGTCCGCCGACAACCCCGGCCTCGTGATGGTGCGGCTGTCCGGCTACGGGCAGACCGGGCCGTATCGCGACCGGCCGGGCTTCGGCGCGATCGCCGAATCGATGGGCGGCCTGCGCCATATCACCGGCTATCCCGATCTGCCGCCGCCGCGCATCGGCATCTCGATCGGCGATTCGATCGCGGCGCTGCATGGCGTGATCGGCGCGCTGATGGCGCTGCATCATCGGCAAGTCAATGGCGGCAAGGGGCAAGTGGTCGACGTCGCCCTCTACGAAGCCGTCTTCAACATGATGGAAAGCGTCGTGCCGGAGTATGGCGTCTATGGCCTCGTGCGCGAGCGCACGGGCGCGTCGCTGCCGGGCATCGTGCCGTCGAATACGTATCCTTGCCGCGATGGAAGCATCGTGATCGGCGGCAACAGCGATCCTATTTTCAAGCGGCTCATGATGGCGATCGACCGCGCCGATCTCGCCGACGATCCCGCGCTCGCTTCCAACGATGGCCGCGTGCCGCGCACGCAGGAAATCGACGACGCGATCGCCGCCTGGCTCGCGACGCGCAGCATCGACGAGGCCCTCGCCGTGCTCAACGCCGCCGACGTGCCGGCCGGGCGCATCTATAGCGTGGCGGACATGTTCGCCGATCCGCAGTTCATCGCGCGGCAGATGCTCCAGCGCTTCCCCTGGCAGGACGGCCGCGAGATCACGCTGCCCAACGTCACGCCGAAGCTCTCGGAAACGCCCGGTGAGACGCGCTGGCTCGGACCGCGACTCGGTGAACACACCGATGAAGTGCTTCAAACGCTCGGGTATCATCCTGACGACATCGCGCGGCTGCGAGCGGCCAAGGTCATCTAGGTCAGCTTCACCGCGACAACAACAAAGCACATGCAGCAAGCAAGCTTGCATGGGACAGGAGACAAACAACGATGAAACGCAGAACGTTCATCGCGAGCGGCGCCGTGCTCGCGAGTGGTGCGCTGTCGGGCATGCCGCTCGCCTTCGCGCAGGGCAAGCTGGAGCAGACGAAGGTGTCGATCGCGGTCGGCGGCAAGAACCTCTTCTACTATCTGCCGCTCACGATCGCCGAGCGCCGCAACTACTTCAAGGATGAAGGGCTCGACGTCGAGATCTCGGATTTCGCGGGCGGCGCGAAGGCGTTGCAGGCAGCGGTCGGCGGCAGTGCCGATGTCGTGTCCGGCGCGTTCGAACACACGCTGCTGCTGCAGGCGAAGAACCAGTATTTCCGCGAGTTCGTGCTTCAGGGGCGCGCGCCGCAGATCGTGCTCGCCGTATCGAAGAAGGCGATGCCGAACTACAAGTCGGTGGCCGATCTCAAGGGCAAGAAGATCGGCGTGACCGCGCCGGGCTCGTCGACGTCCATCATGGCGAGCTTCGTGCTCGCGAAGGCAGGGCTGAAAGCGAGCGATGTGTCGTTCATCGGCGTGGGCGCCGGGGCGGGCGCGATTGCCGCGCTGCAGTCCGGTCAGATCGACGCCATCGCCAATCTCGATCCCGTGATGACCAAGCTGGATCGCGCAGGCGATATCCGCATCGTCTCCGATACGCGCACGCTCGCCGATACGAAGACTGTCTTCGGCGGCAACATGCCTGCGGGCTGCCTGTACGCGTCGCAAAGCTTCATCAACAAGAACCCGAACACGACGCAGGCGCTGACCAACGCGATGGTCCGCGCGCTGAAGTGGCTGCAGGCGGCGTCGGGCAAGGAATTGATCGCGACCGTGCCGGAAGGCTATCTGCTGGGCGATCGCGCGCTGTATCTCGATTCCTGGCAGCACGTGAAGGAAGCCATGTCGCCGGACGGCCTGATGCCGGAAGACGGCCCGGCGACGGCGCTGAAGACGCTGCAGGCGTTCGACGAAACGGTGAAGGGCAAGCCGATCGACGTGTCGAAGACGTGGACCAACGACTTCGTGAAGAAAGCGCTCGCGACCGTCAAGGCGTGAGCGATGAATACCACATCGACACCTGCGCTTGCGCTGGAAAACGTCACGTGCACGTTCGCTTCACGCAATAGCCGCAGCGACCGTTATACGGCCGTTAGAAACACCGACCTTACTATTGCGCCGGGCGAGTTCGTCTCCGTCGTCGGTCCAACGGGATGCGGCAAGTCGACGTTGCTCAATGTATCGGCGGGACTGTTGCAGCCGTCGTCCGGCACGGTGCGCGTCTTCGGTGAAAAGCTGAGCGGCATCAACCGGCGCGCCGGTTACATGTTCCAGGCGGATGCGCTGATGCCCTGGCGTTCCGCGCTCGGCAACGTCACCGCCGGCCTCGCGTTCCGGGGCGTGACGAACGACGAAGCCGCCGCGCGCGGCGAGGCATGGCTCAAGCGCGTGGGCCTCGGCGGTTTCGGCGACCGCTATCCGCATCAATTGTCGGGCGGCATGAGAAAGCGCGTCGCGATGGCGCAGACGCTCATTCTCGATCCCGACATCATCCTGATGGACGAGCCGTTCTCCGCGCTCGACATCCAGACGCGGCAGTTGATGGAGAACGAACTGCTCGATCTGTGGGCCGCGAAACGCAAGGCGGTGCTCTTCATCACGCACGATCTCGACGAAGCCATTTCGATGTCCGATCGCGTGGTCGTGCTGTCGGCGGGGCCGGGGACGCATCCGATCGGCGAGTTCGCCATCGACTTGCCGCGTCCGCGCGATGTCGCCGAGATTCGCTCACATCCCCGTTTCGTCGAGTTGCACGCGCAGATCTGGGGCGTGCTGCGTGAGGAAGTGCTCAAGGGTTATCAGCAGCAGTTGAAACGGAACGATCATGTGGAATAGGCTGCGCCCGAATCGAAAGAATCTGATCCTGTGGCAGGTCCTGCTGCTCGTCGCGTGCTTCGTGCTGTGGTACGCGCTGACCAGCCCGACGCTTCTGCCGCCTTTCTATTTCGACGACGCGAACAAGGCCGCTTTCTTCTTCGGCGAGCCGCAGAAGGTGCTCGTGCGCATCTGGGAATGGTTCAGCGGCGGCGAGATTTACCTGCACCTGTGGGTGACGCTGATCGAGACGGTGCTGGCGTTCGTCATCGGCACGGTGTTCGGTCTTGGGGTCGGTCTGTGGCTCGCGCTCGCCCCGACGATGAGCGCGCTTCTCGATCCGTACATCAAGGCCGCCAACTCGATGCCCCGCGTGATTCTCGCGCCGATCTTCGCAGTGTGGTTCGGCCTCGGCATCTGGTCGAAGGTGGCGCTCGGCGTGACGCTGGTGTTTTTCATCGTGTTCTTCAACGTCTATCAGGGCGTGAAGGAAGTCAGCCCGGTCGTGCTTGCGAACGCCCGGATGCTCGGCGCGAACCGCAAGCAACTCTTGCGGCACGTATATTTGCCGAGCGCGACGAGCTGGGTGTTTTCGAGTTTGCATACATCGGTCGGGCTTGCGTTCGTCGGCTCGGTGGTCGGCGAATATCTGGGTTCGGCGCGGGGCGTCGGTTATCTCATCTTGCAGGCCGAAGGCACGTTCGATATCAACACGGTCTTCGCCGGCATTCTGGTGCTGACCGCGTTCGCACTCGTGCTCGATGGAATCGTCGCGCTCGTCGAGCGCCGGCTGATGAAGTGGCAACCCAAAAGCGGCGAGACCGAGAAGCTGTGAGTGCTTCATGCGCGCGTGACGTTAAGTGACACGCTGGTGTCAGCTCGATCCGCACAAGTCGGTTATCCTTTCCAAAACCGAATCGATCCTTGGGCCACGCTCCATGGCGCATTCCTGTAAGATTCGGCCCGACTTTCCGTGCTCGGGGCATGGTGGCGCACGGTTCGGCGGGCTCCCGGGTTCGGTGCGGATTCCCATCGGCGGCGCGGCGCCTTCATGACGCGATTCAAACGATTTGCGCAAGACAACGAATGAGATTGGACACCAGCAGTGCGGTTGCGGTGGCATTGCCGCCGCCGATTGGCGACAGCCTGATCGGGCTCGTGCTCGTCAACAATCTCATCCGCAACGGCTATCGGCCAGTCGTGTTTGGCTGGGTGGCGGAGCAACTCGCGGACTGGCTCCCAGGCGTGGACGTTCGAGAGCCGGGCGCATGCCGCGGCGCCTTCGATACGGTCATCGAACTATGGAAGACCGACTACGCCGCCGCGCTTAGCCGCTCGGGGCAAACGCTTCGCCTCGATGAATTCCCCGAATACAGCGGCAGCAAGCATATGGTGGAGCGCATCGTCAATATCGCGACGAACGTGCTGCATCTGCGCGATGTGACGCGCTCCAATGGCCTCGTCGTGCCCGCTGGCGTGATGCGCGGGCGCTTCGGCAATCGCGTGGTCATTCATCCGACCGGCAGCCATCCCGAGAAGATGTGGGATCGCGACAAGTTTCTCGCGCTGTCTCGCGCGCTCTCGCGGCGTCAGTTCGTGCCGAGCTTCCTTGTTTCTCCGGTCGAGATGTCTGGCTGGGACGACGTCGCGCGCGCAGGGCACGAGGTCAACGCGCTGCCGCGTCTCGGCGATGTCGCGACGTGGATCGCCGAATCGAGGTGGTTCATCGGCAACGATTCCGGGCTCGGTCATCTTGCGTCGTCGCTCGGCGTGCCGACGCTGACGCTCTTCATGCGACGCGGGCTCGCCCGGTCGTGGCGGCCGGGCTGGGGGCCGGGGGCGGTGGTGCTGCCGCCTGCGCTGGTGCCATCGGCTGCGTTGAGGGAGCGGTTCTGGAAGCGTCTGCTCAGCGTGCGCCGCGTGATGGCCGCCTTCAATGCGCTGCAGGGCGCGAGCGGGCGCGAGACGCAACCAGTCCGGCCGGCCGCGCGGCGTGAGCGGGACGCAGCGCAGGCGACGGTACTGCCGGATGCCTAACGCGCATAGCCTCGCCGCGCCCTTAGCCGATGCAATGTCGCGACGGCCGCGTTACATCTGCACGACCACTTTCCCCGTCACCCGCCGGTTCATCATGTCGTCGAGCGCCTTCGCCGTTTCATCGAGCGTATAGCGTTTCGTCACGGCCGGACGCAGCTTGCCGGTTCTGATCCAGTCGACCATCGTCGCGTATTCGCTGTCTGCAAGCGCAGGTTCGCGGCGCATGTGATCGCCCCAGAACACGCCGACGATGCTCGCGCCTTTCAGCAGCGCGAGGTTGAGCGGCAGCCTCGGTATCTCGCCGTTCGCAAAGCCGACCACGAGATACCGCCCACGCCAGCCGATGCTGCGAAACGCCGGTTCCGCGTACGCCCCGCCGACGGGATCGAATATGACATCCGCCCCGTTGCCACCGGTCAGCGCCTTCACGCGTTCACGCAAGTCTTCGTTCGCATAGTCGATCACATCGTCGGCGCCATGCTCGCGGCAGAACGCGAGCTTCTCCGCGCTCGACGCCGCCGCTATCACGCGCGCCCCGACTATCTTGCCGATCTGCACCGCCGCCAGCCCGACGCCGCCCGCCGCGCCGAGCACGAGCAGCGTGTCGCCGGCCTTCAGCGCGCCGCGATCGACGAGCGCGTGATACGACGTGCCATAGGCGATCATGAAGGCGGCGGCATCGGCGAAATCGACGTCATCGGGCAGCGCGATGCACGCGGTCTCGCTCGCCCGCGCCTGTTCGGCGAACGCGCCTTGCGCCGTGTAGGCCGCCACGCCCATGCCGGGCCGAAAGCGCGTGACGCCCGCGCCGACTTCGCGCACGACGCCGGCGAACTCCGCGCCCGGCGTGAACGGCAGCGGCGGCTTGAACTGGTACTTGTTCTGGATGATCAATACGTCGGGGAAATTGACGCTCGCCGCCTTCACGTCGATGACGACTTCGCCCGCTTCTGGATGCAGATCGGGCAGCGTCTCGATGACGAGCGTCTCGGGTAGTCCATGCAGGTTGCAGCGAACGGCGCGCATGTTGTCTCCTTGTCGGTAGGCGCTCAGTTTATGACACGCCGCGTACGCCGGACGAGCCCCGGCGACTCGTTCGCGCGTCATGTTTCCTCGGTTACAATCGTCGGATGCGAATCCTACTCAGCAACGACGACGGTTACCTGGCTCGCGGCATCAACGTGCTGCACGACGCCTTGCAGCCGCTCGGCGAAGTGACCGTGATGGCGCCGGAGCAGAACTGCAGCGGCTCATCGAACTCGCTCACGCTGTCCCGGCCTCTGAGCATTCATCGTGCGGCGAACGGTTTCAATTTCGTGAACGGCACGCCTACCGACTCGGTGCACATCGCGCTGACCGGCATGCTCGACGAGCAGCCGAACCTCGTCGTGTCGGGTATCAACAACGGGCAGAACGTCGGCGAGGACACGCTGTATTCCGGCACCGTCGCGGCGGCCACCGAAGGCTTCATGTTCGGCATTCCGTCCATCGCGTTCTCGCTCGTCGGGCGGGACTGGCTGCATCTCGAGGACGCGGCGCGCGTGGCGGCGGAAATCGTCGCGCACTTTCTCGACCATCCGATGCCCGGTCATCCGTTGCTGAACGTGAACATTCCCAGCTTGCCATACGACCAGCTCGGCGAATGGCGCGTGACGCGTCTCGGCAAGCGCCATCCTTCGCAGCCTGTCATCCGCCAGGCCGATCCGCGCGGGAATCCTATCTACTGGATCGGCCCGTCGGGCGATGCGCTCGATGCCAGCGAAGGCACCGATTTCCATGCCGTGGCGAACGGCTATGTCTCCATTACGCCGCTTCAACTCGACCTGACGCACACGAAGCTCATGGCCGAGACGCGCGAATGGGCGCGCGCCGGGAGCCGCCGCACATGACCGACGAGCGCGCCAAGCGCTTCCCGCTGGCGCTCGCGGACCTGGTACGCGAGCCGCGCAAGCCCGCCGGCCGGGCCGATGCATCGCGTGCGAAGCCGGCCGCCGCATCGCCGGGCAAGCCTGGCGCGTTGCGGTCTCCGGCGAGCGCGACGAACAGCGGGGCCGCTGCATCCATTTTTTCCGCGAAACAGACACCTGTTACGGCGAAATTGGTTCCCGGCACGACGCGAAGCCCTGCACAAGCGCCGCATCCGCGCACGAGCGCGTTGCGCACCGCGCAGCGCGGCATCGAACGTGATGCACTGAACGGCGCCGCGAACGCCGCATCGAAGAAGGGCGCGCCCAATGTCGCGCTGGCCAGCACGCAGACGCTGACCTCGGAGCGGGTGCGCGAGCGCATGGTCGAACGGCTGCGCACGAACGGCATCACGGACCCGCGCGTGCTGAACGCGATGTCGGTCGTGCCGCGCCACATGTTCGTCGATCCGGGGCTCGCCGCGCAGGCCTACGAAGACGCGGCGCTGCCGATCGGTCATCACCAGACCATCTCGAAGCCGTCCGTCGTCGCGCGCATGATCGAACTCGTCGCGACCGGGCGCACCCTCGACAAGGTGCTGGAGATCGGCACCGGTTGCGGCTATCAGGCGGCGGTGCTGTCGCAAGTCGCGAAAGAGGTGTATTCCATCGAGCGCGTGCGCCCGCTGTCCGAGCGCGCGAAGCTCAATCTCAGGCCGCTGCGTGTGCCGAACATCCGGCTTCACTATGGCGACGGCCGCCTCGGACTGCCGGCGGCGGCGCCGTTCGATGCGATCGTCATCGCATGCGCGGGGCTCGACGTGCCGCAGGCTTTGCTCGATCAACTGGCGGTGGGCGGCAAGCTCGTTGCGCCGGTCGGATCGCAGGCTGCGCAGTCGCAAGTGCTGACGCTCGTCACGCGCATTTCAGCGACGCAGTGGCGCGAGTCCCAGCTTGATCGCGTTTTCTTTGTACCTTTAAAATCCGGAGTGATTTGACACCGATGAGTATCTTGCGTGCTTTGCGAGAAGGAAGTGCGGACGTTCGTCTGACGGCGGCGCAGCGCGGCGTTTGCGTACTGGCGCTATCCGTGCTGGCGGCCTGTTCGACGCGCATGGACATGGCGCCGGTGGTCGACAGGACGGGCGCACCGATTGCCACGGACGCGGCTCAGGCCGCCGCCGCCGCCAACGCTCCGCCGCCACCCGGCTATTACCGTGTGAAGCCGGGCGACACCCTATATCGGATCGCACTGGAAAACGGTCAGAATTATCACGACATCGCCGCGTGGAATAACCTGACGAACCCGAATCAGATCGAAGTCGGTCAACTGGTGCGCGTGGCGCCTCCGGGCGCCAATCTCGCCGCGGCGACGCCGGGTGTTTCGACAGCGCCTATCGCGGGCGGCGCGGTGCAGGCACAGCCGCTTGGCGGCGGACAGCAGCCCGGCGTTGCAGCGGGTGCAACAAGCCAGCCGCCGTACTACGGTCCGAATTCGGGCATGGGCGCAGCGCCTGCGGATGCGGCCAGTGTGCCGGGCGCGCCGGGCGTGGATAACAGCGCGGCTGCGGCGACTCAGCCGGCGTTCAGTTGGCCGGCGCGCGGTCCGATTATCGGTACGTTCGACGATGCGAAGAACAAGGGTTTGAATATCGGCGGCGCGGCTGGAGATGCGGTCAACGCTTCAGCGGATGGACGGGTGGTTTATTCCGGAAATGGGCTGCGCGGCTATGGCAATCTCATTATCATCAAGCACGACGCTACTTTTCTCACGGCATATGCACATAACCGCGCTTTGATGGTAAAAGAAGGTGACGCGGTGACTAAAGGGCAAAAGATCGCTGAGATGGGCAACAGCGATTCGGACCGTGTGATGTTGCATTTCGAAGTTCGCCGGCAGGGTAAACCTGTTGACCCACTGAAGTATTTGCCGCCGCAATAAAGCGGAACCATCATGCCGAAAACGAAGCGCCGCCTGCCGCAAGCCGAGACTGAGACGATCAGCCGACCTTTGCAAGTGTCGGTGGAGGAGGGTGCTTCGACTCACGATGACGACGCCGAGAATATCGACGTCGAAGTCGACTCCGAGGAAGAAGGCGGAAGCCGGGAAAAGAGCGAAGAAGGCGCCGAGCGCGCAAACGATTCCGCGCCCGATGCCGACGACTTCCGCTCGCTTCTCCAGGCCGAACTCACGGCCGACACCATCCAGCACTATCTGAACCGCATCAGCGTGAAGCCGCTGCTTACCGTCGAGGAAGAGCAGCGGTATTCGCGTCTCGCGAAGGCGGGCGAGTTCGAGGCGCGGCAGGTGATGATCGAGCGCAATCTGCGGCTGGTCGTCAGCATCGCAAAGGGTTATTTGAATCGCGGCGTGCCTTTGCTCGATTTGATCGAAGAGGGCAACCTCGGCCTCATGCATGCGATCGAGAAATTCGATCCAACGCGCGGCTTTCGTTTTTCGACCTATGCGACTTGGTGGATTCGCCAGAGCATCGAACGGGCGATCATGAATCAGGCGCGCACGGTGCGGCTGCCGGTGCATGTGATCCGCGAACTCAATCAGGTGCTGCGCGCGAAGCGTCATCTGGAAAAAAATTCCGCCAACTCGAACGATGCCGTCGCGCCCGAGCGCCGCGATGCGAGCATCGACGACATCGCGTATCTCACGGGCAAGACGCCGGAGGAAGTGACCGATATTCTCGCGCTCAACGAACACACCGCATCGCTCGACGCGCCGCTCGACCTCGATCCTGGCAGCAGTCTGCTCGACCTCTTGTCCGACGACCAGAGCCAGTCGCCCGACGCCGAGGTGCAGCATCGCGAGCTGGAATCGCTTACGCGGCTGTGGCTGTCGCGGCTGTCGGACAAGCACCGGCATGTGATCGAGAGACGTTTCGGACTCAATCATATCGAGCCCGCGACGCTCGAAGAACTGGCCGACGAGATGGGCCTCACGCGCGAGCGTGTGCGCCAGATTCAGCAAGAGGCGCTCGTGAGGCTCAAGCGCTTTTTCGCATCCAACGGCGTTCGCAAGGACGCCGTGCTTTAACGCTAATCGACGCCCGCGAGGGCGTCGCATCGCCGTACATCCGCAGGATTCAATGACACCGATTCTCGTATTCGACATCGAGACCATTCCCGATGTCGACGGCATTCGCCGTCTCGAAGACTTACCCGACGATCTCTCCGACCGCGAAGTCGCGGACCATGCGTTCGCCGCGCGCCGTGAACGCGTCGGCAATGATTTTCTGCCGCATCATCTGCAGCGCGTCGCCGCCATCTCCTGTGTTTTCCGGGACAACAGCGGCTTTCGCGTCCGCTCGCTCGGCGCGCCGGGCGACAACGAGGCCGCGCTCATTCAGTCGTTCTATCGCGTGATCGAGAAATACACGCCGCAACTCGTTTCCTGGAACGGCGGCGGCTTCGATCTGCCCGTGCTCCATTACCGTGCGCTGGTGCATGGCATCGCCGCGCCGCGATACTGGGATCTTGGCCAGGACGATCGCGAGTTCAAGTTCAACAACTACATCAGCCGCTATCACATGCGGCATATCGATCTGATGGACGTCCTCGCGATGTATCAGGCGCGCGCCAACGCGCCGCTCGATGCGCTCGCCAAACTTTGCGGTTTTCCGGGCAAGCTCGGCATGGACGGCGGCAAGGTCTGGGAAGCGTTTTGCGACGGCCAGCTCGAGGAAATCCGCAACTATTGCGAGACCGATGTCGTCAACACGTATCTGATGTACTGCCGTTTCCAGATGATGCGCGGCGGCTTCACGCCCGACGAGTACGCCGACGAAATCAACTTCGTCAAGAACGCACTCTCGCAGGAAGCATCGCCGCACTGGGCCGAGTATCTCGCCGCGTTCGGACGATGACTTCGTGACGTTCGTCTACAATCTCGCATTTGCCATCCCGTCAGTCAGGAAGTACGCAGGTGTCTGAAACCGCTCGAAAAAATCCGCATCGCCGCCGCGCCGCGCCGGCCAAGTCCGTCACGCCCGATCCCTCGTTCGTCGCGCCTGAAATCGAAATCGATGCGCTCGATATGGAAGCGCGCGGCGTCGGCCGCACGGTCAACGAGGACGGCGAGCCGGGCAAGGTGATCTTCGTGGAAGGCGCGTTGCCGGGCGAACGGGTGAGCTATTCGAGCTATCGCAAGAAGCCGAGTTTCGAGCAGGCGCAAGTCGTCAAGGTGCTGCGCGAAAGCGTGATCCGCGCGAAGCCGAAGTGCCAGTTTTTCGGCACCTGCGGCGGCTGCTCGATGCAGCATCTCGATGTACGCGCGCAAATCGCCGTGAAGCAGCGCGTGCTGGAAGACAATCTTCAGCATCTGGCGAAGCTGCGCGCCGAGACCATGTTTCGGCCGATTCACGGGCCGTCGTGGGGCTATCGGTACCGCGCGCGCCTGACGGTGCGGCATGTCGAGAAGAAGGGCGGCGTGCTCGTCGGTTTTCACGAGCGCAAGAGCAGCTACGTCGCCGACATGACGAGCTGCGAAGTGCTGCCGCCGCACGTTTCGGCGATGCTCGTGCCGTTGCGTCATCTGGTGGCGGGGCTGTCGATTCGCGATCGCATGCCGCAGATCGAACTGGCGGTCGGGACCGACTTGACCGCGCTCGTGCTGCGCATTCTCGAGCCGCTCACCGAAGCCGACGAGGCGCTGATCCGCGCGTTCGCCGATGAGCATGGCGTGCAGTTCTGGCTCCAGCCGAAGGGCCCGGACACGGTCTATCCGTTTTATCCGCTCGACCGCGAGCTGGCTTATACGCTGCCGGAATTCAATATCCGTATGCCGTTCAAGCCGACCGATTTCACGCAGGTCAATCACCAGATCAACCGCGTGCTCGTGGCGCGCGCGCTGAGCCTGCTCGCGCCCCAGCCGTCGGATCGCGTGCTGGACCTGTTTTGCGGGATCGGCAATTTCACGCTGCCGCTCGCGCGGCTGTCGCGTGAAGTCGTCGGCATCGAGGGAAGCGAAGCACTGACGGCGCGTGCACTCGACAACGCGAAGGCGAACGGCGTCGACGGCTATACGTCGTTCGCATGCCGAAATCTGTTCGAAGTCACGGCCGATGACTTGCGCGCGCTCGGCGCGTTCGACAAATACCTGATCGATCCGCCGCGCGAAGGCGCGCTCGCGGTATCGAAGGCGCTGGCGGACATTGCGCAGAGCGGCGACGGACCGCTGCCGAAGCGCATCGTCTATGTGTCGTGCAATCCGGCGACGCTCGCGCGCGATGCCGGTCTGCTCGCGCACGAAGCCGGGTATCGGATGAAGGGCGCGGGCGTCGTCAACATGTTCCCGCATACGTCGCATGTCGAATCCATCGCGCTATTCGAGCGCGACTGAGGCTTCGCGCCTTTCAGCAGACGTAAAAAAACCGGCCCGAAGGCCGGTTTTTCGTTTCTGTGCGCTCCGCCGACTTAATTGCGGTTGCCGCCGAAGATGCCGAGCAGCGCCAGCAGGTTCGTGAACACGTTGTACAGATCGAGGTAGATCGCGAGCGTTGCGCTGATGTAATTCGTTTCGCCGCCGTTCACCACGCGTTGCACGTCGAACAACATGTACGCCGAGAAGATCACGATGGCGAGGACGGAGATCGTCATCATCAGCGCCGGCAGTTGCAGGAAGATGTTCGCGAACGCAGCCAGCAGAATCACCAGCACGCCCATGAACAGCCACTTGCCGAGGCCCGAAAAGTCTCGCTTGCTGACCGTGGCGATGGTGGCCATCGCGGCGAAGATCACGCCGGTGCCGCCGAACGCCATCATGATGAGCTGCGGTCCATTCGAGAAGCCGAGAATGAAGCTCAGCAGGCGCGACAGCATCAGACCCATGAAGAACGTGAAGCCCAGCAGGACGACGACGCCCATGCCGCTGTCCTTCGTCTTCTCGATCGCGAACATGAAGCCGAACGCGATGGCCAGAAACGCGATGAAGCTCATTGCCGGGCTGGTGGCGGCGAACAGCGAGAAACCCGTCGCCACGCCGACCCAGGCGCCGAGGACCGTCGGCACCATTGAAAGCGCGAGCAGCCAGTAAGTATTGCGCAGGACCTTGTTGCGCACCTCCACGGAGGTAACGCTGCCGTTGCGGCCAAAGCTGTAGGGTGATTCGTTCATGGTTTCTCCTTGCTCCAATTGTCTTCGTTGGTCCCGCTTCAACATCCGTCACACGTAAATGATAGGGTCGCAGACTTAAGCCATTCTTAGCGATTTCGCGGCGCTGCGTTGCAATGCCACGTTTGGATCCAATATGGCTGCGGAGCGCCCCGAATTCAATGGTTCTCCCCTCAATTTCGCGCCGCGCACCGCGCAGTCCTTGCCTCTTTGATGCTTACGGCGCCGTAAGGTTTCAATCGAAATCATACCTTGCTTCGTGCTACAATTGTCGATTCGTTTTAATCCGTAAACAGTTCATTTTTTGGAGTTTTTCATGGCGATCGAGCGCACCCTGTCGATTATCAAGCCGGACGCAGTGGCAAAGAACGTTATCGGCCAGATCTACAGCCGTTTCGAGAACGCTGGTCTGAAGATCATCGCGTCGCGCATGGTTCATCTGTCCCGCGGGGACGCTGAGAAGTTCTACGCTGTGCACGCTGCACGCCCGTTCTTCAAGGACCTCGTGGAATTCATGATCTCCGGCCCGGTCGTGATCCAGGTGCTGGAAGGCGAGAACGCAATCGCCAAGCATCGTGACCTGATGGGCGCGACGGACCCGAAGAAGGCGGAGAAGGGCACGATCCGCGCTGACTTCGCTGACAGCATCGACGCAAACGCCGTGCACGGCTCGGATGCTCCGGAAACGGCGCGTCAGGAAGTGGCGTTCTTCTTCCCGGAAGTGAACGTCTACTCGCGTTAATCGAAACGCCGATCGGGAAACCGATTCAAGCGTTGGTCGCCGCGCCGGACCAGTGGCGCGGTCATCGCGCCGCAACGCAGAAATGGTTGTTAAAAAGCAGGAATTGGCGCGAACGGTCCCGGACCAGGTTTGATAGAACCGGTCCGGACTTCGCAATCTGTAAATGGCAGAACTCGACATGACGAGCAGCACCACCGTCAATCTTCTCGATCTCGACGCCGCCGGGCTGGTCGCGTATTGCGGCAGCCTTGGCGAAAAGCCGTTTCGCGCCAAGCAATTGCAGCGCTGGATCCACCAGTTTGGTGCCGACGACTTCGACGGCATGACGGATCTCGCGAAATCGCTGCGCGAAAAACTCAAGGGCCGCGCCAGTCTGGCGATGCCCGACATCATCAGCGACCACGTTTCCGCCGACGGCACACGCAAGTGGCTGATCGACGTCGGCAACGGCAACGCGGTCGAAACCGTGTTCATCCCGGAAGAAACGCGCGGGACGCTGTGCGTCTCGTCGCAGGCGGGGTGTGCGGTCAACTGCCGGTTCTGCTCCACTGGCAAGCAAGGTTTCTCTCGGAATCTGACGACGGCGGAAATCATCGGCCAGTTGCGCATGGCGGAGTTCGCGCTGCGCAAGTCGCTTGGCCGCGAGGTCGGCGGCCCGGGCAAGGGCGAGCGCGTCGTGACGAATGTCGTGATGATGGGCATGGGCGAACCTATGCTCAATTACGATGCCGTCGTGCCCGCCATGCGCCTGATGCTCGACGACAACGCCTACGGCCTGTCGCGCCGGCGCGTGACGCTGTCCACGTCCGGCGTCGTGCCGATGATGGACCGCCTCGCGGCGGACTTGCCGGTGGCGCTCGCGGTATCGCTGCACGCGCCGAACGATCCGCTGCGCGACATGCTGGTGCCGCTGAACAAGAAGTATCCGCTGCGCGAGTTGATGGCTGCGTGTCAGCGTTATTTAAAGGTCGCGCCGCGCGACTTCATCACGTTCGAATACTGCATGCTCGACGGCGTCAACGACACCGAGGCGCATGCGCGCGAACTACTTGCCGTCACGCGGGATGTGCCATGCAAGTTCAATCTGATTCCGTTCAATCCGTTCCCCGAGTCGGGCCTGACTCGGTCGAAGAACGAGCAGATCAAGCGCTTCGCGCAGATTTTGATCGACGCGGGCGTCGTCACGACCGTGCGCAAGACGCGCGGCGACGACATCGACGCGGCCTGCGGTCAGCTCGCGGGCGCGGTACAGGACCGCACGCGGCTTGCCGAGCGCACGAGCCGCGCGGGAAGCAAGGTGATCGAGGTGCGCGCGGTCTGACGGCGGCGCGGTCCCGGCAGAACGCCGGGTGCGCCCTTGCGGCACATTGGCGTGCCGCCGCAACACAAGAACACAGATAACAACGAAGCAAGCGCTCCACAGGGCGCGCAAAGCCGAACATTTTGTTATAAAGCGGTCTGCAACAGCGCCGGAGTTGTATTGTTCAGTGCTTTTTGCACTTCACGGCGCAGCAGCGCTCTATAAAAGATTCGATGCGAGGAATTTGGGATGAGTGAGCCGCAACACCCGACGCCTTTCGGCAGTCATACCGGCGATGTGCCTGCCACTCAGCATGATGGCCGGACGCGCGTCGACGGGGCGGCATCGGGCGAGCGCCAGGCGGAGCCGCTGGACTCGCTGGCAGCCGTGGGGGCGCGTCTCGCGCAGCTTCGGCATGCGAAAGCATGGTCGATCGACGATGTATCGGCGCGCCTGAAGGTGTCGCCGCAGAAGCTGGCCGCGCTCGAAGAGGGCGACATCAGCCAGTTGCCGGACCGCACTTTTGCGGCGGGTATCGTGCGCAGCTACGCGAAGGTGCTGGGCGCTGACCCGACGCCGTTCACGCAGGCGTTTCGCCGCGAGGGCGTGCCGGTTGAACACAATTTGAAGGTGCCGGCGTCGTCTGGCGCGGGCTTGCCGCGCGGGCGCGTCTCAATGCCGCTCGGCAATTCATCCGGGCGCAAGCGTTCGTGGTTGTGGGGCGTGGCGGCGATCGTCGCCGTGCTCGCCGCGCTCGTGATGTGGCATACGGGTGGCGATTCGTCGGCGTGGCTTGCGCGGCTGAAGTCGAGCGCGGGTTCGGCGGCGACGTCGATCGACAAGCCTGCCTCTTCGCAGGCCGCAACGCCCGATGAAGCCGCAGCGGCGAACACCGGCGAGGCATCGCTGCCCGAAGTGGCGGCGGCGCCCGGCGAACAGCCGATGCCGCGTCCGCTCGGCACGAACGCGCTGCCGGCGTCGTCGTCGACGATCGCAGCCGTGCAAAGCGCGAGCGCGCCGGCGGCTGCATCGACGGTCAAGGCCGCTCCGGCGGCTGCGGTCCCGGCATCGGCTACCGCTACGGCTGCTTCGGCTCCGGCTGTCGGAAGCGCAGGCACGGGCGCGAATGCAATTGAACTGAAGGTGAAGGAAGATAGCTGGTTCAACGTACGCGGCAAGGACGGCAAGGAACTGTTTTCCGGCCTCGTCCGTGCGGGCAGCGTGCAGCGCGTGCAAGGCGAAGCGCCTTTCAAGGTGACCGTCGGGAACGCGAAGGGCGTCGAGTCGCTGTCGATCGACGATCAGCCCGTCGACGCCAAGAAGTATTCCGGCGCACGCGGAAACGTCGCGCGCCTGTCCTTGCCGTAAGAGGCAGACGGAGCCGCCAGCGTCGGTGATTCAGCGCGCGGACATGACGAGGGCGTCCCGGTTCGGCCGTGACGCTCGTTCGAGGTTTCAAACAAGCGACGGTCGCTGCATGCGCAGCGCGCCGGTTGCCAAAGGGTTTTTCGATGCAATCCGAAGCTCAATCCCTGATTAGCAGCAAGATTTGTTCGACCGATCCGGTCTTCGGCGGTCCGTTGTCTCGCCGTTCGTCGCATGCCGTGGACGTGCGCTGGGGCGGCCAGCTCGTGACGATCGGCGGCGATGCGCCAGTGCGCGTTCAGTCGATGACGAACACCGACACGGCCGACGCCATCGGCACCGCGATCCAGATCAAGGAACTCGCGCAGGCCGGCTCCGAACTCGTGCGCATCACGGTGAATACGCCGGAAGCGGCGGCCGCCGTGCCGCACATCCGCGAACAGCTGGACCGCATGGGCGTGTCGGTGCCGCTCGTCGGCGACTTCCACTACAACGGCCATCTGTTGCTGCGCGACCATCCGGCGTGCGCCGAGACGCTGTCGAAGTACCGCATCAATCCGGGTAACGTCGGGCAGGGCGCGAAGCGCGACACGCAGTTCGCGCAGATGATCGAAGCCGCCATCAAGTACGACAAGCCGGTGCGGATCGGTGTGAACTGGGGCAGCCTCGACCAGGATCTGCTCGCGCGCATGATGGACGAAAACGCCGCGCGTTCGAAGCCGTGGGAATTGCAAAGCGTGATGTATGAAGCGCTGATCCAGTCGGCGGTCGGCTCGGCGGAACGCGCCGTCGAACTGGGCCTTGGCCGCGACAAGATCATCCTGTCGTGCAAGGTGAGCGGCGTGCAGGACCTGATCGCGGTGTATCGCGAACTGGCGAAGCGTTGCAGTTTCGCGCTGCACCTCGGGCTCACCGAGGCGGGCATGGGCTCCAAGGGCATCGTCGCTTCGACGGCGGCGCTTTCGGTGCTGCTGCAGGAAGGCATCGGCGACACGATCCGCATCTCGCTGACGCCCGAGCCGGGCGGCGCGCGTACGGGCGAAGTCGTCGTCGGACAGGAAATCCTGCAGACCATGGGTCTGCGCTCCTTTACGCCGATGGTCATCGCATGTCCCGGCTGCGGCCGCACGACCAGCACGCTGTTCCAGGAACTGGCGTCGCAGATCCAGACGTATCTGCGCAATTCGATGCCGGTCTGGCGCGACCAGTACCCGGGCGTCGAAAAGATGCACGTGGCCGTCATGGGCTGCATCGTCAACGGGCCGGGTGAGTCGAAGCACGCGAATATCGGCATCAGCTTGCCGGGTTCGGGCGAGAATCCGGCCGCGCCGGTGTTCATCGACGGCGCAAAGGTCAAGACGCTGCGCGGCGAGCGCATCGCCGAGGAATTCCAGCAAATCGTCAGCGACTACGTCGAACGCACTTACGGCCAGCGCGTCGAGACGTCCGTGGCATCACTCTAAAGACAGATGACTGAACAGAAGAAACGGCTCTCGAAGCTGAGCGGCGTGAAGGGCATGAACGACATCCTCCCGCAGGATGCCGCGTTGTGGGACTTCTTCGAAAGCACCGTCAAGTCGCTGCTGCGCGCATACGGCTATCAGAACATTCGCACGCCGATCGTCGAGCATACGCAGCTTTTCACGCGCGGCATCGGCGAAGTGACCGACATCGTCGAGAAGGAGATGTACAGCTTCACCGACGCGCTCAACGGCGAGCACCTCACGATGCGTCCGGAGAACACGGCGGCCGTCGTGCGCGCGACCATCGAGCACAATCTTCTGTACGACGGCCCGAAGCGCCTGTGGTATATCGGGCCGATGTTCCGGCACGAGCGTCCGCAGCGCGGGCGGTATCGGCAGTTCCATCAGGTCGGCGTGGAAGCGCTCGGCTTCGCGGGTCCGGATACGGACGCCGAAATCATCATGATGTGCCAGCGCCTGTGGGACGACCTGGGCCTCACCGGCATCCGGCTCGAACTGAATTCGCTCGGCCAGGCGGAAGAGCGCGCGGCGCATCGCAAGGAACTGATCGCGTATCTTGAACAGCACGCCGATTCCCTCGACGAAGAAGCGAAGCGCCGTCTTTATACGAATCCACTGCGCGTACTCGACACGAAGAACCCGGCGATGCAGGAAATCGCGCAAAACGCGCCGAAGCTCGTCGACTTTCTGGGCGAGGAATCGCGCAAGCACTTCGACGGCGTGCAGCGTCTGCTGAAGGCGAACAACATTCCGTTCACCGTCAATCCGCGTCTCGTGCGCGGCCTCGATTACTACAATCTCACCGTGTTCGAATGGGTGACCGACAAGCTCGGCGCGCAAGGCACGGTGGCAGGCGGCGGCCGCTACGATCCGCTCATCGAGCAACTGGGCGGCAAGCCGACAGCGGCGTGCGGCTGGGCGATGGGCGTCGAGCGTATCCTCGAGCTGCTCAAGGAAGAGAATCTGGTGCCGGAAGCGGAAGGCACGGACGTGTACGTCGTGCATCAGGGCGAGAAGGCGGCGGAGCAGGCGTTCATCGTCGCTGAACGGCTGCGCGACACCGGCCTCGACGTCATTCTGCACTGCAGCCCGGACGGCGCGCCGGCGAGCTTCAAGTCGCAGATGAAGAAGGCGGATGCGAGCGGCGCGGCGTTCGCCGTGGTGCTCGGCGAGGACGAACTCGCACAAGGAACGATCGGCGTGAAGCCGCTGCGCCGCACCGGCGACGAAACTGCCGATGCGCAGAAGAACGAGCAAGTCAACGTTCCGGCGGAAGACTTGACCGAATACCTAATCAATGCGATGGTTGCATCCGCCGACGAGGACGCCTGACGAACGGGCTTCGGTCGGATCAAGAGCCGCGCGCATCGTGGAGATCGGTCCGATCCCGCCATCGTGCCAGGCCACGATGGGCAATGAGACGCAGGAAGGAATAGCTGGACGATGAGTTACCACGACGAACAAGAATCACTGGAAAGTGTCAAGGCCTGGTGGGCCAAATGGGGTAACGCCACGACGTGGATCGTGCTCGTGGCGCTCGTCGTTGCGGCCGGTTTCAACGGCTGGAATTACTGGCAGCGCCGACAGGCGGCGGAAGCTTCGGTGCTCTACGACCGGCTTCAGCAGGCCGTGAACGGCAACGATCAGAAGCTCGTCGCGCGTGTCGCGTCGGACATGGAAGACAAGTTCGGCGGCACGGCGTACGCGCAGATGTCGGCGCTCTCGGCGGCCAAGTCGCTGTACGCAGCGGGCGATGCCGCCGGTGCGAAGGCGCAACTGCAGTGGGCCATCGACCACGCGAAGGACGACGAGTACAAGCAGATCGCGAAGCTGCGCATGGCGCTGATCCTGCTCGACGAAAAGAGCTACGACGCCGGCCTGAAGCTGCTCGCCGACGCTCCGCTCGATGCGTTCAAGGGCGTCGTTGCTGATCGCCGCGGCGATCTGCTCGCAGCGCAAGGCAAGCGCGAAGACGCGCGCGCCGCCTACAAGACGGCGCTCGACAGCCTGCCGAAGAATGACGCGGCCACCCGGCAACTGATCGAGTTCAAGCTCGATTCGCTTGGCGGCTGATCGCTCTTGAGCGACGGCTTCGACCGTCGCCTCGTTCAGGCGCCAACGCTATTTCGCCAATCAAGCCGCCGCGCCGCGCGTCGCCATCGAGCGAAGCGCGGCTGCGCCGGTCAACCGAATTCACCCATTCATGTTGCGTCCACCGATGATTCAATTGAAACGCTACGCCGTGCCCTTCGCCTGCGCGATGACCGTCCTGCTGGCCGCCTGTGCGTCCACCAAGGACGAACGCCGCGTGCCGACACCGCTGGTCGACATCAAGCCGGTGCTGAATGTCAATCAGGCGTGGAAGGCGAGCGTCGGCAAGGCCGGCCGTTACCTGTTCGCGCCGGTCGCCGTGGGCGATGCCGTCTTCGCCGCGGGCGAGAACGGCACCGTCGCGAAGATCGATGCGACGACCGGCCAGGAAGTCTGGCGCACCAAGCTCAAGGACGATCTGTCGGCGGGCGTCGGCAGCGACGGCAACCTGACGGCGGTCGGCGGCCTGAAGGGCTCGGTGTACGCGCTCGGACCGGACGGCAAGCAATTGTGGACGGCCACGGCGCCGGGCGAAATCGTTTCGCCGCCGCTGGTCGGCAATGATCTCGTAGTCGTGCGCACCATCGACGGCAAGGTTATCGCGTTCAGCGCGCAGACCGGCGAGCAGAAGTGGATCTTCCAGTTGCGCGCCGTGCCGCTAAATCTGCGTGTGGCCGCCGCGATGACTTTCGCCGGCAATCAGGCGGTGCTCGCGGGCTTCCCGGGCGGCAACTTCGCCGCGATCAACCTGCAAACGGGCGACGCGTACTGGCAAGCGCCGGTGTCGTATCCGAAGGGCGTGACGGAAGTCGAGCGCATCAACGACGTGACCGGCGCGCCGGGTCTCGTCGGCGCGCAGACCTGCGCGGTGACGTTCCAGGGCAAGATCGGCTGTTTCGACGCGAATTCGGGCCGTCCGGTCTGGGAGAAGAACTTCTCGAGCGATAGCGGTCTCGCGCAAGACGAGCAGATCGTCGCCGCCGGAGACGACTGGTCGGTGGTCAACGCCTTCCGCGCGTCGGACGGCACGCCCGTCTGGAAGAACGACAAGCTGAAGAGCCGCCGGGTCAGCGTGCCGTTCATCCTGGGCCGCGCGGTCGTCGTGGGCGACTACAAGGGCTTCGTGCATTTCCTGAGCGTGGACAACGGCGAGATCGTCGGCCGCGCGCCGACCGATGGCAGCGAAATTACCGCGCCGCCGGTGCTGGCAGGCAATACGCTCGTCGTGCAGACGCACGATGGCGGGCTGTACGGCTTCCGTCCGCAGTAATCGTCATGCAGCGCTTCGTCCTTCACGGGACGAAGCGCTGTTGGAAAGACCGGCGCTCGCAGCGCCGAAGCCCTGAACAGGGTTGCAGAAAGAGAGCGCGACATCCGTTCGCGCTCGACAAGAACGGCCCGCCAGGCCGGGCACGAAAGAAGAAAGCGCGCCGCCGATGCCGCGCGACAAAAGCCCGCGCAAGGCAACCATCGGTGCACGGCGCGACGGCCCGACAGCGGCATAAGCTGCAAAGCGGCGAGCCGAATCCATGCTAATTTTCGACAAGCGCAGCCATTCTCGCGGCGCAAGCGGCGAAGACGCCGTACCGCGCGTTTCGCCCATCGCCTTGCGTTCAACTGTGAACAAACTCTGATGAAACCCGTGATTGCCCTCGTCGGGCGCCCCAATGTGGGGAAATCCACTCTCTTTAACCGGCTGACGCGTTCGCGCGATGCGCTCGTCGCCGATCTGCCCGGTCTCACGCGCGACCGCCACTACGGCGAAGGGCGCGTGGGCGGCGAGCGTCCGTATCTCGTCGTCGATACCGGCGGCTTCGAGCCGGTCGCGAAGGACGGCATCCTGCACGAGATGGCGCGTCAGACGCGGCAGGCCGTCGAGGAAGCCGACATCGTCGTGTTCATCGTCGATGGGCGCAACGGGCTCGCGCCGCAGGACAAGTCCATCGCCGATTATCTGCGCAAGACCGGCCGGCCGCTCTTCCTGGTGGTCAACAAGGCGGAGGGGATGAAGTACACGGCGGTCGCGTCGGACTTCTACGAACTCGGCCTTGGCGATCCGCGCGCGATTTCGGCGGCGCACGGCGACGGCGTCACCGAGATGATCAACGACGCGCTCGACATCGCCTATGCCGATCAGCCGGAAGAGAGCGAGGAAGAGAAGGCGCAGCACGGCGTGAAGATCGCGATCGTCGGACGGCCGAACGTCGGCAAGTCGACGCTCGTCAATACGCTGATCGGCGAAGAGCGCGTGATCGCGTTCGACATGCCCGGCACCACGCGCGATTCGATCTATGTTGATTTCGAGCGTCAAGGCCGCAAATACACGTTGATCGACACGGCGGGTTTGCGCCGCCGCGGCAAGGTCTTCGAAGCGATCGAGAAGTTCTCGGTGGTCAAGACGCTGCAGTCGATCTCAGACGCGAATGTCGTGATTCTGCTGCTCGACGCGCAGCAGGACATCTCCGATCAGGACGCGCATATCGCGGGCTTCGTCGTCGAACAGGGGCGTGCGCTCGTCGTCGGCGTGAACAAATGGGACGGGCTGGACTCGCATGTGCGCGAGCGCACGAAGGCTGATCTCACGCGCAAGCTGAAGTTTTTGGACTTTGCTAAATTCCACTACGTCTCGGCGCTGGAAAAGACGGGCATCGGCGCATTGATGAAGTCGGTCGATGACGCCTATGCCGCCGCGATGGCGAAGCTGCCGACGCCGAAGCTCACGCGCGCGCTCATCGAGGCCGTGGAGTTTCAGCAGCCGCGCCGCCGCGGGCCGGTCCGGCCGAAGCTGCGCTATGCGCACCAGGGCGGACAGAACCCGCCGATCATCGTCGTGCACGGCAATGCGCTGGATGCGGTCACCGATACCTACAAGCGGTATCTGGAAGGGCGATTCCGAGAAACTTTTGGACTGGCCGGCACTCCATTGCGCATAGAGTTTCGCTCGAGCAAGAACCCCTACGCGGACAAAGAGTAAGCGCCCGCGGAGCCAAGCGTTTCGGCCTCATTGGCCAAATGGCCGGTCTGGTGCGGAAACGAAAATCGGCTATAGTGTAGCGATTGCCGGCGGATCTCTTTTTCTTCGTCACAATACTTCTAACCTGCAAAAAACACGGAGTTTGCTATGAGCAACAAAGGGCAATTGTTACAAGACCCGTTTTTGAACGCACTGCGTAAAGAGCACGTGCCGGTCTCGATCTATTTGGTCAACGGCATCAAGCTTCAAGGGAACATCGAATCGTTCGACCAGTACGTCGTGTTGCTCCGGAATACGGTCACCCAGATGGTCTACAAGCACGCCATTTCCACGGTCGTGCCGGCTCGCCCGGTGAATTTCCACCCGGACGCTGAATCGTCCTAACCTCGTTGCGGCCGGCGCGCCGTTGCCATTCCGAATTCGAACATTGAGCAACTCGCCGGTCGCTTCAAAAACTATCCAGACATAATTTGATTAACGCAGCGCTTGTGGGCATCGATTTCGGCAAGATCGATTTCGAAGCCAGTCTCGAAGAACTCAGCCTGCTCGCAGAAAGCGCGGGCGCCCATCCTGCCGTTACGCTCACCGGCCGTCGGTCTAGTCCGGACGCCAAAATGTTCATTGGCAGCGGAAAGGTCGAAGAACTGCGCCTTTCCTGCGAAGCGAACGACGTCGAACTCGTCATTTTCAATCACGCGCTCGCGCCCGCGCAGCAACGCAATCTCGAACTTGCGTTGAATCGCCGCGTCGTCGATCGCACGAGTCTCATCCTCGATATCTTTGCGCAGCGCGCCCGCAGCCATGAAGGCAAATTGCAGGTCGAGCTCGCGCAACTGCAATATCTTTCTACGAGGCTGATTCGCGCCTGGACCCACCTCGAACGCCAGAAGGGCGGTATCGGTCTGCGCGGTCCGGGTGAGACGCAGCTCGAAACCGACCGCCGGCTGATCGGCGAGCGCATCAAGGCGCTGAAGACGCGGCTTGCGAAGCTGCGCCGTCAGCACGGCACGCAGCGCCGGCAGCGTCAGCGCAATCAGACGATGTCGGTGTCGCTCGTCGGCTATACGAACGCGGGCAAGTCGACGCTGTTCAACGCGTTGACCAAGGCGCAGGCGTATGCCGCCAATCAGTTGTTCGCCACGCTCGATACCACGTCGCGCCGCGTGTTCCTCGGCGAGGAAGCGGGCCATGTCGTCGTGTCGGATACGGTCGGCTTTATTCGCGAACTGCCGCACCAGCTCGTCGCGGCGTTTCGCGCGACGCTCGAGGAAACCATTCACGCCGACTTGCTGCTGCACGTCGTCGACGCATCGAGTCCAGTGCGCCTCGATCAGATCGATCAGGTGAACGAGGTTTTGCGCAGCATCGGCGCGGACTCCATCCGCCAGATTCTCGTCTTCAACAAGATCGACGCCGTGCCCGAACTTGCGGCCCGCGGCGAGGCGGTTGAAAGGGATGAGTATGGTAATATTTCGCGCGTCTTTTTGAGCGCACGCACGGGTCAGGGACTCGACGCGCTGCGCGCCGCCATCGCCGAAATTGCTTCAGCGGAAGCAGGCGAACCCGAAGAAAGCGTGCCGAGCGTGTTCGCCGAAACCGGCGAGCCGGCGCAAATGTCGGAAGCCACGCAATTCCCGCAGTCCACGCAGTCCGGGCCGAACGAGACACACGACGAGAACGCGCAGCCGGAAGACCACCGGCCAGCCGGAGAACGTGACGGCCACAAGGTTCCTGAACACGGACACTAACTGCTCCGCATGACCGACGCGGCATCGAACCGGCTGTCTAATGGTGAATCACTGAGTGAACGTATACAACGAGCGGACTAACAGGCAGCGCATGCATGCGGCCTTTTCGATCAACGATCCGCGCTGGGGGCGGGGCGACGGCGACGGCGTCAAGAACGATTCGAAGCGCCCGCAGGACGGCAAGCGCGGCAACGGCAAGGAAGAAGGCCCGCCGGATCTCGACGAAATGTGGCGCGAATTCAATCGCCGCCTCGCCGGTATTTTCGGCCGCAAGCCGAACGGCGGCATGCCGCGCGACAACGGGCGGGGCACGCGCATTGGCGTGGGCATCGTCATTGGCGTGCTCATCGCGATCTATCTCGGCAGCGGCGTGTTCGTCGTGCAGGATGGACACGTCGGCGTGGTCTCGCAGTTCGGGCAATACCGCCAGACGGTGACGCAAGGCATCCACTGGCGTTTGCCGTATCCGTTCCAGTCGCACGATATCGTCGATACGTCGCAAGTGCGCTCCGTCGAAATCGGACGCGGCGCGGCGCTCTCGCAAGGCAACGTGCGCGATGCATCGCTGTTGACGAACGAAGCCGACATTCTCGACGTGCGCTTCTCCGTGCAGTATCAGATCAAGTCGCCGACCGACTTCCTGTTCCGTAATCCCGATCCCGACCTGAGCGTCACCGAGGCGGGGCAGGCCGCGATCCGGGAAATCGCCGGCGCTGCGGCGACGGACGATCTGCTTTACAAGGACCGCGAAGCGTTGCGCCCGCGTCTGACCGAATCTATCCAGCGCTCCCTCGACGCCTACCGCACCGGCCTGCAGGTGACGGGCGTGACCGTGCAGAGCGTGCAAGTGCCGACTCAGGTGCAGGCGGCGTTCGAAGAAGCCTCGCGCGTGCGGCAGGACAACGAGCGCGCCCGCGATACGGCCGAGGCCTACGCCAATCAATTGCTGCCCCGCGCAAAGGCCGATGCCGCGAAGATGATCGAAGAAGCCACCGCATACAGTAACCGCCAGGTGACGCAGGCTCAGGGCGACGCCGAGCGTTTCAAGGAGGTCTACGCGGAATATTCGAAGGCCCCAACGGTCATCCGTCAACGCATGTACCTGGACACGATGCAGCAGATCTACTCGCAAACCACCAAGGTATTCGTGGACAGCAAGGCAGGCAATAACGTGATTTATCTGCCGCTCGACAAGCTCATCGACGCGAACCGTCAGCAAGCCAGGGACGCGGCGGCGAGCACGGGCAGCGCCGCTTCGGCTCCCGTTGAACCACAGGTGCGTCCGCAAGCTACGGCGCCCGCGTCGGCGCCGGCGGCAGCAGCGCCCGCGAGCGGTGCAAGCCCTGCAAGCGGCGCGAGCGCCGCAAGTGGCGATCCGCTGCGCTCGCGCGATGCGTTCCGCTCGCGCAGCCGTCAAGACGACCTGCAGTAAGGAGCGCGAACATGAATCGAATTATTGCGCTCGTCGTCGCAGTCGTCATCGTGCTGTTCATCGGTTCGTCGATGGTCTTCACCGTCGATGAACGGCACGCCGCCATCGTCGCCGCTCATGGCGACAGCAACCCGCGCCTCGACGGTCCCGGCCTGCACTTCAAGCTGCCGCCGCCGTTCCAGACGCTTACGCTCCTCGACACGCGCACGCTCACCATCGACGAGAGCGGCGCCGATCGTTTCACGACGTCGGACAAGAATGAAGTGCTGGTGAACACGGTCGTGAAGTATCGCGTGGCCGATCCGCTCAAGCTCTTCGTCAGCAACGAGAAGAACACGCAAACCGCGCAAGAGCGTCTGATCGCGCTCGCCCGCACCGCGCTTGCCAGCGCGTTCGCGAATCGCTCGCTGACCGATGCGCTCGGGAATCAGCAGGCGCTCGAGAACGAGGCGCTGAAGGCGGTGGAAGGCGCGGCGGGAGCGTTCGGCGTGCAGCTCGTCGACCTGCAGATGACGCGTATCGACTTTCCGTCGGCGGTGGCCGATTCGGTCTACAAGCGCATGATCGCGGCGCGCCAGCAGGCAGCGGCGAACGAGCGCGCGAAAGGCACGGCGGAAGCGGACAAGATCAAGGCCGATGCGGAACGCGAGCAGCAGCAAATTCTCGCCGATGCCTACAGTCAAGCGCAGTCGATCCGCGGCGAAGGCGACAGCAAGGCCGCCGCCATCGCAGCCGACGCATACGGACGCGATCCGCAGTTCTATCAGTTCTATCAGAGCCTCGAGGCGTACAAGAAGACGTTCAAGCCCGGCGACGTGATCGTGGTCGATCCGAGCAGCGACTTCTTCCGCTTCATGAAAAGCCCGAACGGCGGTGCGGACGCATCCGCTGCCGCAGCGAAACGCTGACCGTACCCGCGCCGCGCGCCAGAGGCGAATAAGCACGCGCGCGGCGCCTTCTTCCCGAGAACATGGTCGAGACGATACTGCTCGCACTTGCGTTGATGCTGATCATCGAAGGCATGTTTCCCTTCGTCTTTCCCACGGCCTGGCGCGACACGTTCCGCCGTATCGCCGAACGGCCGCCGCATCACATCCGCATCGGCGGATTGATCGCGATGGCGCTCGGGCTGATCCTGTTGTGGATCGCCACGTAAGCCCATTCGCGGATCGCAGCGCCCGGCGGGGTTCCGCCATTTAGCCTATCTTTGTCTCTATCCGCCCATGCGCGCCGTGCTTGCGAGCGCCGCGTGCCCAAGCAGGAAACGTATCGATGTCCACCTGGTTGCTTCCCGAAAATATCGCCGACGTGTTGCCGTCGGAAGCCCGCAAGATCGAAGAGCTGCGCCGCCGCCTGCTCGACCGGTTTCGCTCGTACGGCTACGAGCTCGTCATGCCGCCAATGCTCGAATACCTCGAATCGTTGCTGACGAGCGGTGGAAGCGACCTCAATCTGCGCACCTTCAAGCTCGTCGATCAGTTGTCGGGGCGCACGCTGGGTTTGCGGGCGGACATTACGCCGCAGGTGTCGCGTATCGACGCCCACTTGCTGAACCGGCAGGGCGTCACGCGTCTTTGTTATGCGGGTGTCGTGCTGCATACGCGTCCGCGCGGCCTGCACGCGACGCGCGAGCAGATTCAGATCGGCGCGGAAATCTACGGTCACGCCGGGCTGGAAGCGGATCTCGAGATTCAGCAATTGATGCTCGATTCGCTGCACCTCGCGGGCTTGTCGAAAGTGCGCCTCGACCTGTGTCATGCGGGCGTGCTCGCGGCGCTGCTCGAACTCGAACCGGCGGCGGCATCGCTCGGAGAAGCGCTCTACGACGCGCTCGCCAGCAAGGACGTGCCGCGCATCAACGAACTGACGGCGCATCTTGGCCATGTGCCGCGCGAGGCGTTGCGCGCGCTGCCTTCGCTGTATGGCGATGCTTCGGTACTCGAAATGGCGCGTGCGCGTCTGCCGAATCTGCCGGTGATCGCGCGGGCGCTCGACGATCTCGCGTTCCTCGCCGCCCGCGCCGACGGCGCCGAACTGATGATCGACCTGGCCGACCTGCGCGGCTACGCGTACCACAGCGGTGTGATGTTCTCCGCTTACGTCGATGGCGTGCCGAACGCGGTTGCGCGCGGCGGCCGTTACGACGATGTCGGCTCGGCCTATGGCCGCGCGCGGCCCGCGACGGGCTTCTCGCTGGACCTGCGGGAAGTGGCGCGCATTTCTCCCGTCGATGCACGCGGCAGCGCGATCCTCGCGCCGTGGAAGCATGAAGAACCGTTGCGCGCGGCCGTCGCGACGCTGCGCGATGCGGGCGAAGTCGTGATTCAGGCGTTGCCGGGCCACGAACACGATCTCGACGAATTCGCGTTCGATCGCGTGCTGGTCGAGCGCGACGGGCAATGGGCGGTCGAGGAGCGCGTGAATCCGGCTCGTTCCGGCGTCTGACGGCCCAGGACTTTCGTCATCGCGTGCGCAAGCGCGTGAACCAGACCTAATCGCGGCATGCATCCCGAAAAACTCGGAAACAGCCGCGAACATAGGTAAAATGCGTTTTTAACCAGCTAACGAATCAACATGTCTGCCAGTGCAGTGAATGTGAACCCGGGGCGCAACGTCGTCGTGGTGGGCACCCAGTGGGGTGACGAGGGCAAAGGCAAAATCGTCGACTGGCTGACGGACCATGCCCAGGGCGTCGTGCGCTTCCAGGGCGGTCACAACGCCGGCCACACGCTCATCATCGGCGGCAAGAAAACCATCTTGCGCCTCATCCCGTCGGGCATCATGCGCGCGGGCACGGCCTGCTACATCGGCAATGGCGTCGTGTTGTCCCCCCAGGCGCTGTTCAAGGAAATCGACGAACTGGAGGCCGCGGGCATCGATGTCTGCAAGCGTCTGTTCATTTCCGAAGCCGCCACGCTCGTTCTGCCGTACCACGTCGCCATCGACCAGGCGCGCGAAGCCAAGCGCGGCGCCGGCAAGATCGGCACGACGGGGCGCGGTATCGGTCCGGCTTACGAAGACAAGGTTGCCCGTCGCGGCCTGCGCGTGCAGGATCTGTTCGATGCGCCGCTCTTCGCCGAACGTCTGCGTGAAGTGCTCGACTTCCACAACTTCGTGCTGACGAAATATCTCGGTGCAGCCGAAGTCGACTACCAGGAAACGCTCGACACGATGCTCGGCTACGCCGACCGTCTCGCGCCGATGGTCACGGACGTCTCCCGCCGCCTGTACGACGAAAACCACGCGGGCCGCAATCTGCTGTTCGAAGGCGCGCAAGGCACGCTGCTCGATATCGACCACGGCACGTATCCGTACGTCACGTCGAGCAACTGCGTCGCGGGCGCGGCGACAGCGGGCGCGGGCGTCGGTCCGCAAAAGCTCAACTACATGCTCGGCATCACGAAGGCGTATTGCACGCGCGTGGGCGCCGGCCCGTTCCCGAGCGAACTGTACGACGCGGATAATCCAAAGCGCCAGGACCCGGTCGGCGTGACGCTCGCCTCCGTCGGCAAGGAATTCGGCTCGGTCACCGGCCGTCCGCGCCGCACCGGCTGGCTGGATGCCGCCGCGCTGCGCCGCTCGATCCAGATCAACGGCATCACGGGCCTGTGCATGACCAAGCTCGACGTGCTCGACGGCCTGGAAGAAGTGAAGCTGTGCGTCGGCTATACGCTCGACGGCAAGGCGCTCGACATTCTCCCGCGCGGCGCATCGGAAGTAGCGCGCTGCGAGCCGGTCTACGAGACGTTCGGCGGCTGGAAGGAAAGCACCGTCGGCATCACGCAGTGGGACAGCCTGCCCGAGAACGCGCGTGCGTATCTCACGCGTGTGCAGGAAGTGGCGGGCGTGCCGATCGACATGGTGTCGACCGGTCCGGACCGCGACGAAACTATTCTGCTTCGTCATCCGTTCAAGGTCTGAGCGCGCCCAAGCCTCGGCCTGAACCGGACGCTGTAAAGAATGTGGCCGCTTCATGCGGCCACATTTCGTATATAACCGCACTATGCAATCGAAAGAGCCTCACATGATCGCGATGACCGACCCGCGTAACGACGAAAAGAACCTATGGGTCAACTGGGACGAATATCACCGGTTGATCGAACTTCTCGCGCTGAACGTGCACGACTCGGGATGGAAGTTCGACAAAATCCTGTGCCTCGCGCGCGGCGGCCTGCGCGTCGGCGACCAGCTTTCGCGCATCTACGACCTGCCGCTCGCCATTCTTGCGACGAGTTCGTATCGCGAGGCCGCGGGCACGCAGCAGGGCGACCTCGACATCGCGCAGTACATCACGATGACGCGCGGCGAACTGTCGGGCAACGTGCTGCTCGTCGACGATCTGGTCGATTCGGGCGTCACGCTGGCGCGCGTGCAGGACCATCTGAAAGAGCGTTATCCCGCGATCACCGCGGTGCGCTCGGCGGTGCTCTGGTACAAGGCGTGCTCGAAGGTCAAGCCCGACTATCACGTGCAGTTTCTCGAAACGAATCCGTGGATTCATCAGCCGTTCGAGGAGTGGGACACGGTGCGTCCTCACAACCTCGGCGCCTGGATCAAGCGAGGTACGCAGAACGGCCGCGTTTAAGCATCGCGCCGTCCGGTTTGTTTCGATGCGCTGCGCCGTTGCGCCGGGGTTTTCTCCCGCCGCAACGGCGTTTTGCTTTCCGGCCGCCTTTCAGCGCGACCGTGTTGCGAAGGCGTGCCGCGCCGCTTACGCATTCGGGGCACGATGCTAAACTCTTACTCGCGTCTGTCGTGGTGCGTGAGCAACACGCAGGCAGACGTCTTTGCGCGCGACGTTAGATAGAATGGCGTTCGGTTTTCTTCCGCCCTGGACGGATCTCTCGCTTTTATGACTAACATGACTCACGCGCAAGAGCGCAAACAGCCTTTGCATTCGCTTGCGCTCGCGGCAATCGGCGTCGTCTTTGGCGACATCGGCACGAGTCCACTGTACGCTTTGAAGGAAGCCTTTAGCCCAACCCACGGCATCGCGCTTTCAGAAGCCTCCATCCTCGGCGTCATCTCCCTGCTGTTCTGGGCCATCGTCATCGTCGTGGCCATCAAGTACGTGCTCTTCGTCATGCGCGCCGACAACAACGGTGAAGGCGGCGTGTTCGCAATGATGACCCTGGCGTTACGCAGCGTCAAAGACTCCGGCCGTCTTTCGGGTGTGCTGATGATGCTTGGCATCTTCGGCGCATGCATGTTCTATGGCGATGCGGTCATCACGCCGGCGATGTCCGTGATATCGGCGGTCGAAGGTCTCGAGATCGCCGCGCCGAAGCTCTCGCCTTACGTGATCCCCATCACGATGGTCATTCTCGTGATGCTGTTCTGGATCCAGCGTCACGGCACCGCCGTGGTAGGCAAGCTCTTCGGGCCGATCATGCTGGTCTGGTTCGGCACGCTCGCGGTGCTGGGCGTTTATCACATCGTGCTCGCGCCGGGTGTGCTGGTCGCATTGAATCCGTACTACGCCGTCTCGTTCATGGCCGATCACGTGTTGCAGGCGTATATCGTGCTCGGTTCGGTCGTGCTGGTGCTGACCGGCGCGGAAGCGCTCTATGCGGACATGGGCCACTTCGGCGTAAGGCCGATCCGCTACGGCTGGTACGGGCTCGTGATGCCGTCGCTGCTGCTGAATTACTTCGGGCAAGGCGCGCTGCTGATGCACTCGCCGAAGGCCATTGAAAGCCCGTTCTTTTTGCTCGCACCGGAATGGGCGCTGCTGCCGCTCGTGATTCTGTCGACGGTCGCGACGGTGATCGCATCGCAGGCCGTCATCTCCGGCGCGTATTCGCTGACGAGTCAGGCGATCCAGCTCGGTTACGTGCCGCGCATGAAGATCCTGCATACGTCCGAACTGGCGATCGGGCAGATCTATATTCCGCTCGTCAACTGGATGCTGCTGTTCATCATCCTGTGCATTGTGGTCGGGTTCAAGAGTTCGGAAAACTTGGCGGCCGCCTATGGCCTCGCCGTGACCGCGACGATGCTCGTCACCACCATCCTCGTGTCCGTCGTGATGACGAACCTCTGGGGATGGAACCGCTTTCTGGTCGGCGCGATGATCGCGATGATTCTCGTCATCGACATCGGCTTTTTCGGCGCGAGCTTGCTGAAGATCGAGCAGGGCGGCTGGCTGCCGCTGTGCATCGGCGGGGCGCTTTTCTTCCTGCTGATGACCTGGTACAAGGGCCGCATGATCGTGAAGGATCGCACGGCCGCCGACGGCATTCCGCTGATGCCGTTCCTGCAAGGCTTGCTTGCGCATCCGCCGCATCGCGTGTCGGGCACGGCCATTTATCTCACCGGCAGCGATTCGCTCGTGCCGGTCAGCCTGCTGCACAACCTGAAGCACAACAAGGTGCTGCACGAGCGGACCATCTTTCTGAACTTCATCACGCGCGATATCCCTTACGTGGACGACGCGCATCGGCTGGAAGTGAAGGACGTTACGGGTGGTCTCTTTCTCGTGAAGGCTGCGTATGGCTTCAACGAGACGCCCGATGTGAAGGCCGTCCTCGAACAGATCACGCGCGCGCACGCGATGACCTTCGAGCTGATGGACACGTCGTTCTTCATGGCGCGTGAGACCGTGGTGCCGACGGAGTTGCCCGGCATGTCAGTGTGGCGTGAACGTGTGTTCGCGTGGATGCATCAGAACGCCGCGAAGCCGACCGATTTCTTCAGCATTCCGGCAAATCGCGTCGTGGAACTGGGGACGAAGATCGAAATCTGAGCGCCGCGACGCCCAAATAAAAAACCCACGCCTCGGCGTGGGTTTTTGTTGGCAGCGCAAGTCGCTTATCGTTTCAGTTTCGCGAAAGCCGCGGCCATCGCACCGGCGGCTTCCGGCTCGCGGCGCTGGTTGCCCCGCGCATCGCGTCCGCCGCCCGAAGCGCGACGATCCTGACCGCCACGCGCCGATGCACCCGCGCCGCCGCCCACCGATGCGGCTGCGAAGTCGTCGTCGAGGCGCATCGTCAGCGAAATGCGCTGGCGCTTCACATCGGTTTCGAGCACTTTCACCTGCACGACCTGACCCGCCTTCACGACTTCGTGCGGGTCCTTGATGAACTTCGTCGACATCGCCGATACGTGCACGAGACCATCCTGGTGCACGCCGATATCGACGAACGCGCCGAATGCCGCGACGTTCGTCACGACGCCTTCGAGCACCATGCCCGGCGCGAGATCCGAAATCTTTTCGATGCCCTCGCGGAACGTCGCCGTCTTGAACTCGGGACGCGGATCGCGGCCCGGCTTTTCGAGTTCGGCGAGAATGTCGCGCACGGTCGGCAGGCCGAAGCGATCGTCGACGAATTCGGTTGGCGAAAGCCCCGCGAGCGCCTCACGCTTGCCGAGCACATCGCCGACATGCTTGTTGATCTTCGCGAGAATGCGCTGAACGACCGGATACGCTTCCGGGTGGACCGACGAACGGTCGAGCGGATTCTCGCCATTGTTGATGCGCAGGAAGCCCGCGGCCTGCTCGAAGGTCTTGTCGCCGAGACGCGGGACCTTTTTCAGGTGCTCGCGCGAGGGGAACGGCCCGTTGGCGTCGCGATAGTCGACGATATTGCGCGCGAGCGTCGCGTTCAGCCCCGACACGCGGGCGAGCAGGGCGACGGACGCCGTGTTTGCATCGACGCCGACGGCGTTCACGCAATCTTCGACGACCGCATCGAGCGAGCGCGCCAGTTCGCGCTGATTCACGTCGTGCTGATACTGGCCGACGCCGATTGCCTTCGGCTCGATCTTGACCAACTCGGCGAGCGGGTCCTGCAGACGCCGCGCGATCGACACCGCGCCGCGCAGCGACACATCCAGCTCCGGAAATTCCTTGGCCGCGAGTTCCGACGCCGAATACACCGATGCGCCCGCTTCCGACACGACGATCTTCTGCAGATTCAAATCCGGATGCTTCGCAATCAGTTCGCTCGCGAGCTTGTCGGTTTCGCGCGACGCCGTGCCGTTGCCGATCGACACGAGTTCCGCTTGCGTTTCGCGTGCGATCCGCGCGAGCCTGGCGATGGAGCCGTCCCAGTCGCGGCGCGGCTCGTGCGGGAAAATCGTATCGGTGGCCAGCAGCTTGCCGGTGCGATCGACGACCGCGACCTTCACGCCCGTGCGCAGGCCCGGATCGAGACCGATCACGGCCTTCGGACCCGCGGGCGCGGCGAGCAGCAAATCCTTCAGATTGCGCGCGAAGACGCGAATTGCTTCGTGCTCGGCTTCCTCACGCAACTTCGTCAGCAATTCGTTCTCGATATGCGGCTGCACCTTCACGCGCCAGCACCAGCGGCAGACATCGGAGAGCCACTTGTCGGCGGCGCGCCCGCGATTGGCGATGCCGACGTGCTGCGCGATCATCGCTTCGCACGGATGCGGCACTTGCGCGTCCAGTTCTTCGCCGAGACCGAGCTTCACGGACAGCACGCCGGCGTTGCGGCCGCGGAACAGCGCGAGCGCCCGGTGCGACGGCACAGTGCGAATCGTCTCGCTGTAGTCGTAGTAGTCGCGGAATTTCTCGCCTTCCTCGCCTTGCTTGCCGTCGACGACACTCGACATCACGCGGCCCTGATTGAACAGGTAGTCGCGCACCTTGCCGAGAATCTCGGCCGTTTCGCCGAACTGCTCCGACAGGATGTCGCGGGCGCCGTCGAGCGCGGCTTTGGTATCGGCGACGCCTTTCTCGGCATCGACGAACCTGGCGGCTTCGGTCTGCGGATCGAGCGTCGGGTCCGCGAGCAGCGCCTGCGCGAGCGGCTCGAGGCCGGCTTCGCGGGCGATCTGCGCGCGAGTGCGGCGCTTCGGCTTGTACGGCAGATACAGGTCTTCGAGCACCTGCTTGCTGTCGGCGGCTTCAATTGCGCCGCGCAGCTCGTCGCTCAGCTTGCCTTGCTCGTCGATGCTTTGGAGGATGGCAGCGCGGCGATCTTCCAGCTCGCGCAGATAGAGGAGGCGCTCCTCGAGCGTACGCAATTGCGTGTCGTCGAGATTGCCGGTCACTTCCTTCCGATACCGGGCGATGAACGGGACAGTCGAGCCTTCGTCGAGAAGCTGCACGGCGGCCGCGACCTGGCGCGGCTGCACGGTGAGTTCGGTGGCGATGCGCTGTACGATCTTGAGTGCTACGGTTTCCGTCATGGTTCTGCGCTGTCTGCTGGCTCGTCACGGAAGCGGCGGCGGGGCATGCTTCGGGCATGCGTGGGAGTGCGCGAACGTGCGCCTGGCCAGCGCCGCCGGACGCCGTGACGAGCGATGGGCCGGGTTGCTGGAGCAGGGCATTTTGCCATAAATGCCGGAGCGCTCCGGCGCGCGGTGATAGAATTTCGGGATCGCGCAAGCCCTGTTTTTCCCTTCTCGCACCTGATTCCTTATCACGTTGCCGTTCATCAATTTGCTCAACTTTCGCTTTTCAAAGGCCTCGCCGATTGCGCTGGGCGTATCGTCGATAGGCGTGCTTCTGGCGCTCGCATCGCAGCCGGGAATCGCGCAGACGGCCAGGCCGATCGATCCGACGACCGCCGTGAGCACGCAGCCGCTCGACGCCGCTTCGAGCGACGCAGGCAGCACGGACGAGGCGCTTCGTGCCGGCTACGACAAGCGTCAGAAGGCGCTCGACAAGCGGACATCGGAGAACGATTATCGCTATGGCGTGAAGCAGCACGACTGCTACAGCAAGTTCTTCGTCAACCACTGCCTCGACAATGCACGCACTGAAATGCGGGAAGCGCGTCAGCAGATTCGCCAGGAACAACTCGCACTCGACGACGAGCAGCGTGTGGAACGCGCGAAAGAGCGCGATCGCCAGACCGGGTTAAAGCAGGCGCAGTACGAAGCCGAAGCGCCGCAGCGCGCGGCCAACGAGAAGTCGAATCAGCAGGCGTACGAGGACAAGCAGCGCCAGAATGCGCTTGCCGCCGCGCAGCGCGAGGCCGAGGCGCCGCAGCGCACGGCCAATCAGGCAGCGTACGACCGGAAGCAGGCTGATTACCAGAAGAAGCTGGACGAAGCCCGCGCGCGCGGTGTCGCCGAAGCGCAGGAGCGCGAGCAGAAGGCGCAGCGTTACGAGCAGAAACAGCAGGAAGCCGCGCAGCATCGCGCTGAAGTGGATGCGCGCCAGAAGGAAGCCGCGCGTAAGCAACAGGAAAAGGCACTGCAAGCGCAGCAGGAACAGCAGCGGCAGGATCAGGTGAAGCAGCAGCAACAGCAACAGCAACAGCAAGAGCAGCAGCAGGGAAAGTAGCGCCGCGCGGCGCGGCGCGGTGGTCGACGGCTTTGCATGGGATTAGGTAAGGCGCTGAAGCGCCAACTCTAGTCGACAGCTTTGCATGGGACCGGAGTAAGGCGCTAAAGCGCCAACTCCGGTCGACAGGAGGCGAGGATGCAGCAGCGCTTGAACGCACCCCGACAAACCGCCGCGGATGCCGCTCTGATCCGCGATCGCATCGCGCAATTGCAGGAAGAGCATCACAGCCTGGACACGCTCATCGAGAAATTGTCCGGCATCGACGATCTCGAATTGCGCCGCCTCAAAAAGCGCAAGCTCAAGGTCAAGGACACCATACTCCTGCTGCAATTGCAGCTGGACACCGACCCGCACTGACCGCTCGCGTGGTGCAGTTGCAGTAGTCGCGTGTTCTCCGGCGGCTCGCCCCGCCGGCGGTGCGCCGCATCGCACGAAACCCGCAGAATTCGCAGAATCGAGCTCCCTTTGAACTCTCCCGTCCCAACCTCCGACTCCGCGAGCACGCCGTTCGCGCTGTCGGACAAGCGCCGCGTCGAACTCGATGCGATCTTCTCCGCCGATGGCCTGCTCGCACGAGCCATCGACGGCTACCGGTCGCGTGCATCGCAGATCGAGATGGCGCGCTCCGTCGCCGCCGCGATGGAAGCGTCCGGCCGCGCGATGCCCGAGCCCGCGATGTTCGAGGCGCAGCGCCGTCCCGCACGCAAGCTGGGGCCGTCGGACAAGCCGTACGCGCCCGACGAGCAGCCCGCCGACGACGTCGGCATCGCGACCGCGAAAGCGGCCATCGACGGCGGCGAGAACACGCTGATCGTCGAGGCGGGAACCGGCACCGGCAAGACCTACGCGTATCTCGTCCCGGCCATGTTATGGGGTGGCAAGGTCATCGTCTCGACCGGGACGAAGCATCTGCAGGACCAGCTTTTTCAACGCGATATCCCGACGGTGCGCGACGCGCTCGCCGTGCCCGTGTCGGTGGCGATGCTAAAGGGACGCGCGAACTACCTCTGCCACTACTATCTGGAGCGCACCGCGGACAACGGCCGCCTGCCGTCGCGGCAGGACACGTCGCATCTGCAGGAGATCGTCCGTTTCGCGAAGATCACGCGCACCGGCGACAAGGCCGAACTCGCGAGCGTGCCTGAAAATTCGCCCGTCTGGCCGATGGTCACGTCCACGCGCGACAACTGTCTCGGCCAGGAATGCCCGCATTACAAGGACTGCTTCGTGATGCAGGCGCGCAAGGAGGCGCAGCAGGCGGACGTCGTCGTCGTGAATCACCATCTGTTCTTCGCCGATGTGATGTTGCGCGACACGGGCATGGCCGAGCTTCTGCCGATGGCGAACACGATCATCTTCGACGAAGCGCATCAGCTTCCCGAAACCGCGACGCTCTTCTTCGGTGACACGCTCTCGACCACGCAACTGCTGGAACTGGCGCGCGATACCGTCGCCGAAGGCCTGAGCCACGCGCGCGACGCCGCCGACTGGACCAAACTAGGCGCCGCGCTCGAACGCGCCGCGCGTGACCTGCGGCTCGCGTTCAAGGAAGATTCGGCGCGCTTCTCGCTCGGTCAGCTTCCCGACGGCCATCCGCTCTTCGACGCGCTGGATACGCTCGAAACGCATCTCGACGCCCTCGCGGCGGCGTTGTCGTCGCATGGGGAGCGGGCCGAATCGCTGCAGGCGCTGGTGCGCCGCGCGCGCGAGTTGCAGGACCAGCTTGCGGGCTGGACCACGCCGCCGACGCCGCTGGAGCGCGCTGTCGTGGAAGACGAAGATATCGCGAAGGAAGCCGCGAAGGACGAGCCGAACGAGATGGTGCGCTGGATCGAAGTGTTCTCGCACACGGTTCAGTTGCACGAGACGCCGCTGTCGGTCGCGCCGATCTTCGCGAAGCAGCGCGCCGGTGTGCCGCGTGCGTGGATCTTCACGTCGGCGACGCTGTCGGTGCGCGGCGACTTCACGCACTACGCAGCGCAGATGGGCCTGAACGCCCGGCGCTCGATGACGCTCCCGAGCCCCTTCGATTACCCCTCGCAAGGGCTTCTGTACGTGCCGCGCAATCTGCCGCAGCCGTCGTCGCCGCAGTTCACCGACGCCGTCTTCGAAGCTGCGTTGCCGGTGATCGAGGCGGCGGGCGGCGGCGTGTTCGTGTTGTGCACGACGCTGCGAGCGGTGGATCGCATCGCTTCGCGTCTGCGCGATGTGATCGACCGGCGCGGCTGGGGCAACCCGCTTCTCGTGCAGGGCGATGCGAGCCGCACCGAACTGCTCGATCGTTTTCGCGCGTATGGCAACGCGATCCTCGTCGGCAGCCAGAGTTTCTGGGAAGGCGTCGATGTGAGAGGGGATGCGCTGTCGCTCGTCGTCATCGACAAATTGCCGTTCGCGCCGCCCGACGATCCCGTGCTGGCCGCCCGCTTAGACGCGCTCACGAAGAAAGGGCTGAGCCCGTTCGCGGTGCATCAGTTGCCGCAGGCGGTCATCACGCTTAAGCAGGGCGCTGGCCGTCTGATTCGCGCCGAAACCGATCGCGGCGTGCTGATGATCTGCGACACGCGCCTCGTCGACAAGCCCTACGGCCGTCGCATCTGGCAGAGTCTGCCGCCGTTCAAGCGCACGCGCGAACTCGACGTCGTCCGCGCGTTTTTCAGTGATTCGCCGAGCTCGACTGTGGAAATGGCCGACTAGCGAGGTTGGCGATGCGTTCGATGTTTGCGATCGCCCGGGCGATCCGAGCGTTGGCGTCGGCTGCCGATGGCCCAGGCGCGGGCGCCTGCCTGACGCGCACCGACTGGCTGCCGTACGCGCCGCCATAACTCCGCGTGTCGTGTGACGTACTTGGCGCGTTGCCGGTTGCTGCGTGCTCGCTCGCTTCATCCGCGTTCGATGAAAGGTTCGCGACGATGCGCGCGTTGCTGATCGCGCCGGCCTTGATGCGAATGCCGTTCGCCGCCAGCACGCCGTTCACTTCGGCCAGCAGCGCCGCCGCCGATTGCTGCGACTGAAGCACGCTGCGGAAGCGGTGGATGGCCTGCGCATCGGGCGCAACCGCGCGTTCTCCGTCGATGTCGATGCCGATGCGCGCAAAGCGTCGAAATGCGATGCTGTCGATGAGCGCGTCCTCGCAAGCACGATCCGACAGTCCGAACCAGTTCTGAATAAAACATACGCGCAACATGCGTTCAATGCCCGCGGAGAACGGCTCGTCGCCGTCGCGCCCATGCTGCTCGACGATGGCGCACAGACGCGGCCACGGGAGCAGCAGGTCCATCGTGTCGAGAAATTCGTCGCGCTGCGTGCGCCTGAATTGGGTCGCCGGAACTGTTTCGTCCCGGATGGGGGATAGCGCCATGCTGATCTCTTTCAATGTCTGTCACGCTCAGGCGGCGCGCAGTACCGCTTCGATGCCTGACCGTGATTCAGGATTGCTAAATTTTGTTGCCACAAAGCAAAAATTTGAGCGAAAAAATAGGGCGCTCGAGACGCCCTTGTCGAAAGGCCGACGCACTGCGCCGGCCGCTCGGGTGAACATTACCAGATCTGATACCAGGGCTTCTCGGCGCCTGCGCGGGCCTTCCCGGTGACGTAGGGGCTGTCCGGGAACGTCGCGGCGAGCACGCGCTTGGTGTCGTCGGCGAGTTGCGGCTGGTCGAGCCGTTGATACGACAGCATCATGATGTGCAGCGCTTCTTCCGTCGCCGGCGCATTCTTGTATTCGCGGATGGCGAGCTGCGCGCGGTTGATCGCCGCGACATACGCGCCCCGGCGATAGTAATAATTGGCCGCGTGCACTTCGTGCGAGGCGAGCGCGTTCACGATGTAGCGCATGCGCTGCGCGGCGTCCGGGGCGTACTTGCTTTGCGGGTACTTGTCGACGACGACCTTGAACGCGTCATACGACTCGCGCAGCGATTTCGGATCACGCTCGCTCATGTCCTGACCGGAGAAGCGGCCAAAGAGACCGAGGTCGTCGTTGAAGTGGATCATGCCCTTCAGATAGTACGCGTACGAGATCTCAGGGTGATCCGGATGCAGCCGGATGAAGCGGTCGATGGCCTGGTCGGCCGAGGCGGTTTCGCCGTCCTTCCAGTTGCAGTACGCGACGTTGATCTGCGCCTGCTGCGCGAAGTGACCGAACGGATCGCGCCCTTCGAGTGCCTCGAAGTACTTGGCGCACTTGCCCCAGTCGCTGCCCGACAGCGCGTCCTGGGCCTCCGTATATAATTTGTTGTTATTCCAGAGTGCGGTTTCGTCGGTCTTCTCGGGCAAGCCGTGACAGGCCGTGACGATGGCGACGCTCGCGGCCAGCGCCAGATACTTGATCGATTGCCGCATCGATTGATGAATGGTGTTGAAGGCTCGCATCAGTGCTTGCTTATCCTGGCTAAAACTGGCTATTACTGGCTCTTTCCAGCTGTGTTCAGCTGTGACCCCGGTGCAGTCTCTTCCGCGCGGCATGCCGTTCGGTCGACCGCGATGTTTCCCGGTCCGCAACGTCGAAGCACGGGCGGCTCGCAGACTGGACGATGACGTTTTACTTCATCGCATCACCACCGGCCGCTCCTCGCGTACTTCCCGTTAATCTTCTTCAAATGACCCGCTCAAGTACTCGTCGTACCAAAGAACAACTCAAAGATTATAGCCGATGCGATAAGGCCGACGACGCAGCTTCGCCGCAATCGCCGCAGGCAACGGACCCGGCCGCATCGTCCGCCGACGTGCGCACCGCGCGCGTTCCGGACGAGCTCGCGGGCGACCGGCTCGACAAGGTGCTGGCCAAAGTCTTCCCGGAATTCTCGCGCAGCCGCTTGCAGGGCTGGATCGAGGAAGGGCGCGTGCTCGTCGACGGCGCGAGCGCCAAAGTACGCCAGTCAGTGCCGCTCGGCGCGACCATTTCGCTCGTGCCCGACCTGCTGCCGGAGCAACTGGCGTTCACGCCGGAGCCGGTGCCGCTGCATATCGTCTACGAAGACGACGCGCTCGTCGTCATCAACAAGCCGGCGGGCATGGTCGTGCATCCGGCGGCCGGCAACTGGAGCGGCACGCTCCTGAACGGCCTGCTCCATCGATACGGCGACGCGGCGGCCGGCCTGCCGCGCGCGGGCATCGTGCATCGGCTGGACAAGGAGACGTCGGGATTGATGGTCGTCGCGCGCACGCTGGAAGCGCAGACCGACCTCGTGCGCCAGTTGCAGGCGCGCACGGCGAAGCGCCGCTACGTCGCGTTCGTCTGGGGCAACATGCGCGATGAAGGCACGATCGACGCGCCCATCGGCCGCGATTCGCGCGAGCGCACGCGCATGGCCGTCGTCCAGAGCGCGGCGGGCAAGCACGCGCGCACGCACTTTCGCACCATCGACCGCGCGGTCTGGAACGGCCAGCCTGTAAGCGCGATCCATTGCGATCTCGAAACCGGCCGCACCCATCAGATTCGCGTGCATTGCGCGCATGCCGGGCATCCGCTGCTGGGCGATCCTGTCTACGGTCACGTGCGCGGCAGGCGTTCGGTGACGCCGCTGCCGAACGGTTTCGCGCGGCAGGCGCTGCATGCGTGGCGCCTCGGGCTCGTTCATCCGCTGACGGGCAAGGACGTGCACTGGCGCGCGGACGTGCCCGACGATATGTCGACGCTCGCAGCGGAACTCGGCTTCGGGCGCGACGAGGATATCGATCTGGACGAAGACGAGGACTTCGTCGAGGTCTACGAGGTGGGCGGGGACGAAGGCGACTGGGACGAAGACGAAGATTACGAGGACGACGAAGCATGATCGATTCACGCACCGGCGAAGCGCCCGCACTCGACGCGCAGCACTGCCTGTGGCCGCGATGGCGCGTGTCGCCGCGCGTTCGCGCATTCGTGACGACGCGGGCGGGCGGCGTCAGCGCTGCGCCGTACGACGGCGGGGCGCCTGACGCGGGCGGGCTGAATCTGGGCCTGTCGACCGGCGACGCGCCCGACGCGGTGCGCGAGAACCGCCGCCGTGCGCTCGCGCTCACCGGTGCGCGCGATGCCGCGTGGCTTCAGCAAGTGCACGGCACGCAGGTCGAGGACGCTCACGCGGTCATCGGCGCGAGCGGCCCCGTCAATGCCGATGCGAGCGTGACCGACCGCGCGGGCATCGTGTGCGTCGTGATGACCGCCGATTGCCTGCCCGTGCTCTTCTGCGACGACGACGGCCGCGCGGTCGGCGCCGCGCACGCGGGCTGGCGCGGACTGGCGGCGGGTATCATCGAAAAGACGGGCGAGCGCGTTGCCGCGCTGGCGGGCGCGCCGGCGTCGAAACTGAACGCTTATCTCGGACCGGCCATTGGTCCTGCGGCTTTCGAAGTCGGAGAGGACGTGCTGGAAGTGTTCGCCGCTGCGTCCGCTGCGGGCCGTCGCGATGCAACGGCGGCTGCTTTCCGGCGAACCGGCAGCGAGAACAAGTATCTCGCCGACATCTACGCGCTCGCGCGCCTGCGACTCGCCGATATCGGCATCGACGCCACGCGCATTCATGGCGGCGCGCATTGCACGGTGACGGAAAGCGCACGCTTTTATTCATATCGTCGGGATCGGGTGACGGGACGCATGGCCGCCATGATCTGGCTCGCCGATTAATCCGTCCGCGCTTCAATCGCGATTTCAACCCCCATGGCGAAGCCTTTTCTTTCATGGGGGAAAACGATAATTATAAAAATATCGCACTGCGGCAAAATCGGGACGAAGCATTGACATGCTCGACACCCAAGAGCAAGAATGTTCCCGGAATTCATTCAATCGGGCACGGCGTAGCAAGGCACTCTTGCCACGCGCAATTAAGGCGCATCAATACTTGCGCGCTGGTCAGGAAAAGCCCGGCAATGCCTGCATCACAATCAGTCTTGCGAGACTCAGAGGTCAAAGGCGGGTATGGCTTCCAAAACTTCTTCTTCATCTTCCCGCTCCAGCACGGCCGACAGCACCCCGGCGCAATCTCCAGCCGATACGACCGGCGTGCAGCAGGCCTTCGAGCAATGGCTCAACGCATGGCGAACCGTGGCCGATCCCGGTCAATGGGTCAAATTCACTGAACAGACGAATCAGGCGGCGAGCGCGTTTGCGGCGAATGCCGGGAAGCCGGTTATGCCGGGACTGGGTGCGTTGCCGTTTCCGGGACTGGGCGGGTTGACGAACGGACTGGCCGCCGCGTTTCCCACCATCGCGAACATGCCGCAGATGCCGGACATCACGAAGATGAACGGACTCGCGGAATTCGCCAAGCTGGCGAGCAGCATGCCGGGTTTCGGCGCGGCGATGCAGGGTTTGCCCACCTTGCCGAAGATTCCGACGGCAGCGATTGCGCCGGAGCGTCTGCATCAACTGCAAAGCGATTACACGCGCGACGTGACCGAGCTGCTCAAGCAGGCGAGCGAGCAGAATATCGACGCCGCCGCGCTGAAGGACCGCCGCTTCAAGGACACCGCGTGGCAAGCTACGCCGGCATTCGCGTTCACGGCGGCGTGGTATCTGCTGAACGCGCGTTATCTGCAGGAACTGGCCGACGCGATCCAGAGCGATCCGAAAACCCGCGAGCGCATTCGCTTCACCGTGCAGCAATGGGCCGCGATGGCCGCGCCGAGCAACTTCCTTGCGCTCAATCCCGAAGCGCAGAAGGCGCTCATCGAAAGCAAGGGCGAAAGCCTGCGTCAGGGCATGTTGAACCTGCTCGGCGACATGCAGCGCGGCAAGATTTCGCAGTCGGACGAATCGGGCTTCAAGGTCGGCAAGAACATTGCGACGACCGAAGGCGCGGTGGTGTACGAGAACGAACTCGTGCAACTGATCCAGTACAAGCCGCTCGCGCCGAAGGTCCATGCACGGCCGCTGCTGATCGTGCCGCCCTGCATCAACAAGTTTTATATCCTCGATCTGTCGCCGGAAGGCTCGCTCGTGCGCCATGCGCTCGAATCGGGACAGCAGGTGTTCATTCTGTCGTGGCGCAATGCGGATCAGTCGATCGCCCACAAGACGTGGGACGACTACGTGCAGCAGGGCGTGATCGAGACGATGGCCGTCGTGAAGGACATCAGCGGCGCGGACAAGATCAACACGCTCGGCTTTTGCATCGGCGGAACGATGCTCGCGACGGCGCTCGCGGTGGAGAAGGCGCGCGGCAACGAGCCGGCCGCATCGATGACGCTGCTCACCTCGATGCTCGACTTCTCCGACACGGGCGTGCTCGATGTCTTCGTCGACGAGGCGCACGTGCAGATGCGCGAACAGGCGATCGGCGGCAAGAACGGCGCGCCGGCGGGACTGATGCGCGGCATCGAGTTCGCCAACACGTTCTCGTATCTGCGGCCGAACGATCTCGTGTGGAATTACGTCGTCGACAATTACCTGAAGGGCCGCACGCCGCAAGCGTTCGATCTGCTCTTCTGGAACAGCGACTCGACGAACCTGCCGGGCCCCATGTCCGTCTGGTATCTGCGCAACACGTATCTGGAGAACAAGCTCCGCGAGCCGGGCGCGCTGACCGTTTGCGGGCAAGCCATCGACCTCACGACGCTCGACCTGCCGACCTTCATTTACGGTTCGCGCGAGGACCATATCGTGCCGTGGAAATCGGCGTACGCTTCCGCGCCGATTCTGTCGGGACCGCAGACGTTCGTGCTCGGCGCATCGGGGCATATTGCGGGCGTGATCAATCCGCCGTCGAAAAACAAGCGCAATTTCTGGATGCTCGACAACGCGAACGGCCGCCTCCCGGACGATCCCGATGCGTGGTTCGAAGCCGCGAGCGAGCATCCCGGAAGCTGGTGGCCGACGTGGACGCAATGGCTCGCCGCGAATGCCGGCGAGCAGGTGAAGCCGGCTGCGTCGCTCGGTTCGAAGGCTTATCCGGTGATCGAACCGGCGCCCGGGCGCTACGTGATGGAGCGTGACAGTTGAGCGGTGCTTGAGACGAAAACCCGGGGCGAAATGGCGACTGTGCGCGAGACCGCATAGGCACTCACGAAACGGCATTAACATGCGATGCCAAAGGAAACTGAAATGACTGACGTAGTGATCGTATCGGCCGCGCGTACGGCGGTTGGCAAGTTCGGCGGTTCGCTCGCGAAGATTGCGGCGCCGGATCTGGGCGCAACGGTGATTCGCGCGGTGCTGGAGCGCGCGGGCGTGAAGCCGGAGCAGGTGAGCGAAGTCATCATGGGTCAGGTGTTGACGGCGGGGTCGGGTCAGAATCCGGCGCGTCAGTCGGTGATCAAGGCCGGCCTGCCCGAAATGGTTCCCGGCATGACGATCAACAAGGTGTGCGGCTCGGGCCTGAAAGCGGTGATGCTGGCGGCCAACGCGATCATCGCGGGCGATGCCGAGATCGTCGTCGCGGGCGGGCAGGAAAACATGAGCGCCGCGCCGCACGTGCTGCCGGGCTCGCGCGATGGCTTCCGCATGGGTGATGCGAAGCTCATCGACTCGATGGTCGTCGATGGCCTCTGGGACGTGTACAACAACTATCACATGGGCACGACGGCGGAAAACGTCGCGCGCGAGTACGGCATCTCGCGTGAGGATCAGGACAAGTTCGCGGCGCTGTCGCAAAACAAGGCGGAAGCCGCGCAGAAGGCCGGCCGATTCAACGACGAGATCGTGCCGATCGCGATTCCGCAGCGCAAGGGCGAGCCGCTGCAGTTCACCACCGACGAGTTCGTGCGTCACGGCGTGACGGCCGAGGCGCTCGCGGGGCTGAAGCCGGCGTTCTCGAAGGAAGGCACGGTGACGGCGGCGAACGCGTCGGGCATCAACGATGGCGCGGCGGCGGTCGTCGTGATGTCGGCGAAGAAGGCCGAGGCGCTGGGCTTGACGCCGCTGGCGCGCATCAAGGCGTACGCGAACGCGGGCGTCGATCCGAAGGTGATGGGCATGGGTCCGGTGCCGGCCTCGAGGCGCTGTCTGGAGCGCGCGGGCTGGGGCGTGAACGATCTGGACCTGATGGAGATCAACGAAGCGTTCGCGGCGCAGGCGCTGGCCGTGCACAAGCAGATGGGCTGGGACCAGTCGAAGATCAACGTGAACGGCGGAGCGATTGCGATCGGTCATCCGATCGGCGCATCGGGCTGCCGCATTCTGGTCACGCTGCTGCATGAGATGCAGAAGCGCGATGCGAAGAAGGGCCTGGCGTCGCTGTGCATCGGCGGCGGCATGGGCGTCGCGCTGGCGGTCGAGCGTCTGTAAGACGCGTCGGCGGCACGGAGACGAGCGAAGCGGGCGGCGCGGTCAGGCGTGGCCCGCATAACGAAAAGGGAGTCGGGAATGACGAAGCGCATAGCGTATGTAACGGGCGGCATGGGCGGCATCGGCACGAGCATTTGCCAGCGTCTGCATAAGGATGGCTTCACGGTCGTCGCGGGCTGCGGTCCGAATTCTCCGCGCCGCGTGAAATGGCTCGAAGAACAGAAGGCGCTCGGTTTCGACTTCATCGCGTCGGAAGGCAATGTCGGCGATTGGGATTCGACCAAGGCCGCGTTCGAGAAGGTCAAGGCCGAAGTCGGCGAGGTCGACGTGCTCGTGAACAACGCAGGCATTACGCGCGACGTGGTGTTCCGCAAGATGACGCACGAAGACTGGACGGCGGTCATCGACACGAACCTGACGAGTCTCTTCAACGTGACCAAGCAGGTGATCGACGGCATGGTGGAGCGCGGCTTCGGCCGCATCATCAATATTTCGTCGGTGAACGGGCAGAAAGGCCAGTTTGGCCAGACGAACTATTCGACTGCGAAGGCCGGCATTCACGGCTTCACGATGGCGCTGGCGCAGGAAGTGGCGACCAAGGGCGTGACGGTCAACACGGTGTCGCCGGGCTATATCGGCACGGACATGGTGAAGTCCATTCGTCCTGAAGTGCTGGAGAAGATCGTGGCGACCATTCCTGTTCGACGTCTGGGCACGCCGGACGAGATCGGCTCGATAGTGGCGTGGCTGGCTTCGGAGGAATCAGGCTTTTCCACCGGCGCGGACTTTTCGCTCAACGGTGGCTTGCACATGGGCTGACGGGCGGCGGCGGCCGGCCGGGCGCCCGGGGCGCCTGTCCGGCTGGCCGCGCTTGCCGGATATATCAATGACGCGGCGACCCAGCAGCAACGCTTTTTTGCGACAACGCAAGACATGCCTGCTGCCATCGCAGTAAAGTCTTGCGTTTAAAGGCGTTCAATGACCACCCCTACTACTACAAAGAAATCCGCCGAGCGGCTGATAAAAAAATATCCGAATCGCCGGCTGTACGACACGGAGACGAGCACCTACATCACGTTGTCGGATGTGAAGCAGCTCGTGCTCGATCAGGAAGAGTTCAAGGTGCTCGATGCGAAGTCCAACGACGACCTGACGCGCAGCATCCTTCTGCAGATCATTCTCGAAGAGGAGAGCGGCGGGTTGCCGATGTTTTCATCGGTGATGCTCTCGCAGATCATCCGTTTTTACGGTCATGCGATGCAGGGCATGATGGGCACGTACCTGGAGAAAAATATTCAGGCGTTCATCGATATCCAGCAGAAGCTCTCCGAGCAGAGCAAGGGCATTTATGACGGCAATGCGCTGAATCCGGAAGTCTGGTCGCAGTTCATGAACATGCAGGCGCCGATGATGCAGGGGATGATGACCAACTACATCGAGCAGTCGAAGAATATGTTCGTGCAGATGCAGGAGCAGATGCAGAGTCAGGCGAAGTCGATGTTCAATACGTTTCCGTTTCCTGGGCAGCAGGCGCCGGGGGAGAAGAAGTAAGGGTTTTTCTTGCTCTCGCTTGGGTGTTTTCGTTTCGTGTCGGTTTATTAGTGCGCCCCTCCCCGGGGCGGGGTCACTTTTTTGGCTGTCGACGAGAGTTGCCGCTTCAGCGCCTTACTCCGGTCCCATGCGAAGAAAGTAACCACAGAAAGCAGCTTTTTTTCGCCCGACGGACTGACCGGTGTAGCCACTTCGTAGAACGTCGGCGGCACTCAGCTTGCCGACAGCCTTGAATCACCTTCCGCGCCCGCTGAGCGCCACGTCCTCCGAGCCCGTTGGCTCGTTAACACCAGTGGGACATTCCAGTGTCGCGACGAGAAAACACCGGCGGCTCGCCGCGCCCCACGAGCGATGTTGTTCCGGAGTCGATCCTTGAAGTTCCGTCCTTGCGACCGTTGAACCTGTTCGCGCACAGTTGGGGTTGTCGAGCCAAAGGACGCGGAGCACACTACCGCGCGGCCGGCGCGGATGCTGATCCGAGGCTGTACACAAGCTCAGTGCCAACGCTGCTCTACAGCGTGCCCGCTCAGATTAATGCGTCGGACCCGAAGCCGCTCTTTCCGCATGGACCAAAGTAAGACGCTGAAGCGCCAACTCGGTCGACAGCCAAGTAATTCATCCTCGCGAGCAGGCGGCTGCCGAACAAGACTGCCGACAGCCGTAAAAGCACCGCGGAAGTACGACCAAACCACCGCGAAAGCCGCCAACCCATTGCGGTTAAAATAGCGAATTCGCCGCAACCCGAGCGGCATGCACGCCCGCAACCGTGCCTCTCCCCGAATATCCCGTGAATACTCCAGTCAAGCCTACCTCCACCGCGCCAGCGCCCAAAATCGGCATGGTCAGCCTCGGCTGCCCCAAAGCCCTCGTCGATTCCGAGCAGATCATCACCCAACTCCGCGCCGAAGGTTATGAAATCTCCGGCACATACGACGGCGCCGACCTCGTCGTCGTCAACACCTGCGGCTTCATCGACGAAGCGGTCCAGGAAAGCCTCGACGCCATCGGCGAAGCGCTCAGCGAGAACGGCAAGGTCATCGTCACCGGCTGCCTCGGCGCAAAGAAAAGCGCAAGCGGCACCGGGCTCATCGAGGAAGTGCATCCGAAAGTGCTCGCCGTCACCGGCCCGCACGCCACCAACGAAGTGATGAACGCAGTGCACACGCATCTGCCCAGGCCGCACGATCCGTTCGTCGATCTCGTGCCGCCCGCCGGCATCAAGCTCACGCCGCGTCACTACGCGTATCTGAAGATTTCCGAAGGCTGCAACCATCGCTGCTCGTTCTGCATCATCCCTTCGATGCGCGGCGATCTCGTCTCGCGGCCCATCGCCGAAGTCATGCTCGAAGCGGAAAATCTCTTCAAGTCCGGCGTCAAGGAACTGCTCGTCATCTCGCAGGACACGAGCGCCTATGGCGTCGACGTCAAATACCGCACCGGCTTCTGGAACGGCAAGCCGCTCAAGACACGCATGACCGAACTGGTCGGCGCGCTCGGCGAACTGGCCGCGCAATACGGCGCATGGGTGCGGCTGCACTATGTCTATCCGTATCCGAGCGTCGATGAAGTCATCCCGATGATGGCCGAAGGCCCGTTCAAAGGTCACGTGCTGCCGTATCTCGACGTGCCGTTCCAGCACGCGCATCCCGAAGTGCTGAAGCGCATGAAGCGCCCGGCCAACGGCGAGAAGGTGCTCGAGCGCGTGAAGGCGTGGCGGGCCATCTGCCCCGATCTCACGATCCGCAGCACGTTCATCGCCGGCTTTCCCGGCGAGACCGAAGAGCAGTTTCAGACGCTGCTCGACTTCATCAAGGAAGCGGATCTGGACCGCGTCGGCTGCTTCGCGTATTCGCCGGTCGAAGGCGCAACCGCGAACGAACTCGACGGCGCGCTACCCGACGAAGTGCGGGAGGAACGCCGCGCGCGCTTCATGGAACTGGCCGAGGAGCTGTCCGCGAAGCGCATGAAAAAGAAGATCGGCAAGACGCTGAAGGTGCTCGTCGACGAAGTGAGCGGCGAAGGCGGCGTCGGCCGGACGGGTGCGGATGCGCCGGAAATCGACGGCGTCGTGTATATCGCGCCGCCGGCGAAGGCATCGAAGCGTTACAAGGCTGGCGATTTCGTCTCCGTGAAAATCACCGGCGCCGACGGCCACGATCTCTGGGGTGAGGTCTAAACGATGACGCCGCAGAATCCGCAGCATCCAGCCATCCTCGCGCTCGGCGAGGCGATGATCGAGTTCAATCAGTCAAAGCGCAATGAGCCGAACTATCTGCAAGGCTTCGGCGGCGACGTCTCCAACTTCCTGATCGCGGCGGCGCGGCAAGGCGCGGCAACGGGCTTCGTCTCCGCCGTCGGCAACGATCACTTCGGGCAACTGCTGCTCGATCTGTGGCGCGCGGAAAACGTCGATACCTCCGCCGTGCGCATCGACCAGCACGCGCCCACCGGCGTTTATTTCGTATCGCATGGCGAGAGCGGGCATCGCTTCGACTATTTGCGCGCGGGATCGGCGGCGAGCCGCTATGCGCCGTCGGAATTGCCGCTCGACATGATCGCGGGCGCGAAGGTCGTGCATCTGTCGGGCATCAGTCTCGCGATCGGCGTTGCCGCGTGCGACGCCGCGTTCGCCGCCATCGATCACGCCCGCGCGAACGGCGTCGCGGTCAGCTTCGATACGAACCTGCGCCTGAAGCTGTGGCCGCTTGCACGCGCCCGCGCGGTGATGCTCGAAACGATCCGCGCGACCGATATCTGCCTGCCGAGCTACGACGACGTCACCGCGCTCACCGGTCTCGACGACAAGGACGCAATCGTCGACGCGCTGCTCGCGCTCGGCCCGAAAGTCGTCGCGTTGAAGCTCGGCAAGGAAGGCGCGTACATCGCGACGCCCGCCGAGCGGCGGGTGGTGCCGGGCCGCGTCGTCAATGCGGTCGATGCCACCGGCGCAGGCGATTGCTTCGGCGGCGCGTTCATCGCGCGCATCGTCGCGGGCGACGATCCTTTCACCGCCGCGCATTATGCGAACGTGGCGGCGGCATTATCGACGCAAGGCTTCGGCGCGGTCGCGCCCATTCCCGGCCGGGCGGCTGTCGAACGCGCGCTCGCCGGATAATCCGAGAACACAGACCAGGAGACGACAACATGAAGCGCGAAGTGGTGGTGGCAAGCGGCGTGCGTACGGCAATCGGCGACTTTGGCGGCGCGCTGAAGGACTTCACGCCGGGCGATCTCGGCGCGCGCGTCGTGTGGGAAGTGCTTTCGCGCGCGCGCGTATCGGGCGACGAAGTCGGCCATGTGGTGTTCGGCAACGTGATCCAGACCGAGCCGCGCGACATGTATCTGGCGCGCGTCGCCGCACTGGACGGCGGCGTCACGAAGGATGCGCCCGCGCTCACGGTGAACCGGCTGTGCGGCTCGGGCTTGCAGGCGATCATATCGGCGTCGCAGTCCATCCTGTTGGGCGATGCCGATATCGCCATCGGCGGCGGCGCGGAAAGCATGAGCCGCGCGCCGTATCTGATGCCGGCTGCGCGCTTCGGCCAGCGCATGGGCGACACGCGCATCGTCGACATGATGCTCGGCGCGCTCAACGATCCGTTCGACAAGATCCACATGGGCGTGACCGCGGAAAACGTCGCGAACAAGTACGGCATCACGCGCGAGGCGCAGGACGCGCTCGCGCTCGAATCGCACCGCCGCGCGGCGAAGGCCATCGAGGCGGGCTATTTCAAGGAACAGATTCTGCCGATCACGCTCGCATCGAAGAAGGGCGATACCGTATTCGACCAGGACGAACACGTTCGCATGAACGCCACGGCGGATGACTTCGCCAAGCTCCGGCCGGTCTTCGCGAAGGAGAACGGCACGGTGACCGCCGGCAACGCATCCGGCATCAACGACGCGGCGGCGGCCGTCGTGCTGATGGAGCGGGGCGTCGCGGAGAAGCGCGGCCTGCAGCCGCTCGCACGGCTCGTCGCGTATGCGCACGCGGGCGTCGATCCGAAGATCATGGGCATCGGACCCGTGCCGGCGACGCAGAAGGTGCTGGAGCGCGCGGGCCTGAGCGTCGACGATCTCGACGTGATCGAAGCGAACGAAGCCTTTGCCGCGCAAGCCTGCGCCGTCACGAAGGAACTGAAACTCGATCCCGCGAAGGTCAATCCGAACGGCTCGGGCATTTCGCTCGGCCATCCGATCGGCGCGACGGGCGCGCTCATCACCGTGAAGGCGCTGTACGAACTGCAACGCATCGGCGGCCGCTATGCGCTGGTGACGATGTGCATCGGCGGCGGGCAGGGCATCGCGGCGATCTTCGAGCGCATTTAACGTTGTATCGAAGGAAGCAAGCATGAAAGAAGCAACGAGGCGGCCGGGCTTTCCGGTTCGGCCGATGACGATGGCTGCGGCATCGCTGGCGTTTGCGCTCGCGCTCGCGGGCTGCAATTCGCCGATGCCGCCGGATACGTCGAGCGCCGCAAACGGGGTCGCGCCGAAGGGCGAGTCCCACGGCGCGGACGACGCCATCCGCACGCTCGCCTTGCCGCCACAGAAGCCGCTGTCGCCGAACCCGGAGTACGCGCGCTTTCCGCGCTATGTCGGCACGCTCGGCGGCAGGCAGATCGAAATGAAGCTCGGCGCGAAAACAGACGAGCCGTCCGGCGTGCACGGTGAATACCGTTTCGCGGGCAGCCCTTCGGTGATTCTCGTCGCCGGCGACCGTGACGGCGACACGCTCGAAATCGAAGAATCGAACGACGGCACGCACATCACCGGCAACTGGATCGGCAAGTTCGAAGCGGACGGCAGCGTGTCGGGCGAGCGCATGAATCCGGACGATTCCAACGCGCAGCCGTTCGACCTGCGGCCTGCCGTGGCCGGCGTGAAATTGCCGCCCGCGCCTGCTGGCGGCGGCGCGGCGCGTCAGGCCGCGCCTTCGCTGGAACCTGCGCCGCCGCTGCCGCCGTCTAACGCCGTCGGTGGCACGAGCAACGTGATCATCGGCGAATAGGTTTATTGCATGCAACCGGGCGCCGCCCGTCCTTTTTATCTCATCGCTTTTTATTCATGACCGATTCAAGCAGCCAGAACCGCGACCTGCAAACCCGCATCGTGCAGCCGAACGATTGCATCACGCCCGGCTTCGAGTCGTTTGCGGTGCCGGTGGCGCGGGCGTCGACGGTCGTGTTTCCCGATCTCGCGACGATGCGCGCGCTCGTCTGGAGCGACGATTCCAAGTGGCGCTACGGCCTGCACGGCACGCCGACGACGATCGCGCTCGCGCAACGCCTCGCGGCGATCGAAGGCGGCGAGCACGCGCTCTTGCAGCCTTCCGGTCTGGCGGCGATATCGAACGTGTATTTCGCGCTGGTGAAGGCGGGCGATCACGTACTGGTGCCGGACAACGCGTACTCGCCGAATCGCGAGCACGCGGATTGGCTCGCCGCCGACTTCGGGCTCGAAGTGACCTATTACGATCCGATGACCGGCGCGGGCATTGCCGATTCGATCCGGCCTAACACGAAGCTGATCTGGCTGGAAGCGCCGGGCTCTGTGACGATGGAAGTGCAGGACGTGCCCGCGATCGTCGCCGTGGCGCGGGCGCATGGCATCGTAACGGCCATCGACAACACATATTCAGCGGGGCTCGCGTTCAGGCCGTTCGAGCATGGCGTCGATATTTCGGTGCAGGCGCTGACGAAGTATCAGTCGGGCGGCAGCGACATCCTGATGGGCGCGACGATCACACGCGACGTCGAACTGCACAAGAAGCTGAAGCGCGCGCGCATGCGTATGGGTATCGGCGTTTCGGCGGACGATGCATCGCTGGTGCTGCGCAGCCTGCCGTCGATGAAACTGCGCTACGAAGCGCACGACCGCTCGGCGCTCGCGCTGGCACGCTGGCTCAAGACGCGTCCGGAAGTGGCGGCGGTACTGCATCCGGCGCTGGAAGACTGCCCCGGCCACGCGTTCTACGAGCGCGATTTTTCAGGCGGCGCGGGCGGCCTGTTCTCGATCGTGTTCGACGGGCGCTATAGCGCCGCTCAGGTCGATGCTTTCGTCGAGGCGCTCGAATTGTTCGCGATCGGCTGGAGCTGGGGCGGCGCGCACAGCCTCGCGATGCCCTACAACGTCCGCTCGATGCGCACGGCGTCGCAGTGGCCGCACGAGGGCGTGCTGGTGCGGTTTTATATCGGTCTTGAAGACGAAGCCGACTTGCGCGCCGATCTCGAGGCGGCGCTCGTGAAGGCGCTGGGCTGACCGTTTCAGAACAGGCGCAGCAGGCCGTCGAGTCCGACGAAGTTGAAGGCGACGGTGGCGGCCTCGCGCACGACCGGCTTTGCGCGGAACGCTACCGACAATCCCGCTTCGGCCATCATCTTCAGGTCATTCGATCCGTCGCCCATCGCGATGGCGCGCTTCGGATCGATGCCAATCTTTTCGCACGTCTCGCGCAGCGTGCGCGCTTTGACATCCGCATTGACGATTTCGCCGATGACCTTGCCCGTCAGCTTGCCGTCCACGATTTCGAGCGTGTTCGCCCGCGTGTAGTCGAGGCCGAGCCGCGCTTTCAATCGCTCCGTGAAGAACGTGAACCCGCCTGAAACGAGCAGCGTCTTGAGGCCGGCGGCGCGTGCGCCTTCGAGCATGCGTTCCGCGCCGGGCGAAAGGCGCAGGCGTTCTTCGTAGACACGTTCGAGTGCGCTCGCGTCGAGACCTTTGAGCAACGCCACGCGGCGCGTCAGGCTTTCGTTGAAGTCCTTGATCTCGCCGCGCATCGACGCTTCGGTGATCGCCGCGACTTCCGCTTTCAGACCGCAAAAGTCCGCAATTTCGTCGATGCATTCGATCGTGATGAGCGTCGAATCCATGTCCATCGCGACCAGGCCGAAATCGGAGAGTTGCGCTTGCGGCTCGATGAACGCGTAGTCGAGCGAATGCGTGCCGCAATAGGCGTCGATGTCGGGACGCTGAAGCGGATCGGCATCGGACAAGCGCAGGAGCGTGTCGTCGATGCGCGCTGTTACGGTCGAGCGGGCGAGAGCGGCGAGCGGCTTCAGGTGCGAATCGGAGATTGGTGCAGGGCTCTGGATGACGAGGTTCATCGAAGACGGTGCGGAGGTTGCGCAGACGGCTATTGTACGGGGCGCAGCGGGGATTTTTGAAACGCTTGCTGGAGCGGCGGTTTGCGTTTTGCATGTTGCGTGATGCATGCAATATGCGATTGCCGCTGCTTGGCGTTGTGCCGGGGCGGTGGCTTGTTGATGGAGCGGCATCGCAGGCGTCGGTTTTTTCGCTGCTTCATTGACTGAGATGCGGACGCGCAGCGATCTGCATGCAGCACGCAGCATTTGATCCGCAAAATCTTTTCTCGAAGCCGCTTCGTAGCAGCATCTTTGGCGCGGGTTGCTGTTGCGGCGGCCGGGCAGCAATTGCATGCAGCACGCCAGACGCAATACACAGCACGCAGAATGCAAACGCACGATTCACAGCCCTACCTCTGCACCCGCCCCGGCTCCCTGTCCCAATAAGGCGGCTCCCCAAACCGTCCCGCCAGAAACTCGATGAACGCCAGCGTCTTCGGCGGCACGAACGCGCGGCTTGGATACACCGCCCAGATCGCGACGGTCTGCGCGAGCGGATAGTCATCGAGCACGGTCACGAGTTCGCCGCTCGCCAGAAGCGGCGCGACGCTCCATGTCGACTTCAGTCCGATGCCGATGCCCGCGGCGAGCGCATCGCGGATTACTTCGCCGTTGTCCGTCACAAGCCGGCCGGATACGCGCACATCGATGACGCCAGTCGGCGTGACGAAGCTCCAGTCGCGCTGGTTCGCGAGGATCACGCATTCGTGCTGCGCGAGATCGGCTGGATGGCGCGGCGTGCCGTGTTGCGCCAAATAGGCCGGCGACGCGCACAGCACGCGCCGATTGCTCGCGAGCTTGCGCGCAACCAGCGTCGAATCCTTCAGCGCGCCGATACGCACCGCGAGATCGATCCCTTCATCGACCACATCGACGATCTGATCAGTCATGCGCAGATCGACGGTGACGGCCGGATACTGCCGCAAGAAGTCGGGGATGAGCGGCGAAATATGCTGCCGGCCGAGCGACGAAGGCATCGTCACGCGCAGTCTTCCGTGCGGCTGCTCGAGCGCCCGGCCGACCGACGCCCGCGCCGCTTCCGCCGCATCGAGCAGACTGCGCGCATGCGTCGCGAAGATTTCGCCTTCCTGCGTGACGCTCACGCGCCGCGTCGTCCGGTGCAGAAGCCGCGCACCGAGCATCCGCTCCAGTCCCGCGATGCGCGCGCTCGCCACCGCAGGCGACAAGCCGAATTCCCGCGCCGCCGCCGACAGGTTGGCGAGTGCCGCGGCTCGCACGAAGAGCGCAACGTCCAGCAGATCGAGCCGGTCGCGCGTGCCTTCGGACAGGAACTCGCCCATTCGATGGATTTCCCGAAAAATGTTTCAAGGATTATCGCGGTTTTTTGCATGCCGCATGCAAGCTACCATGACTCCATCGTTTGAATTCAACACAAGGAGCCATCATGAAAGCCATCGGCCTGACGCGTTATCTGCCGATTTCCAATCCGGAATCGCTCGTCGATATCGAGCTGGACAAACCCACACCCACAGGCCGCGACTTGCTCGTGAAAGTCGAAGCCATCGCAGTGAATCCGGTCGACACGAAAGTGCGTGCGCCGAAAGACAAGGTGGAGGAAACGCCGCGCGTCCTCGGTTGGGACGCGGCGGGCGTGGTCGAAGCGGTCGGCCCCGAGGTCACGCTCTTCAAGGCCGGCGACCCTGTCTACTACGCCGGGGACATCACGCGTCAGGGCGCCAATAGCGAGTTCCATCTGGTGGACGAGCGAATTGTCGGCGCGAAGCCGAAATCGCTGGATTTCACGCATGCGGCGGCGCTCCCGCTCACGACCATCACCGCGTGGGAAGCGCTGTTCGACCGGCTCAAGGTGTCCGCCGAAGGCAAGGACGCGGGCAGGACCGTGCTCATCATCGGCGGCGCGGGCGGGGTCGGTTCGATCGGCATTCAGCTCGCGAAGCAGGTCGCCAAGCTGCATGTGATCGCGACGGCGTCGCGGCCGGAATCCGCGAAATGGGCAACGGAGCTGGGCGCGGACCGCATCGTCAATCACTTCGAGGACATTCCGAAGCAACTGAAAGATGCGGGGATCGGCCAGGTCGATTACGTGCTGATCTTCAACGACACCGACAAGCATTTCCCGGCAGCCGCCGAAGTCGTGAAGCCGCAAGGCGGCATCTGCACGATCGTCGAAAACGCGGGGCCGCTTGCCATCGATTTGCTGAAGGCAAAGAGCGCCGCGTTTCATTGGGAGTTCATGTTCACGCGCGCGATGTTCAAGACGCCTGACATGATCGAACAACACAAGCTGCTGTCCGAAGTGGCGCGGCTGATCGACGCAGGCACGATCCGCACGACGCTCGGCAAGAACATCGGCAAGATCGATGCGGCCAATTTGCGCGAAGCGCATCGCCTTCTGGAAGAAGGGCGGGCAATCGGCAAGCTGGTCTTGACGGGTTTCTGAAGCCGCGTTTGAAACGGTCCGGCGCTTCGTTTTGCCGCGCGGCTGCCTCGGGTTTTCCATGAGAAAGCCCGGACACGCGCGGCGCTAGACTGACTCCGCTATAAGCCGATTCGGCGTCGATCGCGCCGGATCATCATCAAGTGCTTGTCACGGAGGTGCCGGATGAATCGACGTTCGAACGAAGGCCGCCGCGCTATCGCAGCCATGCTGGCGATGACCGCGCTCGCGACGGCTCACGCGACGCCCGGCATCAAGGTCCTGTCCGAAGCGCCCAACGACGGGCCGATCAAGTACACGATCAAGATGGCGTCGAAGAACTTCGGCAACGAGCAGGAGACGCGCACGATTCGCTCCGGTCAGACGGACGACTTCACGTGGCAGGGCACGGCGCCAAACGGCGCACAACCTGTACCGGATGCGTGTCTGCAGGTCGCATCGGTGCCGCGCAGCGCGGAAGGCCTGGCCGTGAAGCAGGTGCAGATTCGCTTTGCGCCGGTCATCGCGGATAACGGCGTCGCCAACGTGCAGCTCAGTTTCCGCGCTTACGCGCCGAAGGGGACGAGCAAGGTGACCGTGGGCGGCAAGACGCTGCAATGTCCCGGCGATAACCACCTCAGCCAGATCGTCCGTTTCTCGATGCCCACGTCCACTGGCTCGAAGAAGACGGTCACGCTCGACGACGGTACACAGTTGACCGTCACCGCCAGCCGGAAGTGAGTTAACGACAACCGAGGTGCATTTTGCATGCAGCATTAGCATGCAACTAACGGTCTGCTAACGCGACGACCCGGCTGGACCAGCACAGCCACGCTTGGCACACTTCCTGCGACTCAACACGATGCGCAATGCGCCGCATCCCCATGTTCGGCGCAATCATCGACCGTTCCGACAGCGAGGTGCCCGCGATGCCGCACATGATCTGGAAAGGCGCGATCAGCTTCGGGCTGGTCCACGTCCCCGTGCAACTTTATCCGGCCACGCAGTCGGAGAAAGTCGGCTTCAATCTGCTCGACAAGCGCTCGATGGATCCCATCGGCTACAAGCAGATCAACAAGAACACCGGCAAGGACGTCACGCGCGACAACATCGTGCGCGGATTCGAATACGAGAAGGGCAAGTATGTGGTGATGACCGATGCGGAAATCCGCGCGGCCAATCCCGAGTCGACGCAGACGGTCGATATCCTCTCGTTCGTCGATGCGCCCGAAATCTCGTTCCTGTCGCTCGATACGCCGTACTACCTCGCGCCCGATCGCAAAGGCGAGAAGGTCTATGCGCTGCTGCGCGACGCATTGAAGGACACCGGCAAGGTCGGCATTGCGAGCGTCGTCCTGCATAACAAGCAGCATCTGGCGGCGCTGATCCCGGTCGGTCCCGCGCTCGCGCTCAACACCTTGCGCTGGGGCGACGAAGTTCGCGATTTCAGCCAGTTCACGTTTCCCGACGAGGACACGAAGAAAGCGGGCGTTACGCCGAAGGAACTGGATATGGCCAAGCGCCTCATCGACGACATGAGCGATTCCTGGGACCCGACGAAGTATCACGACACGTTCCGCGACGACATCATGAAGCTCGTCGATCAGAAGGTGAAGGAAGGCAAGATCGCCGAAGTGATGAAGTTCGAGGAAGGCGGCGAAGAGAAGGCGAGCGCGGACATCCTCGATCTGTCGGAACTGCTCAAGCGCAGCCTCAAGAGCGGCGGCGCGGCGAAGGGCGGCAAGGCGTCGCGAGCGAAAGACGATTCGGGCGATGACGCCAGCGAGGAACCGGCGCGGCCGGCCCGCAAGACGGCGCGTCGCAAGCGAGCCTGACAGCGATGATCCGCAATCCATGAAAGCACCGGTAAAGGAGCCTTCACGACGATGACGGCCAAGCTCGAAACCTATCAACGCATGCGGCGCTTCAATGAGACGCCGGAGCCATCGGGACAGAAGTCCGTCGCGCGCCGGGCGTCGCGCACGAAAAAGCCCGTAAAACAGGCACTTTCCTTCGTCATCCAGGAACACGACGCCCGTCGCCTGCACTACGACTTTCGTCTCGAACTCGACGGCACGCTGAAATCGTGGGCGGTGCCGAAAGGACCGAGCCTCGATCCATCGGTGAAACGGCTAGCGGTGCATGTCGAAGATCATCCGATCGATTACGGCTCGTTCGAAGGCGATATTCCCGAGGGCAATTACGGCGCGGGCAGCGTCATCGTGTGGGATCGCGGGACGTGGGCGCCGCAGACGGGCGGCCCCGAGGACGCTGCGCGCGAGTACGAAAAGGGCAAGCTCAAGTTCATCCTCGACGGCGAGAAGCTGCAAGGCGGCTGGACGCTCGTGCGGAGTCACATGCGCGGCAGCGGCGACAAGGAGCAATGGTTTCTCATCAAGGAACGCGACGATGAAGCGCGTCCCGAAGCCGAATACGACGTACTCCTGAAGAAGCCGGGCAGCGTGTTGTCCGATTCGCTCGGCGCGCGGCTGGAGAACGGCGAGCTGCGCGATCGCACCGAGCGCAAGGCGCAGCCGGCATCGCGGCGAACGGTTGCGCGTGCCGCGAAGGCCGCGAGCGACAAGGCCGATGGTCACGCGCATCCGGATATCGTCGCGACACGTAATGCAGAATCGTTGCGCGCGCTCTCGCATGATCCGGCCATCGAAGGCGCGACTAAAGCGAAGCTGCCCGCGCTCCTCAAGCCGCAACTCGCCACACTCGTCGACGCCGCGCCGCCCAGCGACGAATGGACCTATGAAATCAAGTTCGATGGCTATCGCGTGCTTGCGCGCATCGAGCAATCGAACGGCAAGCGCGATATCCGCATCTTCACGCGCAACGGCAACGACTGGACCGCCAAGTTTCCAAAGCAGGTGAAGGCGCTCGAAAAGCTGGATATCGAAAGCGGCTGGCTCGATGGCGAAGCCGTCGTGCTCGACGATCGCGGACTGCCGGATTTTCAGGCGCTGCAGAATGCGTTCGATGTCGGCCGTCCGCAAGGCATCGTCGTGTACTTCTTCGATCTGCCTTTCCTCAACGGCTATGACTTGCGCAACGTGCCGCTCGTGCAGCGCCGCGCGTTATTGAAGGCGATCGTCGAACCCGTCGGCGATGCCGCGCTGCGCTATTCCGAGGACTTCGCCTTCAGCGCCGACGATCTGTTGAAGAGCGCCTGCGACATGTCGCTGGAAGGGATCATCGGCAAGCGCATCGACAGCACGTATGTATCGGGGCGCAGCAATTCGTGGATCAAGCTGAAGTGCCGGCGGCGGCAGGAGTTCGTCGTGTGCGGCTATTCGGAGCCTTCGGGAAGCCGCGGGCAGTTCGGTGCGCTGCTGCTCGGCGTCTATGACGGCAAGGGCAAGCTGCATTATGCGGGGCGCGTCGGCAGCGGCTTCGATCATGCGACGCTCGTCGCGGTGAAGAAGGAACTCGACAAGCGCGAGACCGATCGCATGCCTTTCGAGCGCGAGCCGCAGGAGCGTAGCCGGACGCCCGTGCACTGGGTGAAGCCGGAACTCGTGGCTGAATGCAATTTCGCGGAATGGACCAAGGAGCGCATCGTGCGACAAGCATCGTTCGTCAGTCTGCGTGACGACAAACCGGCGCGGCAGATCGTGAAGGAAGAGCCGGCATCGGCGAAAAAAGTAGAAGCGGAAGTCGAGGAAGACACGGCTAAAAAGCCTAAAGCTCGCAAGACGGCGGCGCGCAAATCCGCTGCGACGGAAGCGCCGGCAAAACCCGCGGCGAAGACGCGTTCCAAAGCGAACACGAGCGAAGTCGAAGGCGTGAAGATCAGTCACCCGGATCGGGTGATCGACAAATCCACTGGCCTCACGAAGCTCGATGTCGTCGAGTATTACGCGTCGATCGCCGAATGGATGTTGCCGCATCTTCACGACCGGGCCGTGTCGCTGGTGCGCGCGCCGGACGATATCAGCGGCGAGCTGTTCTTTCAGAAGCACAGCGCGAGACTGGCGATTCCGCATATCACGCAGCATCCGGATGCCGACCCCGAGCATCCGCCGTTGTTGACCGTCGAATCGGCGCAAGCGCTCGTCGGCACCGCGCAGATGGGCACGATCGAATTGCATACGTGGAACTCGCTGGTGTCGAACATCGAGAAGCCGGATCGCATGGTGTTCGATCTCGATCCGGGCGAGGGCGTCGGCTGGGATCGCATGCTCGAAGCCGCGAAACTCACGCGCGATTTGCTGCAAGAACTCGGGCTCACGTCGTTCTGCAAGACGAGCGGCGGCAAGGGCGTGCACGTGGTCGTGCCGCTCGCAAAACAGGCCGGCTGGGACGAAATGAAGGCGTTCTCACAGGCGGTCGCGCAGCATATGGCGAAGACGCTGCCGAAGCTCTTCTCGGCCAAGATGGGCATGCAGAACCGGCGCGACAAAATCTTCATCGACTATCTGCGCAACAATCGCGGCTCCAGCACGGTCTGCGCGTTTTCGTTGCGCGCCCGGCCAGGCATGGGCGTGTCGATGCCCATCCGCTGGGACGAACTCGACGAGACCACGAGCGGCGATCAATGGAACATCGGCAACGCGCGCGCACGCATGGACGCGCTCGCCGCCGATCCGTGGGAAGGCTATGCGAAGGCGCGTCAGCGGCTCACCGCGCAGATGAAGAAGCGGCTGGGTATCGGCGGGTGAGGGCGTCGGTCAACCTGAACACATCAACGCAAACTCTGGACATCGACATGAAAACGACGAACGAATCGCCCAAGGACGAACCCGACGAAGATGCCGCCAAGCCGCCGCTGCCGCACGAAACGGATCAAAGCGCGCAGTCGCAGGAGGAAGCGGAGCCGCGCGACATCGGCAAGCAGGCGCATGAAGACATCGAGCGCGGACTCGTCGACACCGACCGGCGCGGCAATCTCGATGGCGACGGCCAGCCGAAGCAATGAACCAACTAGTGAATTTTTTCGACACGAGGAGGGACCGGATGCGAGCGTTGCGCATGACATGGCGGCGGCCGGTTGCGTAGAATGATTCGCTATTCACGAAAAGCGCGCCACGCCGCACGCTTTTACCGATTCAAGCGACGCTCACACGCGTCCGACCGGTAAGCCCTTCCTATCAGTACGCCTTTCGCGGTATCGCCGGCGCCGCAGCCGATACGATCAAACAATGCAACATGACCTTCTGTCCCGCCTGAAGAACGAAACTGCCGCGTGCCACACACGGCTGGAGAACTCGCTCGATCTGATGCGCGACGATCTGCAGCGCGACGAATACGTCGCCCTTCTGCAACGCTTCTATGGCTATGTCGCGCCGTGGGAGGATGCGATCGGCGCGCACATGCCTGCAGCGTTGCACGCGTTCTTCGACGAGCGCCGCAAGACGCCGCTGCTCGCTGCCGATCTCGCCGCGTTGACGGGCGAGCGCGTCGCTCACGATGCGCTTCTCCTCGCCGATGCCAGCAACGACCTGCCGCGCGTCGACGGTATCGGTGCAGCGTTCGGCTCGATGTACGTGATGGAAGGCTCGACGCTCGGCGGACGTTTCATCGCGCCGCACGTCGCGCGCTTGCTGCAACTGCAGCCGGGCATCGGCAACCGCTACTTCGACGGCTACGGCGCGCGCACCGGCAGCATGTGGAACGCTTTCCGCGAAACCGTCGTGTCCACGGTCCCCGAAGTGCAGTACGACGCGGCCGTGAGCGCGGCCATCGCTACCTTCGAAAGCCTGCAGTCCTGGCTGTGCGGGGAGCCGCTGGAAGCGCGGGCGTCATCCGGAGCCGCCGCATGAGCGATAACCCCGGCGCGCGACGCGCTCCGAACGAGGGCGAGGCGAAAAGCGCAGGCCCGCCCGACGCCGAAGCGCGCCGCCGCACGCTCGATTCGGGCATCGCCGGCGAGGATTGCGCCGCTGAACCGATCCATATTCCCGGCGGCATCCAGCCGCACGGCTACCTGCTCGTCATCGACGAACGCAGCGCCGATGCGGCCGGCCCGCGCATCGTGCAGGCGAGCGAAAACATCGCGGCGCTCACGGGCGACAGTGTCGACGCGCTGCTCGGCAAGCCGCTCGATGCGCTCGTCGATGCGCAGGGCGCACAGCGCATCATGCAGGCGGCAACGACGATGGAAGTGGAGGACTCGCCGCTTTACGTCGGCTCGATCCACATGCAGCGTAGCGGCGCCGTTCGTCTCGACGTCACCATCCATCGGCACGACGGCGCGCTGATCGTCGAGATGGAAGCGGCGACGCAGTCCGGAGATTCCGCCTTCTTGCCGATGTATCCGCTGGTGCGAACGTTTGCGCGCGGCCTACAGAACGCGCAGACGGTGCAGGAACTCGCCGAGCTTGCCGTGCGCGAAGTGCGGGCGATCAGTGGCTTCGGCCGCGTGATGCTCTACAGTTTCGACGCACAAGGGCGCAGTCACGTGCTCGCGGAAGACCGCGACGCGAGTTACGCGTCGTTCCTGCATCAGTTTTTTCCGGCGTCCGACATTCCGCCGCAGGCTCGGGCCTTGTATCTGCGCAACCGAATCCGCCTCGTCTCGGACGTCGGCTACGTCCCCGCGCGCCTCGTGCCGGAGCGCAATCCCGTCACGGGCCGCGCCACCGATCTGACCTACGCGGCGCTGCGCAGCTTCTCGCCGGTGCATCTGGAATACATGCGCAACATGGGCACGCACGCGTCGATGTCGGTGTCGATCGTCGTGCGCGGCAAGTTGTGGGGGCTCATTTCCTGTCACCATCACGACCCGCGCGAGGTTCCCTTCAGCACGCGGCTCGCGATCGAGCATCTCGGCAACATGCTGTCGCTGCAGATCGAAGCGAAAGAAGAACGCGCCGAGGCCGAATATCTCGCCGAGCTGCGTCGCACGATGGCGCGCATGATCGCCGCGATGGGCGAGCAGGAAAGTTTCGTCGCCGGGCTGCGCGGCGTGCCGAAAGACGTGCTGAGTTTCGCGCGTTCGGCGGGCGCGGCCATCGTCATGAACGATCAGATCACGCTGATGGGTGCGACGCCCGACGAAGACACCGTGCGTGCGCTCACCGACTGGCTCGCGGAAAACACGTCGGGCGTCTGGGCGACGGATTCGCTCGCGCGCGAATGGCCGCCGGCGAAGACGCATCAAGACAAGGCGTGCGGCGTCCTCGCGGTGCCCGTGTCGCAGATTTTCCGGAACTACTTGCTGTGGTTCCGGCCCGAGCTGATGCAGACCATCAAGTGGGCCGGCGAGCCCGTCAAGCTGCGGGGTGCGCACGGCGCGAGCGCGCCGCGCACTGACTTCAGCCCGTGGCTCGAAACGGTACGCGGGCATTCCGCGTCGTGGCGCCAGGGCGAACTGGAAATCGCGAGCGAGTTGCGCGGCGCGCTCCTCAACATCGTGCTGCGCCGTGCGGAAGAACGCGCGGAGCTGGCAACCGAACTGGCGCGTGCAAACAAGGAACTGGAAGCGTTTTCGTATTCGGTGTCGCATGACTTGCGCGCGCCGCTGCGTCACATCGCCGGCTACGGAGACTTGCTGCGCGAGCAGGAAGGCGAGCGCATGTCCGAGAAGAGCCGGCGTTTTCTGAACAACATGCTGGAGTCGGCACGTTTCGCGGGCACGCTCGTCGACGACCTTCTGACCTTTTCGCAAATGGGCCGTGCGGCGCTGCGCCCCGCGCCGGTCGAACTCGGGCAACTCGTGCGTTCGATCGTGCAGGAATTCGAGGCCGACACGCCCGAGCGGCGCATCGAATGGGTCATTCATGACCTGCCGCGCGTCATTGGCGACGCCGCGTTCCTGCAACTCGCGCTGCGCAACCTCATTTCGAACGCGGTGAAATATACGAGAACGCGAGAATCGGCGAAAATTGAGATATTCGCGGCCCGCAGCGGCGATGAGCACATCATCGGCGTGCGGGATAACGGCGTTGGCTTCGACATGAAATACGGGGCCAAGCTGTTCGGCGTGTTCCAGCGGCTGCATCGCGCGGAGGAATTCGAGGGAACGGGGATCGGACTCGCCAACGTGCGGCGGATCATCGAGCGGCACGAAGGGCGCACGTGGGCCGAGGGACGGCTGGGCGAGGGAGCGGTGTTCTACTTCTCCCTCCCGGTCGAGTTCCGCAGCCTGACCGGCCGCGAGGCCGCCCGTCCGTATTCCGCCGCGCCGCCGCAGCGTCAGTAACGAAGTCAACACCAGACCATGCTCAAACCCATACTGCTCGTTGAAGACAATCCGAACGACCTCGAGCTGACCCTCGTTGCGCTCGGCAAGAGCCAGCTCGCCAATGAAGTGATCGTCGCGCGCGACGGTCAGGAAGCCATCGACTACCTGACGAGCGCCGGCGACTGGAAGGACCGCACGCCCGGCAATCCGGCAGTGATTCTGCTCGATCTGAAGCTGCCGAAGATCGACGGTCTCGAAGTGCTCGACATGATTCGCACAAACGCGGCGTTGAAAAGCGTCCCGGTCGTGATGCTGACTTCGTCGCGTGAAGAACAGGACCTGATCCGCAGCTATGAACTCGGCGTGAACGCTTACGTGGTGAAGCCCGTGGAATTCGGGGAATTCGTCGAGGCCATCAGCGATCTCGGCGTGTTCTGGGCCGTGCTCAACGAGCCGCCGCCGGGCTCCACGCGCTTTCGCCGCCCGCTGGCAGGACAATGAACGCTGTGCTCATGCCCGCCATCCCGACGCCATCCGTGCCATCCGTGCGCCCGCTCAATCGCGAGGCCGCCTAATCATGCAGCCCCTGCAACTGCTTCTCGTCGAAGACAACGCGCTCGATGCGGAGCTGACCATTGCCCAGCTCGAACGCGCCGATTACGTCGTCGAGGCGTCGATCGTCTACGACTCCGCCAGTTTCATCGCCGAACTCGAAGCCCGGCGCTTCGACGTGATCCTCGCCGATTTCGTGATGCCGACGTTCTCCGGCATCGAGGCGCTTTCCATTGCGAGCGAGCGCGCGCCGGATACGCCGTTCATCTTCGTGTCGGGTCTGCTCGGCGAAGAGCACGCGGTCGACATGCTGAAACGCGGCGCGACCGACTACGTGCTCAAGCAGCGCCTGCAGCGGCTGCCCGCCGTCGTGCGCCGCGCGATGCGCGAATCCGCCGAGCGTGCGCAGCGCATCGCGGTGGAACGGGCGCTGCGCGAAACGGAAACGCATTTCCGTTTGCTGATCGACGCGCTCAAGGACTACGCCGTCATCACGCTCGACCCGGAAGGGCGTATCCGCACCTGGAACGCGGCGTCCGAGCGCATTCTCGGTTTTCCGCCGCAGGACGTGCTTGGGCAATCGGCGAGCATCTTCTATAGCCACGACGACCGCGAAGCCGGCGTGTTCGACAACGAACTGGAAACGGCGCGGCGCGAAGGCAGCGCTTCCGATGATCGCTGGCTATGGCGCAAGGACGGCCATTCGTTCTTCGCGTCGGGCGTGACGACCGCCATCCGCACCGAGCAGAACGAACTCATCGGCTTCTCGAAGATCGTGCGGGACGCGACCGACGCCCACATGGCCGCCGACGCGCTGCGGCTCGCGAAGGATCAGGCGGAATCCGCGAATCGCGCGAAGGATCACTTCCTTGCGGTGTTGTCGCACGAATTGCGCACGCCGCTCACGCCGATTCTCGCCGCCGTGCGTCTGCTGGAGATGAAACACCCGCTGCCGCGCGAGGCGCATCCGACGCTCGACCTGATCCGCCGCAACGTCGAACTGGAAGCGCGCCTGATCGACGATCTGCTCGACCTCACGAGCATCGCGCGGGGCAAGCTCAGTCTGAATTTCGCGAGCGTCGCGCTGGACACGCTGCTGACGAGCGCGCTCGACATGTCCGAAGCCGACCTGCGCGCAAAGAATCTAACGCTCGAAACGAAATTCGACGCGACGCGCTTCGTCGTCTCGGGCGATGCCGCGCGGCTGCAGCAGATCGCGTGGAATCTGATGAAGAACGCGGTGAAGTTCACGCCTGCGGGCGGGCGCATCCAGGTGCGGGCGTGGAATCCGGACGATGCGACCATTGCGGTGTCGGTGACGGACAGCGGTATCGGCATCAGCGCCGAAGCGTTGCCGCGCATCTTTTCGGCATTCGAACAAGCCGACGATTCGATCACCCGCTCGTTCGGCGGCCTGGGCCTCGGACTCGCCATCGCGAGCACGCTCGCACAGAAGCACGGCGGCACGTTGTCCGCCTACAGCGATGGCCGCGATCAGGGCGCGCGCTTCACGCTCACACTGCCGCTTGCCCGCGTGCAGCCGGCGCACGAGGCCGCGCCGCTGCCGCAGGCCGCGCAGCAGGAGCCGGGCAGCGCGCTCAGAGTGCTGCTCGTGGAGGACAACGAGCAAACGTCGTCGGCGATGGCCGAGGTGCTCGACATGCTGGGCCACGACATCACCGTCGCGACGACGGTCGCCGATGCGCTCGCGTGCGCGAAGCGCGGTACCTTTGACCTGCTCGTGAGCGATATCGGCTTGCCGGACGGCAGCGGCCTCGATATCGCGCGGGCATGGACGACGCTCCAGCCGGGGCGGCCGTCAGTGGCGATCACCGGATACGGCATGGACGAGGACATTCGTCGCTGCCGCGAAGCAGGATTTCGCGATCATCTGACGAAGCCCGTCAACTTTGCGCGGCTCGAGGCACTGATTCAATCGCTCGCGGATGAACTCACGCGATAGACCTATGTGAAAAATTGCGCTCCGTGCACGGAACGATGTCGATTGGCGGCATGCTTGCTCGTCGTAGTTTGACCGTTTCTTCAACCCGTCACGGAGCCGATATGCCGCAATCCCCCGTCAAAGCCATTCCCGAAGACATGCACTCGCTGACCCCGCACATCGTGTGCGCGGGCGCGGCCGAGGCCATCGAGTTCTACAAGCGCGCGTTCGACGCGATCGAACTGGGACGTCTGCCCGGTCCCGACGGCAAGCTGATGCACGCGATGATCCGGATCGGCGATTCGGTGCTGATGCTCGTCGACGAGAATCCCGACTTTGGCCTGCTCGGCGCGACAGCGCTCAAGGGCTCGCCGGTCATCATCCATCTGTATGTCGAGGACGCCGACGCCACCGTGAAGCAGGCCGAAGCGGCCGGGGCGCGCGTGATCATGCCGGTTGCCGAAATGTTCTGGGGCGATCGTTACGGGCGTCTCGAAGATCCGTTCGGGCATCAATGGTCGGTCGCGACGCATGTGCGCGATGTCAGTCCCGCCGAGATGCAGAAGGCGACGTGCGGTCATCGCGAATGACGCGCACAGCTTGTCGATGAACATCACGAAGGAGGAGCGCATGAACAAGATATCGCCCTGTCTCTGGTTCGACGGCAATGCGCAGGAGGCCGTGGACTTCTATGTCAGCGTGTTCAAGAACGCGCGCATCACCAACACCTTGCTGCACAACGAAGCGAGTCCGGGGCCGGTCGGCTCCCTGCTTGCCGTAGAGTTCGAACTCGACGGCGAAGCCTTCCTCGCGCTCAACGGCGGGCCGGAGTTCCAGTTCACGCCGGCCATTTCGATGTTCATCCAGTGCGATGATCAGGCGGAGATCGACCACTACTGGGACAAACTGCTCGACGGCGGTCAGGCGATGGCGTGCGGCTGGCTGACGGATCGCTTCGGCGTGACGTGGCAGATCGCGCCTCGCCGGTTGATCGGCATGCTTCGGGATCCGGACCTGGCAAAGGCCAATCGCACGATGGCGAAGATGCGGGAGATGATCAAGCTGGATATCGCGGCGCTGGAGCGGGCGTATCGCGGAGAGTGATCAGTTGCGCCGGTTCTTGCGCTGCCGCTCGATCAGCTTGCTGGACATGAACCGGTGGTCCGGCGAGAACAGCCGCCGGTAAGTCAGCACGATGGCCGCGACCACGCCCAGCCCCGATGCCGCCGCGATCAGAAACATGATGACGATCTGATACCGCACCGCCTGCAACGGCGATTGCCCGGCGAGCACCTGGCCGGTCATCATCCCCGGCAGGCTCACGAGGCCGACGACGGCCATCTGGTTGAGCGTCGGAATCATGCCCGCGCGCACCGCCTGGCGCGCGGGCCCTTGCGCCGCTTCCCAGCGCGTCGCGCCGAGCGCAAGCGACATCTCGACGGCTGCGCGTCCCGCCGTCAGCTCCTCTGTCATGCGTTCGATGCCGAGCGATACGCCCGTCAGCGTATTGCCGAGGATCATGCCGAGTATCGGAATCGCGTATTGCGGCTCGTACCACGGATGGATGCGAATCACCGCGAACAGCCCGAACGCGCCGATCAGCCATGAACTACCCCAAATCGAGACAAGGCTGTCCACGCGCTGGCCCGCATACGTGCGCCGCCCGCGATTCGACGCCGCGAGGCCGGCGATCACCGTCATGAGGGCCATCAGCGGCAGCACCACGGTCCAGCGGCTGAACGCGAACACCCAGCCGAGCACATAGCCGATCAGAAGCAACTGCACGACAGTGCGGATCGCTGCAATAAGGAGCCGCCGCTCCAGTCCTAGCCTGAGCGCCACCGAGAGCGCGCCGTTCACGACGATCAATGCCGCCGCGAGGCCGATATCAAAGAGACTCAGGTTTTGATAGCCCGTCATTGCGCGCGCTCCGGATCGGTCAGCAGGCCCGCGGTCATCGTGAGGTGCCGCGTCGCCACGCGGCGGGCCTGCTCCATATCGTGCGATACCCAGACGCACGCCCGCGCGCCGCCATCGAACCAGTCGCGGACGAGCGCCTCGATTGCGCGCGCCGAAGCCGGATCGAGCGAGGCGGTCGGTTCATCGAGCAAGAGCACGTCGGGTGCAAGTTGCAGCACGCGCACGAACGCGGCGATCTGCGCCTCGCCGCCCGATAGCTCGCTCGCGGGCTTGTCGAGAAAATCAGCGTCGCGCCCGGCCGCATGAGCGAGCCGCGCGGCGGCGTCGCGATCGAAGCGAACATCGCGGTAGGCCTTAAGCGTGAACGGGTAACGCAGGTTGTCCTCGACGCTGCCATCGAGCATCGCGGGCCGCTGCGCGATATACGCGACATGCCGCCGATACGCCGGAATGCCCGTCCGCGCGATGCGTTCGCCTCGCCATGTGATGAAGCCCTCGTCGCATGGATCGAGCAGCGCGAGCGCGCGCAGGAAGACGCTCTTGCCGGAACCCGACGGCCCGGTGATCGACACGCGCTGTCCCGCGTCGAGCGTGAAGTCGGTGGGATGCAACAGCAACGTTCCGCGCGCCGCGTCACGGCGCACGATCCCGTTCGCCGCGACGAGCGCCACGGAGGAATTTGGCATTCGTTCGATGGGGGAATTTTTAGTGTGGCGTCATCTTACGCGCGATGGTTGCGCATAAAGCGGGCATGGCTTGTGCTCGCGCAACGTCAATCAGCAAAAAAGGATGGAGCCGATATGGCGCAAGCCCCAACCGCCGGGAGAAATGGCAAGAAGGTCGGCAAGATCGTTGCATGGATCTTCGCCATCCTCGCGATTCTGATTGCGATCCTCGTGGTCATTTTTCTGACGTTCGACTGGAACCGTCTGCGTCCCTGGGTCGATGACAAGGTCACGCAGGCCATCGGCCGGCAGTTCCATATCACCGGCGATCTGAAGGTCGGCTGGCGGCGGCCGCCGAACGAAACGGGCTGGAAACGCTGGGTGCCGTGGCCGCGCTTCTCGGCCGAGAAGATCACCATCGCCAATCCCGACTGGGCGCGCCAACAGCATTTCGCGACGCTCGATGAAATCGACTTCCAGGTGGCAGTGCTGCCCTTGCTTGCGCACGATATCGTCATTCCTGCGATCAACCTGGTGAACCCGTCGGTCGATATCGAGCGGCTCAAGGACAATCGGAACAACTGGACGTTCAAGTTCAAGCAGTCGACGGAGCCGTCGACGTGGAATTTGAAGCTCGGCGACATCTCGCTTTCCAAAGGCATGATCGCCGTGCGCGACGAGGTGACGAAGGCGGATATGAACATCGTCGTCGATACGCTCGGGCAAGCCGTGCCGATCGGCGAAGTGATGAAGCAACAGGAAGCGGCATCGGCGAAGTCGTCGGCGGAAATGGTCGGCAAGGGCGGAGCCGCGAAGCTCGAGAAGCAGGCCGATGCGGCCGCGGCGTCCGAAGCGTCGGCGGCATCGGCTGCGTCGGCGGCCGCGGCGGCGAATGCCTCGGCGCCGAATCCGGCGAGCACGTCGGCGCAGCAAAGCATCACGACGAAGAACGCGGAGAAGCCGCCCGTTCCGCCATACGCGTTCGGCTGGACCGCGAAGGGCACGTACAACGGCGGCAAGGTGTCGGGCGAGGGCAAGCTCGGTGGCGTGCTCGCCGTGCAGGATGCGAAGCGCCCGTTCCCCGTGCAGGCCGACGTGCGTCTGGGCGATACGCATATTGCATTCGTCGGCACCGTCACCGATCCCGCGCATCTCGCCGCGCTCGATCTGCGTCTTTGGGTGCAGGCCGTCAGCATGGCGCATCTCTATCCGTTCACGGGCGTCACGCTGCCCGAAACGCCGCCATTCGCGACGGAGGGCCGCCTGACCGGGCAGTTCCGCGAAGAGGGCAATGTCTTCCATTATGAGAACTTCACCGGACGCGTAGGCGGCAGCGATATCAACGGCTCGCTCGTCTATGCGGCGAGGAAGCCGCGCCCGCTGCTGCAGGGCGAACTGGTTTCGCATCTGCTGCAGTTCTCCGATCTCGCACCGATCATCGGCGCGGATTCGAACGCGAGCAAGGCGAAGCGCGGAGAGACCGAGAAGCAGCCGTCCGCGAAGGCGTTGCCGACCGAGGAGTTCAAGACCGATCGCTGGAAGGCCATCGACGCCGATGTGAAGTTCACCGGCCAGCGCCTCATCAAGGATCCGAAGCTGCCGATCACCGATCTCCACACCCACGTCATCATGAAGAACGGCGTGCTGTCGCTGGAACCGCTGAAGTTCGGCGTCGCGGGCGGGACGTTTGCATCCAATATTCATCTGGACGGCAGCACTGCGCCGCTGAAGGGCAAGTTCTCGGCTGAAGCGCGGCATCTGAAGCTGAAGCAGCTTTTCCCGACGAACAAGACGATGCAGTCCGCGCTCGGCGAGATCAACGGCGATGCGGCGCTTTCCGCGACCGGCAATTCGCCCGCAACACTTGCGGCTACATCGAATGGCGAAGTGAAGGCGCTCGTCACGCAGGGCACGGTGAGCCGGCTGTATATGGAAGCGGCGGGCCTGAACGTGGCGAACGTCGTCTATGAGAAGCTTTTCGGCAAGCGCGACGTGAACATCAATTGCGCGGCGGCGGACTTCGTCGTGACGGATGGCGTACTGGATTCCCGCGTGTTCGCACTCGATACCGACGATGCGGTCATCAATGTCGACGGCCACATCAACCTGAAGAGCGAGGACATGGATTTGAACATCCATCCTCATACGAAGGGCTTCCGCGTGTTTTCGCTGCGTTCGCCGCTCTACGTCAAGGGCACGTTCAAGGATCCGAAGGTCGGCGTGAACGTCGGGGCGCTGGCGGTCCGAGGCGGTGCGGCGGTCGGGCTCGGGCTCATCAATCCGTTCGCCGCGCTGATTCCGCTTATCGCGCCGAGCAACAACAAGCCGCTGCCCTGCAACCAGATGCTTGCGGACATCCGCAAGGCGCCGACCGCGCCGCCGGCGGGCCAGAAGCAGAAGGCGAAGGCAGCGCCGGCGTATATGTCATCGGATGCGGCGGCGAGCGGCGCCGCCGCGCAGGGAGCGGGAAAGTCAACGAAGAAGCCCGCGGCGCCAGTGGGGGCGAGTGCGGCGCAGTATCGGGGGAGTTGAGGCTGTCGGATGCTGAGAAGGGCTGAGGCGGTCCTGCCTGCGCTTTTGACGATCTGTGCCAGGACCGTCCGTTCAGCGGGGTGTCTAGCAAGAAGCGTCTAAAGGCCAGTCCAGCCGCTCAAATCGAGATTCCCGGTCCGCCATTGCTGCCAAGCAACTGCTCGACTGCATCGGCGTCCTTATAATCCTGTTCGGGCAGACCGTCGAATACGGTAATGACATCGTTGCTGACGCCTGCTTCGCGCGCCGCATCGACGAGCGCATCCTTGTTGGCGGGGTACGTCACCCGGCGCAATACCTGCGCGATTTCGTCGTCGATCGGTTCATCGTTCAAACCGTGCTCCTGGGATGGCTGATCCGTCATCGTGGCGTCCTGTTGATGTTATTAAGATACGGAGCTGCACGCGAGGCGCTCAGGTCTGCACCTGGATCGTCTGGCTCGCCATGCCACGGGTCGGTGCGCGCGACTTCGGCAGAGGCACATGACGCCAACGAGCGTGGTCGAGATTTTGCGCCGAAATGTCGGGCGCAGGCGGTGCGACCGGCGCGGCATTGAGGCGCAACGCGGCGCGCGTCGCCGATGCGACGGCCACCGCTCCGTCCGACGAACTCGTATGCAGCGGCGCGGCGTAGCACGACGCCGAAACGAGAGCCATCGACAACAACGTTGAGGTCTTCATCGGGCAACCCCTCCTCACGTAAGCAGCGAGTAGCACGAAGCAAAGCCTATGCCGATGCCACGCTCGCTTGCGTTTCGCGTGTGCAGGCTCAGCAACCCCTGGCGCACGGGCGCGACGAGCGGGCGTCGCGCGACCATTCTTCGAGTAACGTGTGAACTCGCGCACAACGACATTCGCGCGATGCGACTTGCCGTACGCACCGGTAAGGCGGCACGAAATTGCACGGCTGCGCAGTTTCAGCGCGTCGTCGGGTTCAGACGGAAGTATGCGTCGAGAAGCGAAGTCTTGTACACGACGCCGAGCAAGAGCGGTTCACTCTGCCGTTCGACGACCGGCAGCCGCTCGCCCTGAAACGCCAGAAAGTGCTGCAACGCCTCGCCGAGCGACATGTCGGGCGTCAGCACATCGAAATGCGGCTGGAGATAATCGGCGGCGGTTTTCTTCGCAGTATCGTGCTCGTCGAGCAGATCGGACGTAATGTCCTTCAGCGCGACGACGCCGCGAAAGTGCCCGGCTTCGTCGATCACGTACAGATACTTCACCGGATACTCGAGGAACACGCGCGTCATGTCCTTCACGTTCGCGGTGAGCGGCACGACGGTATCGGGCGGCTTGACGAGCTCGCGCATCTGCGTCGCGGCGAGGCGCAGGCGCTCTTTTTCATCGCGTGTGCGGCGCAGCGTGACTTCGTACATCGACGTCTGTTCAGACGTACGCGCAATGAAATACGCGACCACGCAAGAGAGCATCAGCGGCAGCACGACCTGATACGAGAGCGTCATCTCGAAGATCATCAGGATCGCCATGAGCGGCGCGTGCGTTGCGGCGGCGAGAAACGCGCCCATGCCGACCATCGCATAGGCGAAGGGCGCGGAGGTCGCATTCGGCCAGATCGCATGAACCGCGATGCCGTACAGGCAGCCCAGCACCGCGCCGACGAATAGCGTCGGCGTGAAGATGCCGCCGACCGCGCCCGAGCCCGTCGTCGCGGCTGTCGCGATGATCTTGAACACCAGCACGGTCAGAAGCGCCGTCCACGTCCACGGCTGATGCAACAGCGAGTTCACCACTTCATAGCCGTTGCCCCAGACTTCGGGCCACCAGATCGAGATGACGCCGACGATCAGACCGCCCAGCGCAAGACGCAGCGGTAAAGCCAGCGGCAGCAGCGAGAAGCGCTTCTTCGACGCCGCCAGCAGCCGCAAGAAGTGCGGCGCGAGCGTGCCGCACAACACGCCCAGCACGACGAACAGCAGCACTTCGACACCGGCGATCGTCGGAAACACCGGCATCTCGTAGGGCGGGCGATACCCGGCGAACTCGCGCATCGTGATATTCGCGACGACCGACGATACGACGACCGGCCCGAAGCTCTCCATCGCCATCGAACCGAGGACGATCTCCGTGACGAAGAACGCTCCCGCGATTGGCGCGTTATAGGCCGACGTGATGCCCGCTGCCGCGCCGCACGCCACGAGCAGGCGCAACCGCGGCGGATCGAAATGAACCCATCGCCCGATCAGCGACGACGCCAGCGCGGCAAGCTGCACCATCGATCCTTCGCGGCCGATCGAGCCGCCGCTCGTGATCGTGAACAGGGACGACAGGCTGCGCCAGATGCTTTGCCTCACGGGCACCGCTCCATCGCCGATGGTGACCGCTTCCATGTAGTCGGTGTTCGCGTTCTTCTTCGTGTGGCGTCGCGCAGCGATCAGACAGAAGCCCGCGACGAGCCCGCCCGCAGCGGGAAGCGCGACCCGGACAGGCCACGGCAGGATGTTCGCGAGCGCAACGAGTCCTTCCGAGTGATTGCCGAGCAGCCGTTGCGTGAACGCGATGCCTTCGCGAAAGACGGTCGTTGCAAGCGCGCCGGCCACCCCGACCACGACGGCCCAGATGAGCATCGTGTGCGAATCGGACAGGCGAAAAAGCCGTTGGGCGCGCGTGCGCAGCTTGAGCAGGAACGAAAGCACGTTTGCTGTTTTCGTGAAAAGCTTAGAAGGAAATGGAATATGGAGCGCCCGCAAGGATAGCATTGCGGAGCGCGCGTGGAGCCTGGGCGCGCGCACAAAAAAGCCCGGCTCGTGATGCCAGCCGGGCTTCATTGCGCAGGCCGATGCCGCGCTCTCAGCGCGCTACCACTTCGGCGCGAACGGCGGATTCGCATTGCGCTTCCCTTCGTCGAGCGCGTCGATTTTGGCGATGTCGTCGGCTTCGAGCTTGAGCTTTTGCGCGTCCCAGTTGATCTTCTGATGCTCCGCATTCGTCGATGCCGACAGCACCACGATGTCCCGCGACAGCAGCCACGCAAAGGTCACTTGCGCGGGTGTTGCGCCGTGTTTGGCGGCGATCGCTTTGATCGTCGGATCGTTATGCGCGCGGCCTTCGCCGAGTGGCATGTAGGCCGTGACCTTGACGCCGAGCCGCTGCGTGGCTTCGACGAGCGCCCGGTTCGCGAGGAACGGGCTTACTTCGATCTGATTCGTCACGATCTCGCGGCCGCCCGGCGCGTTCAGCGCCTCTTCGAGTAGCGGCGCCGTAAAGTTCGACACGCCGTAGTGGCCAATCAGGCCGAGTTGCCTTGCTTCCTGCATCGCGGCGAGCGTCTCGGCAATCGGCACCGCGCCGTTCGGCGATGGCCAGTGCACGAGCGCAAGATCGATCGTCCCGATGTCGAGCAGCGCGTGACTCTCCTTCAGACTCGCGATCAGCTTGTCGCGCGCGAGCCGCTCCCACCAGACCTTCGTCGTCACCCAGACGTCGTCCCGAGGAATGCCTGAATCCCGGACGCCCTGACCAACGGCGGCTTCGTTGTTGTAGAACTGAGCGGTATCGATGTGACGATAGCCAATCTGCAAGGCGCTCTTGACTGCGTTCACCGTTTTGTCGGCATCGACGCGAAACGTGCCGAGACCGAAGGATGGAATCGTTGCGACCATTCTGGCTCCTTGTGACGAGTGAGTTTGCATCGACCGGGCGCGTGAGTCACTTCGCGTCCTGATCGAGTTCGGGATAGTGACGGAAAATGCCGGATTCGTTGAACGGGATGCGTCGCTCCGAATCCACGTACGCAGCGATGTTGGGCCGCGCGAGCACCGCGTCGTGCAGCGCAGACACGCGCGGATAGTGCTCCGCGAATGTCTTCATCGCGCGAGGGAATGCGTAATGCAAACCTTCGACGAGCTGAAACATCGACAGATCGACGTAAGTGATCGTGTCGCCGATCATCTGCGTATCGCCGTGCGGGTTCTGCTTGAGCACGCGTTCGAAGTATCCGAAGAACTTCGGCACGCGCTTGTCGAGAAAATTCTGCGCGCGAATCTTGGCGGCGTCTTTTTGGTCTTCAAAATACAAGTCCGTGGCGAGCGGATGATGCGTGTCATGCACTTCCGCGACGAAATCGGTGATCGTCAGTTGCAGTCCATGCGCGACGTAACGCGAGCCTTCATCCTTCGGCGCAAGATTCAGCTTCGGACCGAGATACAACAGAATGTTCGCCACATGCGGCACGATGAGTTCACCGTCTTTCAGAAACGGCGGTGCGAAGGGAATGTGCGGCTCGGTCCTGCTGTTCATCAGCTTCATCATGGCGTCCGTGCCATAGCCGTCTTTCTTCGATTCGCGCGCCACGTCGATGTACTCAGCGCCCGCATCCTCCAGCGCGAGCCGCACGAATTCACCGCGGCCCTGCAGACCGTCCCAGTAGTAGAGTTCGTAAGCCATGCGTGAGCTCCTCGTCAGTCGTGCCGCAAGCGCGGCGTTGTCTGTCATCGTCCATTGAAGCACGGCTGCGAGCAACGGCTATTCCTGTGCTGGTGAGCGGCCAGCGATCAAAAAGCCCCGGTGTAGAATGGTTTTTTGCATTCGGCATGCACGAAGTACCGGACGCATAGCGGCAGCGAAAGACATCGACATCGAAGCGGAGAAGGGATGGACAAGCAAGGCTTCACCACGGGCATCGTTCACGGCGACAGAAACACGGGTGTCGAACACGGCGGCCTGCGCCAACCGATTCACACATCGGTCCAGTTTGGATTCGAGCGCGTGGAAGATCTGATCGGCGTATTCCAGGGCACGAAGAAAGGCGGATTCAATTACGCGCGGCAAGGCACGCCGACTACCGCCGCGCTGGAACGCAAGATTACGAACCTCGAGGAAGGCGTCGGCTCGATATGTTTCAGCACGGGCATGGCGGCGATCACGGCGGTGTTCCTCACGCTTTTGCGTGCGGGCGATCATCTCGTCGCGAGCCGCTACGTCTTCGGCAATACGAACAGCCTGTTCAATACGTTGCGCACCCTCGGCGTCGAAGTGACGACCGTCGATGCCGGCGTGCGCGATAACGTGGCCGATGCCATCAAGTCGAACACGCGCATGGTGTTCGTCGAAACGATCGCTAATCCGGGCACGCAGATTCCGGACCTTCGGGGTATCGGCGAACTGTGCGGCGAACGTGGGCTTGCGTATGTCGTCGACAACACGATCACGTCGCCTGCGCTGTTTCGGCCGAAGCACGTCGGCGCGAGCCTCGTCATCAATTCGCTGACGAAGACCATTGCGGGTCATGGCGCGGCGCTCGGCGGGGCAGTCACCGATACCGGGCTGTTCGACTGGAGTCAATATCCGAACATCGCGGAGGATTACCGCCGTTCCGCATCGAAAGAACAAGGCCTTCTGCAGATTCGCAAGAAAGGTCTGCGCGATATGGGCGCGGCCTTGTCATCGGAACAGGCGCATCAGATTGCGTTGGGCGCTGAGACGCTTGCGTTACGCGTCGCGAAGTGCAGCGACAATGCGCTCGCGCTCGCGAATTATCTGGAGCGACACGACGCGATTGGCAACGTGTTTTATCCGGGGCTCGAAAGTCATCAGCAGCATGGCATCGCGAAGGCGCTGTTCAAGAGCGGCTCGTGGCTGCTGTCATTCGAGTTGCGTAATCCGGATCGAATGGTCGATGTCATCAACGCTTTGCAACTACCCGTCAAAGCCACCGGCCTCGGCGACACGCGCACGCTCATTATTCCCGTTGCGCCGACGATCTTCTTCGAGGCCGGCGAGCAAACGCGCAAGGCGATGGGCATATCGGACGGGATGGTCCGGCTGTCGGCAGGCATCGAGGAAATCGACGACCTGATCAGCGATTTTGAGCAAGCCTTGAAGCTCGCGTAAGTGGTTTTCTGAATGCAAACAAAAAGGCCGCCTTCGCATGAAGGCGGCCTTTGCATTTTGAATGCGGTCGATCAACTGAACAGGCGCTCGACGCCGAGGGTGATCGCCAGTCCGCCGCCGATCAGCCATGCATAAAGGATCGCGCCGGTGGCAAGCGCACGCGGGCCCGCTTCGCGGATCTGCGAGATGCGCGTTTCCATGCCGAGCGCGGTCATTGCCATGGTGAGCGCGAAAGTGTCGAGCGTGTTGAGCGTGCTGGTCGCGGCATCGGGCAGCACATGCAGCGAGTTCACGACGACGAGCGCCAGAAAACCGAGCGCGAACCAGGGCACCGCGAGCTTGCCTTTGCCCGCTTGAGGCGTACCGTCCGACGCGTGACTGGCGCCGCGTGAGCGGCTGACCCAGAATCCCACGACGAGAAGCACGGGCACGAGCAGCATTACGCGCGTCATTTTCACGATGGTCGCAATGTGCGTCGCTTCCGGGCTGACGTTGCTCGCTGCGCCCACGACCTGCGCCACTTCGTGGATCGTGCCGCCGAAGAAAAGGCCCGCGCCGAGCGTATCGAGATGGAGCCAGCCGGCGTGCATCGCGAGCGGATAGAGGAACATCGAAAGCGTGCCGAACAACACGACGCTGCCGACGGCCATTGCGCTCTTGTGCGGCTTCGACTGCAGCGTGGATTCGAACGCGAGCACGGCCGCCGCGCCGCAAATCGCGCTGCCGGCAGCGGTGAGGAGGGCGGTATCGCGATCGAGCTTCATTAGCTTCATGCCGGCCCATGTGCCGATGACGAGCGTGCTGACCACGACAAGCACCGACACGGTGATGCCAGCGAGACCGACCTGCGCGATTTCCTGCAGACTCACGCGTAGCCCGAAGAACGCGACCGCGATCCGCAGGAGTTTGCGCGCCGAGAAGTTCACGCCGGCCGCCCAGCTTTGCGGCATGCCATCCTTGAGTGCGTTGCCGTAGATCGCCCCCGCGATGATGCCGACGATTAGCGGGCTGATTCCAAGCCCGGCGATGGCGGGCAGCGCCGCGAGCCGCGTGACCGCCGCCGCGAACAGCGCGACGAACAAGATACCGTTCAGTTGTCCGCGTGCGGTGGAATGCGAAGTACCGGGAGCGTGCGATTGGAGCGTGGACATGGCGTCCTTCCTGCGAGCGTTAGGGCGATGTCGTTATCCTATTCTTGATATATGCATATGAAAAATCGTGATTTAGAATGCAATATATCGGCTGAGATGATATTTTGACGAAATGACCCCGGACCAACTGATAACTTTCGCCACGGTGGCAGACCACGGCAACATCAGCCGGGCAGCAATCGCATTGCATTTATCGCAGCCTGCCGTGTCGGGGCAACTCCGGCTATTGCAGGAAGAATTTGGCGAACCGCTGTATCAGCGCGATGGACGCGGCGTTCGCCTCACGCCCGCGGGCGAACAAGTGCTCGTGCATGCCGCACGGCTACGCGAAACTTTCCGGGACGCACACGGCCTGCGCGACGCGATGCGCGGTTTCGAGCGCGGCACGCTGCGCGTCGGCGCGAGCACGACACCCGCCAGCTACCTGTTGCCCTACCTGATCGCCGCTTTCCATAAGCGATATCCGGACGTCGCTGTGACGACCATCGATGGCAATACCACCGAGATTCTTGCGGCGCTCGGTTCGCTCGATATCGCCATCATCGAAGGGCCAGCGGGGCTCGAACTGCCTGTCACCGCGAGCGTCACGCCGTGGCGCGAGGACGAGATCGTCGCCATCGTGCCGAGTGGCCATCCACTCGCCGATGGTCGCGATGCTGCCACGCTTGCTGCGTTGAGCGAGCATCCGCTGGTGTTGCGCGAACGCGGCTCGGGCGTGCGGCAGATCGTCGAGCGTGCCTTTGCGGATTGCGGCGCCCAGATGCGCGTCGCGCTGGAGATTGCGGGCGTCGAGGGCGTGAAGGAAGCAGTGCGGGCGGGGATGGGCATCGGGTTCGTATCGGCGATGTCGATCCGTCACGAGTCGACGCTGCTGCGCTGCATGCATGTATTGCCGACGCCGCTCACGCGCCGCTTTTCCATCGTGATGCCGCATGCAGCGGCGCCGTCGCGCGTCGCATTGCGGTTCCTTGAACTTTGCGAACAATCTGATTGCTTCGGCTAGGGAATTCCACTATGGCGCGACTTGGCTCGCCCGGCGCACTATCTGTTCTCAGCAAGACGCCCGGGCGTCTTTTTTCTGGTCGGTGATTGGAACCGGTTCCAAGCGAGCGAGAGCGTGGTGGAAAACTCGAACAGCATTGAAGTCGTCATCGTCGCGAGCGCATTTGGCGCCGAAGCAGCGCGTCGCGATGGACACGCCGTTTGCGCGGAGAAGGCGGCGCTTGCGGGCGCCGACGGTTTCGAAGTGCGGCGCGAGTTGATCGCCGACGATGCCGGCACGCAACTCGATGCGCTGGCTCGTCTCGGCGAACGTATTCGAGGCGCGGGTTTGTGGTCCGTGCACTCGACGCCCGCGACGCTGTTTCGTGGCGATGGTTCGCTGGATGCCGACGCGCTGACTCTCGCCATCGATGAAGCCCACGCGCTAGGCGCGCGCATCGTGAAGCTGCAGTTGGGCGGCAAAGAGGGCAGCGTCGCTACCGATGCCGCGACGATCGATTGCATTACGCATGCAATCGCTGGCTCGCGGGCGCGGGTTGTCGTCGAAAACGGGCAGTCGGTAGAAGGCGGCCTGCCTGGTGCATTCGAGATGCTGTTCGCCGCGCTCCCCGCAGAGAGCGCTCTCGGTATGACGTTCGACACGGGCAACTGGCACTGGACGGGCGCCGATCCGCTCGATGCGGCGCAACGGCTCGCGCCGCATGTCGCGTACGTGCATTGCAAGACGACGCAGGGCGAGGGCGCACGGCGCTTCGCCGTGGCGCCGGCGCATGACGACGCCCGCTTCGCCGCGATTCTCGAACGCTTGCCGCCGACCGTGCCGCGTGCGATCGAATATCCGCTCCAGAGCGAAGCCGACGCCGCCGTCCAGGTTGCGCGCATCGCGGCATTTTGAATTCAGCGCGTTGCATGCCGCATTAAGCATGCAAACGCGTAGCACCCAGCACAGAACACAAGGACCCGACATGCAAGTACAACACGAAGCCCTCGATGTGGTCACCTACGGCGAAGCGATGGCGATGTTCGTCGCGGCCGCCACGGGCGATCTCGCGACGGTCGGCCAGTTCACCAAGCGCGTGGCCGGTGCGGACCTGAACGTGGCGATCGGCCTGTCGCGGCTCGGTTTCAAGGTGGGCTGGATGAGCCGTGTCGGCAACGATTCGTTCGGCCGCTATGTGCTCGACGTGCTCGCCGCCGAGGGTATCGACGCGCGCCGCGTGACGGTCGACGAGCGCTATCCGACCGGCTTTCAGCTCAAGGGCAAGTGTGACGACGGCAGCGATCCGGCCGTCGAATATTTCCGCAAGAATTCCGCCGCGAGCCATCTGTCTCTCGACGACTATGCCGCCGACTACGTGCTCGGCGCGCGTCACTTGCATCTGACTGGGGTGGCCCCGGCGATATCGGCGACTTCGCGCGAACTCGCTTTCCACATGGCGCGCGAAATGCGTGCTGCCGGCAAGTCGATCTCCTTCGATCCGAACTTGCGCCCGACGCTGTGGCCGTCGCGTGAAGCAATGGCCGATGCTTTAAACGCGCTGGCTGAACTGGCCGATTGGGTGCTCCCGGGCGTGAACGAGGGCTTGACGCTTACCGGCTACGCGAAGCCCGAAGACATCGCGGCGTTCTATCTGGATCGTGGCGCAAAGGGCGTAATCGTGAAACTGGGCGCGCATGGCGCGTATTTTCGCACTGCGGACGACGAGGGCATAGTGCCGGCGGCGCCGGTCGCGAATGTCGTCGATACGGTCGGCGCGGGCGATGGCTTCGCGGTCGGCGTCGTCAGCGCGCTCCTCGAAGGACGCGACATGCGCGATGCAATCGTTCGCGGCAACCGCATCGGTGCACTGGCGATTCAGGTTATTGGCGATAGCGAAGGCCTGCCGACGCGCGCCGCGCTCGATGCACTCGAAGCGCAGGATTTCAACGACAAGACGGCCCGAGCCGCAGTCATCGCCTGATCAGTGAACCGCGAGTAACGCGTCGGCAAGACCGACGCGGACTACCAGAGAGACTCAACCGACTTACGTTCGGAGACAACCATGCATTCTTCCTCGACACCCAAGCTGGCGGTCCGCCGCTGGTGGACGATCATGCCGATCGTCTTCATTACCTACAGCCTCGCTTATCTGGACCGCGCGAATTATGGTTTCGCGGCGGCTGCGGGCATTAATCAGGATCTCGGCATTAGCAAGGGTTTGTCGTCGCTGATTGGCGCGCTGTTCTTCCTGGGCTACTTCTTCTTCCAGATTCCGGGCGCGATCTATGCCGAGCGGCGCAGTGTGAAGAAGCTCGTGTTCTGGAGCCTCGTGCTGTGGGGCGGTTGTGCTGCGGCGACGGGCATGGTTAGCAACATTCCATCGCTGATGGCAATTCGTTTCGTGCTGGGCGTGGTCGAGGCGGCGGTGATGCCCGCGATGCTCGTGTTCATCGCGAACTGGTTCACCAAGTCCGAGCGCTCGCGTGCGAACACCTTCCTCATTCTGGGCAACCCGGTGACGGTGCTGTGGATGTCGGTCGTATCGGGCTATCTCGTGAACTCGTTCGGATGGCGTCACATGTTCATTGCGGAAGGCTTGCCGGCTGTCGTATGGGCGGTGATCTGGTGGTTCATCGTGAAGGACAAGCCTGCGCAGGTGAGCTGGCTGTCGGAGCAGGAAAAGCGTGACCTCGATGCGACGCTGCGTGCCGAGCAGGCTGCTATCAAGCCGGTAAAGAATTATGGTGAGGCGTTCAAGTCGCCGGCGGTCATCAAGCTGTGTGCGCAGTATTTCTGCTGGAGCATCGGTGTTTATGGCTTTGTGCTGTGGTTGCCGTCGATTTTAAAGAACGGTTCGACGCTCGGCATGGTCGAGACGGGCTGGCTGTCTGCGGTGCCGTATCTCGCTGCGACCATTGCGATGTTGCTGGCCTCGTGGGCCTCCGACAAGTTGCAGGCGCGCAAGGCTTTCGTATGGCCGTTCTTGCTCGTCGGTGCTATCGCGTTCGCGGGTTCGTATTTGCTCGGTTCGACTAACTTTTGGGGTTCGTATGCGTTGCTCGTGATTGCTGGAGCGGCGATGTATGCGCCTTATGGGCCGTTCTTTGCGATCGTGCCGGAGCTTCTGCCGAAGAACGTCGCGGGTGGGGCGATGGCGCTTATCAATAGCATGGGTGCGCTTGGGTCGTTCGTTGGGTCCTATGTGGTGGGTTATCTCAATGGGGCGACCGGGTCGCCGGCCGCTTCGTACGTCTTCATGAGCGCTGCGCTGCTCGGGGCTGTGTGGCTTACGTTGGCTGTTAAGCCTCAAGGTGGTGTTCGCGGGGCGGCGGTGGTTCGGTCTTGATGTGCGCTCTATCTAGGGCATTCTTTGTGCGTTGAACTTGTGTTCGTGTCGGTCTATTGGCTCGCCCCTTCCTGGGGCGGGGGTCACTTTCTTTGCCGCTGCAAAGAAAGTAAGCAAAGCAAGCGGCTTTTCTGGCCCGAAGCACTGACCTGTTGTCCACTTCGTAGAACAGCGGTGGCACTCAGCTTGAAAGAGCCTTGAATCACCTTCCACGCCCGCTGACAACCAACGTCCTCCGAGCCCCTTGGCTCGGCAACACCAGTGGAGCACGATGCGTAACGCACATCTTGAACGGCGAGCATCCGATCCAACAACAATTGCCAAGCGGAGAAGTAGCGCGAAGCGATTGAAAATTCAAGCATCGCTCGCTCCACAGAGCGAGGCCTGTTTGCGTTGAATGATGAGTGCCGCGTTGCAAGCGTGATGACTGGCGTATGTTCGGTGTTGACGAGCCAAGAGGACGTGGCGCTCAGCGGGCGTGGAAGGTTATTCAAGGATGCTAATTAATTTGAGTGCCACCGATGTCCCACGAAGTGAGCACACGAGTTCATGCTGCGGGCGGTTCGAAAAAAGCTGCTATTCCCCGCCCCGGGGAGGGGCGAGCTAATAGACCGACGCGAAATAAAAAACATCAAGAGCAAGCAATTCGAAAACAGGCATATCATCGACAGGCAACCAGAAGCCAGAAGCAAACCACCAACCAAAAACTCTTCGCCCGAGTCAAGGGCACCCCAACCCCTATGAATCGCAAAAAAATCGTAGCCTACAAACCCTTACCGTCCGACGTGGAAGCCTACCTGCGAGACCACGCAGACGTAATCAACGTCGACCCGAAGGACAAAGCCGCGTTCATAGCGGCGCTAAACGACGCCGACGGTGCCATCGGCGCAAGCGTGAAGATATCGCCCGACATGATCGAAGGCGCCACGCGCCTGAAAGCGTTCTCGACCGTCTCGGTAGGCTACGATCAATTCGATGTCGACGACCTCACGCGCCGCGGCATCATCCTCACGCACACGCCCGATGTGCTCACTGAATCCACCGCTGATACCGTCTTCGCCCTTATCCTCGCGAGCGCGAGACGGGTCGTCGAACTGGCCGAATGGGTCAAGGAAGGCAACTGGAAAGCAAGCATCGGTGAAGCATGCTTCGGCGTCGACGTGCAGGGAAAGACGCTCGGCATCGTCGGGCTCGGCCGTATCGGCGGAGCAGTGGCAAGACGCGCGGCGCTAGGCTTTCGCATGAACGTGCTCTACACGAATCGCCACGCTAACGAGGAAGCAGAGAAGCAGTACGGCGCAAAACGGGTCACGCTCGACGAACTGCTCGCGCAATCCGATTTCGTCTGCCTGCAGGTGCCGCTCACGCCCGAAACACGCGGTCTCATCGGCGCCGACGAGCTGAAGAAGATGAAGCCAAGCGCGATCCTCATCAACGCATCGCGCGGGCCGACCGTCGATGAAGCCGCGCTCATTGAAGCGCTCAGGGATGGCGTGATCCGCGCCGCGGGACTAGATGTCTTCGAGCACGAACCGCTGCCCGCGGATTCGCCGCTGCTCGCCATGAAGAACGTCGTCGCGCTGCCGCATATTGGTTCGGCCACCTACGAAACTCGACACGCAATGAATCGCAACGCTGCGGAAAACCTGCTCGGCGCGCTCGACGGGACGCTCACGCAAAACATCGTCAACCGCGAAGTCCGCATGCGCTGACAGCGATGGGATGGCCATGGTGCATGCGCTAACATGCTTAGGGCGTGCGCACGCCATCCGCAGGGGATGGCTTCGCCGCCCCAACAGCAGGAGACAGGCCGCAATGACGAACAAGTCCAACGACCCCGATCACCCAGGCACCGAGGCGCATCGTCCGCGATCCTTCGCCGGCCGGCCCGCCACGATCACCGATGTCGCCCGCGAAGCCGGCACCGGCAAAACAAGCATCTCGCGCTATCTCAACGGCGAAACCGGCGTGCTCTCACGCGATCTGCTTGGACGAATCGAAGCAGCCATCGCGAAGCTCGACTATCGTCCCAATCAAATGGCGCGCGGCCTCAAACGCGGTCGCAATCGCCTGATCGGCATGCTCCTCGCCGACCTGACCAATCCTTACTCCGTCGAAGTGCTGCAAGGCGTCGAGGCCGCATGCCATGCGCTCGGCTACATGCCGCTCATTTGCCATGCCGCGAATGAAGTCGACATGGAGCGGCGCTACCTGCAATTGCTGACGACGTATCGCGTCGAAGGGGTCATCGTCAATGCGCTGGGCGTGAAGGAAGAACTGCTGCAAGGCTTCACGCATGGCGGCATCCCCGTCGTGCTCGTGGATCGCACGGTCGAAGGCATCGTGACCGACATGGTCGGCCTCGATAACCCCGCCGCCGTCGCACTCGCAACGCGTCATCTCGTCGACGAAGGCTTCGACGAACTGCTTTTCATCGTGCAGCCGGTGACGCACGTCAGTTCACGGCGCTTGCGCGAAGCGGCGTTTCGTGAGACCGTCGCGTCGCTTCGCGCAAGCGGCTCCACGCTCGTCATCGATCTGACCAGCGCGGCGTCTGCGCTCGCCGAGCTCGATGAGCGTATCGGTGCGGCGCGTGCGGCCGGCAAACGCGTTGCGCTTTTTGCAGCGAACGGACCGGTGGCGCTACGTGTCGCCGTGCATCTGAAGGAGCGGTTCGGCACAAACTGGCAGGCGAGCGTCGCGCTGCTTGCCATCGACGATTCCGAATGGGCGCAACTCGCCGGCATGACGGCGGTGCGGCAGCCTACTTATGAAATCGGCCGGCGTGCAGTCGAATTCCTGCACGAGCGGCTCGGCGGAGCGGCCATGCCGGCGCGCGAGTGCCTATTACCGGGCGAACTCATCGTGCGCGGATCGACACACTGCGCGGTGCCTGAACAAGCGCAACTCCCGTCTCAAGGTTTATGAAGGACATCGAATGATCAGTGTCTCGACGCTCGCGAGTCTCGTGCTCGTGACGCTCGCCGTCGCCGCCATGCCGATCGTGTTGTATCGGCGGATGCGCCCGCGTTTCGGCCTCGTGCCGCGCGAGGCGATACTCGGCATCGCCGTCTTCGCGCTGTTCGCGATGGTCATCGAGCGCGCGCTCCACGGCTTCATGCTCGGCAACGCGGTCACGTCGAAGTGGCTCGCGAATCCTGTCGCCTTCGTGGTGTATGGCGCGCTGGCCGCCGGCGTCTGCGAGGAAGTGGGGCGCTTTCTCGGCATGAAATGGCTGATCCGGCGCGAGCCGGCGGCGTTGCAGCGGCGCGGGCCGGGACTCGGCTATGGCATCGGGCATGGCGGGGCGGAAGCGTGGATTGTCGGCGTGCTCGTGCAGGCGCAATGGATCGTCTATGCGGTGCTCGCGAACAACGGCACGCTCGATTCGCACTTCGAAAGCGCGCCGCTCGATGCCATCGCCCGCATTCATGTGATTCTGATGAGCCTGTCGCCTGTATCGGCGGGAATCTTTCTGGTCGAGCGTGTGACCGCGTTCGTCTTTCAGCTCGGCTTCTCGGCGCTGATGTGGCAAATGCTGCGCGAGCGATCACGTCATGCGCTTGCCGTGCTGATCGCGGCGCATGCGCTCGTCGGCTTGCCGGCTGCGCTGTTTCAGGCGCGCCTAATTCCGCTGATCGCCGCCGATGCGGTTTATCTCGTGCTGGGCGTGATCGTTGCAGCGGCTCTGGTGCGGTACTATCGCCGCGCCGCCGACGACATTCGAATCGACGCGCGCCAACCCTGAACGACCGACATCATGGACGACTATCAATACGACTGTCCGAGCGCGGACATTAACATGCTCGCGCACGTCATCAGTGATCTATTCCCCGAACAGACGCAGTTTGCCGAGCGTATCGACGATACGAGCCGCACTTCGCTGATGATTAATTACGTGGCGATGCGCTTTGGCTCGACGGCGCGGCGCATCACCATCGACGTGCGCTTCGCTCCCGCCGCGCTCGCCCGTTATCGCGCGATGTCGCCACGCATGCACGCGCGCAGCTATGCGGTGCTGCGCGCTTATGTGGAAGCGACGCTCGGCTCTTTAGAGGAGACGTACGCGAACGGCGAAACGGTGCCGCGCGAAGTGGAGATCGAGATGGGCGAGGATTTCGCTTGATCGAAAAAGCTGAAACGTCGAGGCGCTGAAACGCTCACGCGTCGTGATAGACCTTCGCGAAGCGCGCCGCCTTGACGACGCCATAGTCGCCCGGCGCGTACTGCATGACCCAGTCGCCGGCATCGCCCGTGAGCATATCGCCGTGCGCTGAACGCGCAATGGTGAAGGGCGCGTCCATCTGTTTTGCGAGCACGATGCTCGGCCGGTTCCGGTACGTGCCCGGCTCACCATGCGCGATGCCGCCTTCGGGAAGGTACTTCGCGTCGAACCGGTCGCGCGACACGACCCAGCGCTCGCCCGATGCGCCGGTCACGATCGCATCGCCGGGCGCGTAACGGTTCGGCCCTTCGAGACTCATCAGTTCGCCCGCGGCGGCAGCGAATTCGACGGACACCGCTTCGTCCTTGACGACACGGCGTGCTGCGGGATCGGATGCGAGGTCGGGTTGCGAGAGCTTGAGCATGAAAAGATGATAGGCGATTGAGGTGCGCGATCCTAACGGCAATCGCTGCAAACTGCAAAAAACCCGCATCGCGGACGATGCGGGCCTGACTTCGCTTGACGTCGCTTGACGTCGCTTGACTTCGCTTAACGTCGATGGGCGCGCTTACGGCTTCGTCGCCGATGCCGCATCTGCGCCCGATGTATGAGGCGTCCGGTGTGCGTGTTCGCGTCGTGCGTGATCGCGGCCTTCCTGACGGAAACTCGTGTCGGCCAGCTTCTTCTGCTCGGGCGAGAGGCTCGTGTACAGCGGCTCGAACGCATCGACCAGACGCTTCGTGCCGTCCGCGTTTGCTTGCGTGATCTGCTGGTACTGCTTCATGTCGTCCAGCGCGGACATGCTGTCGCGCTGCGCGATGCGCTGACGGTACAGATCGGACATCGCGCGGGCGTTGTCGCGCATGGCGTCCGCGAAGGGCGCCCATTGCGCTTCCTGTGCCGACGTGATCTTGAGCTCCGCATGCAGTTTCGCAATGCGCTCTTCGACGCGCGCTTCTCGCTTCGATCCGGCCGGCGCGGATGCAGCCTTTTGCACGGCGGGTGCCGACACAGGCGCGGGTGCGGAAGGAGCGGACGCCTGAGCAAACGCTGCGGTAACGACGCATGACGTCACGATGGCGACGAGTGTTTTTTTCATTCGGGATGTCCTTCGATCGATGGAAAAGAGAGGCGAGCCACGTCCTGCCGATGAGTGCGCTGAAAGGCTGTCGACAGCGCGGACGAGCTGTGTCGCCGTCGCCCGATATTAGTATCACGATTGGATAACGAAGCGCCTGCATTGCCACAACTGCTTACATTCGATACGTCTCTGGAAAAATCGAAGGTTGCGGCGGCGTTTTGCGTGCCGCATGCTGCATGCCGCACGCAAAATGCAGAAAGCGATAATCGACGCACAACGACAACGCAAAACAAAGGGACGAAATGAGACCGCCGCGCCTCGATCAACTGGACGACATCGACCGCAATCTCGTTGCGCTGCTGCAGATGAACGCGCGTGAAAGCGTCGCGAATCTCGCGCGGCAACTCGGCATCGCGCGCACCACGGTGATCGCACGCATTGCACGTCTCGAGAAAAACAACGTAATCGCGGGCTATGGCGTGCGGCTCGGGCAGGACGTGCTCGATGCCAGCATCCAGGCTTATGTGGGCATCAAGATCGCGCCTAAGTACGGCCGCGATGTGCAGAAGCGTTTCGCACGTATGCCTGAAATTCAACTGCTATGCGCAGTGAGCGGCGAGTTCGATTACGTCGCATGGCTGCGCGCCGATTCGCCGGATCGCCTGAACGATCTGCTCGATGAGATCGGCGCGCTGGAGGGCGTCGAGCGGACGACGACTTCGATCATCCTGGCGCGAAAAATCGACCGCGCCGGGTAGTTGGTCGACAAAATTCAAGTTGCACTCGTCAAAATGACGATAAACGTCGTCGATCCGCATCGTTTTGCGCCTAGGATCAATATTCGCGTCCTCCTAGACTGGTGACATCCGCATCCACGAGAGGAGACGAAAAAATGAAAGTGGCTCTCATAGGCGCCGGTCTGATTGGCCAGAGCATCGCCCGCTTGCTGCGTGAAACCGGCGATTTCGACATCGTTGCATTCGATCGCGATGAACCCGCGCTCGCCCAACTCGACGCGCTCGGCGTCGCGACGCGGCGCGTCGATTCCGCCGATACGCCCGCGCTGCGTCATGCGCTCACCGGCTTCGATGCGCTCGTCAATGCGCTGCCGTATTACCTTGCGATCAGCGTCGCGTCGGCGGCGAAAGCGGCGGGCGTGCATTACTTCGATCTCACCGAAGACGTGCGCGCGACGCATGCCATTCGCGCCATCGCCGACGATGCGCATACCGCATTCATGCCGCAATGCGGGCTCGCGCCGGGTTTCATCGGCATCGTCGCGCACGATCTGGCCAAGCGGCTCGACAACCTGCGTGACGTGAAGATGCGCGTCGGCGCGTTGCCCGAATTTCCAACTAACGCGCTGAAATACAACCTGACGTGGAGCATCGACGGTCTCATCAACGAGTATTGCCAGCCCTGTGAAGCCGTACGCGAAGGCCGCACGCAATGGGTGCAACCGCTCGAAGGCGTCGAACATTTCTCGCTCGACGGCATTGAGTACGAGGCGTTCAACACATCGGGCGGGCTCGGCACGTTATGCGAAACGCTCGCAGGCAAGGTTGAGACGCTCGATTACAAATCGGTGCGCTATCCGGGCCACCGCGACCTGATGAAATTCCTGCTCGATGATCTGCGCATGTCCACCGACCGCGACGGTTTGAAGGCCATGTTGAAACGCGCGGTGCCGTCGACCACGCAGGACGTCGTGCTGATCTTCGTTACGGTGACAGGCATGCGAGGCGGTCCCGGCGGCCAACTCGTGCAGAACGTGTTCACGCGCAAAATTTTCGCGAAGGAAGTTTGCGGCGCGCCGATGAGTGCGATTCAGATCACGACGGCCGGCGCGGTGTGCGCCGAACTCGATCTGTTCCGTGAAGGCGTGCTGCCGCAGAGCGGCTTCGTGCGCCAGGAGCAGGTGCCGCTCGAAGCCTTCCTGAACAATCGCTTTGGCAAGCTCTATGAAGGCGCGAACGCGCTGGCGACCGCGCGGCAACTCGCAGCCGCGTAATCAAGCCACGAGGCGCGCGAGCAAACGCGCCTCGTCTTCCGCCGACGCCGACGTGTTGTCGAACATCAGCAGATCGGCGGCGAGGGCGTCGTCGGGGAAGAACAAACGCTGGCGATACGCCTGCCAGTTTGCGAGCTTGTACGCATCGTTGGGGACGCCGCGCGCCATGATGCGCTCGTGCGCCACGTCTTCGCTGACGTGGACCCAGACCACGCGAATCATTACATCGTCACCGACGCCCAGCCACGCGCGATCGAACAGCCGCCGCTCGCGCACCTCGCGGGAAAGCGGCGCGATCACAACCGCGCTGACACCGAGCGCAAGGTTTTCGGCGGCCGTATCGACGAGACCGCGATACTCCGGGTCACGCAAATGTTCGATGAAGAGCGGGCTGTCGCGGTCATGCGGATCGCCGGTCAGCGCGCCGATCGCCGCGGCGCTGTACTCGCCGTACAGGGTGTCCTTGTCGAGCAGGCAGAAGGGCTTGCCGGTCGCATGCATCAGCGGGGCGAACAGGCGCTTGGCGAGCGTGGTCTTGCCGGTTCCCGCGTGACCGCAAAAGAAAAGCAGATGTTTCATGGGTTCGGAGTCAGCCCTCTTTCTGTATGCGCTGATAACGGTTCATCAGCGGCGTCGACGTCATGCCATGCACGATGACCGACGCCGTGATCGCCGCGATGATGAACGGCACGAGCGGCGCAGCCACGGCTTTCGGCGCTTGCTCGATCGCGTAAAGCAGATAGTAGAACGAGCCGACACCGCGTATGCCGAACCACCCCATCAGCAGGCGCTGCGGACGTGATGCACACGCGCCGATGAGCGACGCTTCCACCGCAAGCGGCCGAACCACGAGAAAGAGCCCGGCAATGAGGATCGCCGCATGCCAGGTGAATAGCTCGCGCCACATCGCGCCGAGGACGGAGCCGACCATCAGCATGATCGTCACTTCCGCGATGCGTTCCAGTTCGATGGTGAAGCCGTGCACGCGCTCGGCCACGAATGCGTGCGCGCGCTCGGGATCGGCGGCGGTGGCGCTGACATCGTCGGCGTCGATCGTGCCCACCGCCTCGCGGGCAGACTTGTCGCCGCTTTTCTTCTGTTCGACGCGACGCATCGCGAGGCCCGCCGCGAACACCGCCAGAAACGCATACGCATGTAGCAACTCGGCCACGCCATACGAAAGCGCGATAAGTCCCAGCGCGTAGAAGCCTTCGGAGCCGAGCGCCTCGCCATGCTGCGTGCGCAAATAAGCGACGAGTCGCACGGTCAGGCCGCCGAGCAGCCAGCCGCTCGCCAGCGCGGCGAAGGTGCCCCACGCAGCCTGGAGTACGAAGTTCCAGTGCAGCGCATCGTCCGGTGAGGCTTCGTAGCGGCATACGGCGATACCGAGCAGCGCGAAGGGCATCGCGATGCCGTCGTTGACGCCGCCTTCGGCCGTTAGAGAGAACCGCAGCAGATCGGTGTCGCCGGGTTTTTCGATCTGCACGTCATGGGCGAGTACAGGATCGGTAGGGGCGAGCATCGCCGCGAGCAGCAACGACGATCCCCAACTCATGCCGAATGCGTACACACACAGGAACGTCAGTGGAACGATGGTCAGTACCATCGCGACGAAGCCGAGCCGCACAGGCAGTAGCCAGCGGCGATCGGTGGGCGGCACGCGCAACCGCAGCCCGACGGCGAACAGCGATACCAGCATCCCCACTTCGGTGACGAGGCGCAACACGGTCGCGTCGCCGTCGAGCTGGATGTGCAGCAGATCGAAGCCAGCGGGGCCGAGCACGAAGCCTATCGCGAGGTAGCACATGGCGGTGCTGATCGGCAGGCGCTTGAATGTCGAGCCGGCGAGCCCCATGAAGATGAGCACGCCGCCGACGACGAGAAACCAGATCGTCTCTGTCATTGAACGCCTTGGAGGCAGCGGGTGAATGAACGCTAGATGAACCGGGCAGCACGCACCGTGCCCGTCGGCGTCGTTCGGCGTAAGATGGCCGGGCGTTTCGCTCCCCATCATGAACGCATCGTTCCGAAGAATCACGTCGATGCACGCCACCGGAGGCTCACGCATGTCACAGCATTTCGATGCAGTCGTCATCGGTACGGGACAGGGCGGTTCACCGCTTGCCGTGCAGCTCGCGCAAAGCGGCAAGCGCACGGCGGTGATCGAGCGGCACCTGTTCGGCGGGACCTGTGTGAACGTCGGTTGCACGCCGACCAAGACCTATGTGGCGAGCGCGCGGGCGGCGCATGTCGCACGCACCGCGTCCCGATATGGCGTCGATATCGGCGGCGAGATCACAATCGACATGGCGCGCGTCAAGGCGCGCAAGGACGAGGTCATCGGTGCGTCGCGCGATGGCATCGAGAAATGGCTGCGCGGCACGCCGAACATGACCGTCTTCAAAGGGCATGGCCGGTTCACCGGGCCGCACGCGCTTGAGATCACGAGCGACGACGGCTCGACGCAGGACATCGACGCCGACATGATCTTCATCAATACGGGCACGCGTGCGACCGTTCCGCACATCGATGGGCTGGACAGTGTCCCGTATCTCACGAACTCGACGATTCTCGAACTGACGAAGGTGCCCGAGCATCTCGTGATCGTCGGGGCGAGTTACATCGCGCTCGAATTCGGGCAGATGTTCAGGCGCTTCGGCAGCCGCGTCACGCTGCTCGTGCGCGGCGATCGCATCCTGACGCGCGAGGACGCCGACATCGCCCGGGCGATGCAGGACGTGCTCGTGCGCGAGGGCATCGAGTTTCGCTTCGGCGCGCAAGCCGAGCGCGTGGAGCGTTCGGGCGAAGGGCTGCGCATTTCGCTTGGCGATGAACCGATCGTTGCGTCGCATCTGCTTTTCGCGACCGGACGCACACCGAATACCGATGACCTCGGTCTCGATAGAGCGGGCATCGTAGTGAACAGACACGGACTGATCGACGTGGACGGCCAGCTGCGCACGAACGTCGAAGGCGTCTGGGCGATCGGCGACGTCAACGGGCGCGGCGCGTTCACGCATACATCCTGGAACGATTACGAGATCGTCGCGGCCAATGTGATCGACGGAGAGTCGCGCAGCGTCGATACGCGCATCATGACCTACGCGGTGTTCGTCGATCCGCCGTTCGCCCGCGTCGGCATGAGCGAAGAAGAGGTGCGGAAGGACGGCAGAGACGCGCTGATCGCGACGATGCCGATGACGCGCGTCGGCCGTGCGCGCGAACGCGGCGAAACCGATGGTTTCATGAAGGCGCTCGTCGATGCGAACACGAAGCGTATTCTCGGAGCCGCGATCTACGGCATCGAAGGCGACGAGGTGATCCACACGTTCGTCGACATCATGAACGCCGATGCGCCGTACACCACGCTGCAACGCGCGATGCACGTGCATCCGACGGTGAGTGAACTGGTGCCGACTTTGCTGGGCGATTTGAAGCCGCTGCGCTGAACCGGACCAGCGCGGTTCAGGCCTCCACAGGCGGCTTTTCCACTTCCGGCGCGGCATGCTCAGTGCGTGTCTCGGGCATCGCCAGCCAGACCAGCGCCACCGCCAGCGCGCCCGCTCCTGCGAGACCGAAGAAACTCATCGCCGTCCCGAAGCGATCGGCGGCAAAGCCCGCCGCCGCCGTCGACAGCGTCGCCCCGACGCCCGCCGCGAGGCCGAAGAAGCCGATCGTGAGGTTGTAATGCCCGCGCCCGCCGGCGACGTCGGCAGCGATGAGCGGCAGCATCACGCCGAACACGGCCGCGCTGATGCCGTCGAGCATCTGCACCGGCACCAGCAGGTACGGGCTGCTTACGCCCGCGAACAACAGCGCGCGGACCGGCAGCGCGCAGAAACCGAGGATCAGGATCGGACGCCGCCCCCACTTCTGCGCTTGCCGTCCGACCCACGGCGACAATACCGCGACGATGAACTGCGGCACGATGATGCACGCCGCGATCACGAGTTGAACGTTGTCGCCCATGTGCGCCGTGACCTCGCCGGCGGCGAGATTGAGCATCGCCGCGTTCGACAGATGGAACAGCACCACGCACGCCGCAAAAATGAGCAGACGCCTGTCCTTGAGCAACTCGCGCAGCGATTCGCGCTCTTCGCCCTCGGGCGTGAGCTTCGGCTTGCCGGGCGAAGTGCGCGGCACGACGGGCGGCGGCTCGTAGTGAATCATGCGCAATGCGACGATCGCCGGCAGCGCGAGCGCCGCCGTCAGAAAGAACACCGAGCGCAGCGACAGATATTCGCCGAACGCGCCCATCAGCGCCGCGGTCAGCGCGCTGCCGATCGATGCCCAACGCGCATTGCGGCCGAGCCGGTCGCCGAGATCGGCGCGCGAGACGAGGGCGAGCGAGATGGCGGCCATCGCCGGGACGAGCATGCAACTCGCGAAGCCGTGCAGCACTTCGGCGGCGAACACCGGGACGAAGGTCGGGCTGGCGGCGAGCAGCAGCGCACTCAGGATGATCGCGATGATCGCCGAGAGCGCCGCGAACTTCTTGTTGCGCATGGCATCGACGAGCGCGCCCGCGGGAAGCTGGCTCGCCATCGCGGTGATCGTGCCGACGGACAGCATCAGGCCGATCTCGCCCTGCGTCCACTTGTGGGCGGCGAGATACGACGCAATGAAAGGGCCGAAGCCAGTCTGCACGTTGGCGACGAAGAAGTTCAGCCAGTCGAGCGCACGCAGACTTCGTGCAATTACCATGTCGTGATTCTGTTATCCATGTCGTGATCCGTTTATCGGGCGGGCCGCGCGCCCGACGAAGAAGCCTGTGCCGCCACCGAGCCCGAGGCGGACGTGCCGGAAGGCGTCGAGCCCGCCGGGGCCGAAGCCGCAGCCGTCGCCGATGAAGCCGCCACCGGTGCGGCCGGCGACACGATCTTGATCGGCTGCTCGGGCCCGTAGGTCGGCGACGCCTTGAGCTGTGCGTCGTTGAAGTCCATCTGCAGCGCGAGTTGCTTGTTGCGCGAGACGACGTGCAGATCGCCCCAGTTCACCGCAACGTGACGTTTATCCGCTGCAAGTGAACTCGACAGGTCCACGACGAGCGCCTGCGGCTGGGCCTGCGAGTCGACCAGCACGTCGACCACGCGTCCGATGCGCGCGCCGCTTTTTTGCGTGACCGTTGAATCGACGAGCTGCATGAAACCCGGCGGGGTCTCGTTGACGGGCTGCGGCTTCGGCGCCGGGTCCGCAGGCTTGCCCTTCGCGGGCGGCGGCGGAGGCAGAAAGGTGATCGGCGCGGTCTTCGCGTTCGGCGTGAAGCGGAAGGCGGTCCATGGGAAGTTCACCTTGCGATCGCCAACGCCCAGAAAACCCGAGAGGTTCACCATCAGCAGCTTCGGCTTCGCCGAGGTGTCCACGTACAAGTCCACCGCGCGGCCCACGATCTTGCCGTCCGGGCGCTGCACCTCGGCGTCGAGAAGGCCGTGCAACTGGTCGTGCTGCATGATGCGCGTCGAAATGATCTGCGGCGGAGGCGGCGGTGGTTCCGGCGGCTCGACGGGCGTCGCGATGACCGGCTCCTGCGGCTTCGGCTTCACGATCCGGCGCTTGGGCTTCGGCGCAGGCGGAGGCTTCACGGCCGACGCGGGCTCCGGCACCGAGACAGCGGACGCGGGCTCCTCGGCATCGGCGATTTCGGTTTCGTTCGGAGCCGGGATGTACGAGTGCTCGACGATGGGCGCGGGCGTCTGCTGCGGAAAGATGCCGCACGCCGACAGCGCGCACGCGGCGAGCACGACGAAGCCGGTCGAGAGCCGCGACAAGCCGGCGATCAGGCGCGATGCGGCGCGCCATGCACGCTGTATCCAAAAGGGCGCAGCGAACGCCGCATGGCCGGTCGAGATACCGCCTGTCATCACAAGAGCTCCATCTATCCGTGCCATCTTCCTGGTTTGCATTTTGTCGACCAACGCGGCGAGCGCGCGGCCCCGTGTCCTTCGCCGATCAGGCGCCGGGCGATGCGGGACGACTCGCGAGTTGCGCCGCCGTATCGCCCGCGCCCATTTTCTGCGCGAAGTCGCTGGCGGACAGGCCGCCCTGATCGCGCGCATCAGGGTTCGCACCGCGCGCAATCAGCAGCTCGACGATCTCGACGCGATTGAACATTGCCGCGATCATCAGGGCGGTGCGTCCGTCGGGCGATGCGCCTTCGACGTCCGCGCCATGCGCGAGCAATGTTTCGATCACGTCCTTGAAGCCCTTGAACGCCGCGCCCGCGATCGGCGTCTGGCCGTTGTCGTTGCGCAGATTCGGATCGGCTTTGTGTTCCAGCAGCACGCGCACGGCGTCGGCATGGCCGTGGTAGCTCGCGAGCATCACGAGGCTGTCGCCCTTGTCGTTGAGCAGGTTAGGCGGCAATCCTTTGTGGAGCAGGGCGTCGAGCATCGGGGCGTCGCCCCGGCGCGCAGCGTTGAAGACTTCGGCTGCAAACGCGATGGTCTCTTCGTCGGGGCCTTCGCGTGGTGCTTGATGCGAATCGGCGTTAGGGTCTTGCTGCATGTTTCGCTCCGATTTGGATACGCGGCGGTGCGCGGCCGGCTGGTCGTCATGCCTTCGACGATGCTGCCGCAGTTCACTGAGCGCTCGCGGAATCATCGGCAGCATACACAGGTTTGAACGCGCACCGTACTTGCGGCGCGACAGCACGTTCTGCGCCACGGTTCATCACGGCGTTGTCTCGCTTGACGACGCGGCATGCGCGCCCTTAGGCTCGGTGACACTCTCCGCCTTCGAAACCGCTTCCCATGACGCAAGCCCCCGCGACTCCCGGCGACGGCGTACGCCGCCGCGCACCCGCCGCCGAACGCAATCGCGATGCGATTCTAGCCGTCCTCGCACGCGTGCTGCCGGCCGGCGGCGTCGTGCTGGAGATCGCCAGCGGCACAGGACAACATGCAGTTCACTGCGCCGCCGCGTTGCCGGGCATCGTCTGGCAGCCGAGCGATCCCGACGCCGCCGCCCGCGACGCCATCGCGGCGTGGCGCACGCATGCGGGTCTCGCGAATCTGAACGCGCCGCTTGCCATCGACGTGACGAGCGCCGACTGGGGCATCGGCTCCGTCGCGGCCATCGTGTGCATCAACATGATCCACATCGCGCCGTGGGAAGCGGCCGAGGCGCTCGTGCGCGGCGCGTCCGAACGGCTGAGTGCGGGCGGCGTACTGTACCTGTACGGACCGTATCGACGCAACGGCGCGCATACCGCGCCGAGCAACGAAGCGTTCGACGCCCAACTGCGCGCAACGAATCCATACTGGGGCGTTCGGGACATGGAAGCGGTCGAGTCGCTGGCGAGCCAGGCCGGTTTCGCGCTCGGGGAAATAGTGGCGATGCCGGCGAACAACTTCAGTCTCGTCTTCATCAAACAAGCGCAAACATAGCCGCCGCTCGCGCCGAAAGGAGCGGCGCCGTGTAGACTGCGAAGGATCGTTCCATTGCGCCGGCATGTGAACCGGCGCGTAATCCGATCTCCTTTCACCGGAGCGTTTTACATGCACGCAGCGTTGCCGCAAGGCGAGCAGGAAGCCGGTTCCATCGATGCACCCGCAAGCCCGCCGCGCGATCTGCGCCGCATCGACATTCATCCCGATCACTGGTATCCGCTCGCGTGGTCGCGCGAAGTGAAGCGCGGGCGTGCGCACTCGGTGCGCTTTGCGGGCGATCCCATCGTGCTCGTTCGCACGGACTCGGGCAAGGTGTTCGCGCTCGAGGACCGTTGCGCGCATCGCCAGGTGCCGCTGTCGGCGGGCGTCGTCGATGGCGAATCGATCCGCTGCTGTTATCACGGCTGGACATACGACTGCACTGGCCGCTGTACCGACATTCCGTACCTCGGCCGCGAGCGCCTGCCCAATGGCGTGCGCGCGTATCCGTGCCGCGAAGAGGCGGGCCTCGTGTTCGTCTTCACGGGCGATCCGCAACTCGCCGATACCGCCCGGTTTCCGTCCCTCTCATCCGCAGCCGACAAAGCGTACAAGACCCGGCGCTTCGGGCAGGAAGTGAACTGCCATTACACGTTCATGCACGAGAACCTGATGGACATGAACCATCAGTTCCTGCACCGGCGGCAGATGGGCAGCATGCGGGCGCGGTCGGTCGGGCGCCGGCGGGGCGAGGACTGGATCGAGGTCGATTACACCTTCGCGCGCGAGGCGGGCAAGCAGCCGATCGGCGAGGCGCTCGTCTTCGGCCAGAAGCGCGGCGAGAAAACGGATCCGGCGCACAAGGACGTGATGACGATCCGCACCGAGTATCCGTATCAGACGCTCAAGATCCGCACGAAGGACGAGACGATGGTGATGGACCTGTGGATCGCCTACGTCCCGCTCGATGCGAAACAGCGTACCAATCGTACCTTCGGCCTGTTGTCGATTCGCCGCCCGAAGATACCCGTTCTGCTCGATGCCGCGTGGCCGCTGCTCGTGTGGTTTACCGAGCGTATCTTCAAGGAGGATCGGTGGATCGTCGAACGTGAACAGGAAGCGCATGATCGGCAGGGCGCGGACCACAATCACGAGGTCTTTCCGGTCATCAACGAGCTGCGCGCCTTGCTGATGGACCACGGTGTCCCGCATCGTGCCGCAGGCGTGCATGAGGTCGACGGCCGGCGCGTGCATCGTATCGTGCCGGTGGAGGAGTTGCCTGCATCCTGACCGGCCGTTATGCCGCGCGACACTGCGGCGCGGCATGCACGGATTGCGGCGGTCGCGCCGCGGCGCTATACATGAAGCTCGCACTAGCCACGGAGGCAGACCATCATGAACAGCGACCCGACCGAGCCGCGCGACACACGCTCGACCGAGCCCGATCTACAGGAGCCGCATCCGGACGTCGAGCATTTCGATGCGGCGATCACCCACGTCGACGAATCCGTCGCGGCCGGGAGGATGGCCGCCGGCGCGGCGAAGGGCATTCTCTACAGCCTGATCGAGACGCTCGGCACGCTCGTCGGCGATCCCGATCTGCCATCGCATGCGCGTTCCGGCTATGAGGGACTGCTGGAAACCGCGCGGGAGCTACGCGCCAAAATCGAGTAGTCATTCCCTTTCGGGCGACGCGCGTTCGATCACGCGTCGCTCGCGTCGTATCGCCGCTGCTTTCCGAGTGCTTACGAAGAAAATCCGCTTCGCTTATCGCAAGCGACGCTAACGGCTTTTGCATTCCACGTTCTCTTGTGCTTGCGTGGATGCCGTGTCCCCCACCGGATGCACCTCCGGAACGCCTGACTGACTCTCTGCAGAGCCTTCTGCGACGGCGCTCCTGCACGCGCCAAAACTCTCCCGATGCCTCGTTGCCGTCAGGCTTTTGTCATGTTCGTGACTGAATGCCGAATATTTGCCTACTCGCAAATACTGGTTAACCATGCGGTGAAAAAAAACGACACCAGCGCGCGCGATTCTTTCGGATTCCATCGGTAAGCCATACACTTGCCAGCGATAAAAGTTACGGTCGATGTAACGGGAGAGCGTTGCCCGGTCCCGGTTTCGATGTCGGCCATGCACAGTTCGCCCATACCGCACGATGCAAGAGGAGAAGAAATGAAAGGCTTCAAAAAGACCCAGGCCGCGCTCATCGCCGCGACCGCATTCGCAGCCGCTGCACCGGCTTTCGCGCAAAGCAGCGTGACGCTGTACGGTATCGTCGACGACTCGATCGTTTATCAGAGCAGCCAGACGAATTTGGCGCGCACGAATGCAGGTCGGTCGAACGTCAAGATGGCTTCGGGCATCTGGGCCGGAAGCCGTTTCGGCCTGAAGGGTGCTGAAGACCTCGGTGGCGGCAATAAGGCCATCTTCCAGTTGGAATCGGGCTTCGACATCAACAGCGGTTCGCAGCAATTCTCGAACGCGATGTTCGGCCGCCAGGCTTGGATCGGTCTGACGAACCCGGCTTACGGTACGTTGACTCTCGGTCGTCAGTACACGTCCTACTACACGCTGCTCGCTCCGTATAGCCCGACGAACTGGCTGACGGGCTACTTCGGCGCGCATCCGGGCGACGTGGACGGCCTCGACACGATCTACCGCGCGAATAACTCGATCGTGTACACGACTCCGAAGCTCTACGGCTTTACAGCAAGTGGCTCGTACTCGTTCGCCGGCGTTCCGGGCAGCGCGTACCAGGGTTCGACGTGGTCGGCAGCGGTGCAATATCAGCAAGGCCCGGTCGGCGGTACGGTGGCGTTCTCGCGCATCAACAACGCGGCTGCTGGCGGCGGCATTTATAGCGGCAGCTCGACGACGATTAACGACACCACGAACACCACGGGTGCCGGCCAGCCGGGCGTCTCCGCGATCACGTCGGGTTATCAGCGTGCGCAGGCCCAACAGCGCTTCGCTGTCGCCGGCGGCTATGCGTTCAACAGTGCGTGGGATATCTCGCTGACGTACACGAACGTTCAGTACATTCCGGGCATCAACTCGCAGTTCACCGACGAGGCTGTCTTCAACACGGCGGGCGGCGTTCTGCACTGGAAGGCTTCGTCGGCATGGGACTTCGCAGCAGGCTATAGCTACACGTGGGCCAGCAAGGCGAACGGCATCTCCGACGCAGCGTCTTACCACCAGTTCAATCTGTCCCAGTACTACTCGCTGTCGAAGCGTACTGGCCTGTATGCACTGGAAGCGTTCCAGCGCGCCAACGGGAACACGCTGTACTACCCGTCGAGCGGCGTCCTTCGTCAGGCATCAGCAAACGCATCGATCGGCGACGGCTTCCAGGGTGCGCCGTCCGCATCGCGCAGCATGTTCGCAGCAGGCGTGGGCATCATCCACCGCTTCTAAGCCGTACTCGCTTCACGAGAAAACCGGACGCCTCGGCGTCCGGTTTTTTTTGCCCCGACGCCTCGCGCGTCAGATGAACATGCCGCCCGACACCTCCAGGCGCTGCGCGGTCATCCATCGATTGCCCTCGGACAGCATCGCCGCAATCGCACCGCCGATGTCGTCCGGCACGCCCGCGCGCCCGAGCGCCGTGTTCTGTGCGACGAAGTCGTTCACATCCTGATCGTCGCGCACTGTTCCACCGCCAAAATCCGTTTCGATCGCTCCCGGCGCAATGGTGTTTACCGTGATGCCGTGCGGACCGAGTTCCTTCGCGAGATAGCGGGTGAGTACTTCGATGCCGCCTTTCATCGCGGCGTACGCAGCGAAGCCCGGCAGCGCGAAACGCGTCAGTCCGCTGGACACGTTCACAATGCTTCCTTCCTCGTGCAGGTACGGCAGCAACGTCTGCGTCAAGAAGAACGGTCCCTTGAGGTGAATGTCGACGAGCCTGTCGAACTGCTCAGGCGTCGTATCGACGAAGGACGCATGGACGCCGATTCCCGCGTTGTTCACCAGAAAATCGAAGTTCGTGCGCTCGAACGTCTGCTCCAGCGCCTTGCACACTTCATCGCCGAAATCGCTGAAGGTTTCGGATCGGCTGACGTCGAGCTTCAGCATCGCGCACTTGCAGCCCAGTTCCTCGATCTCGCCGGCTACCGCTTCGGCTGACGCGGCGTCGCTGTTCCATGTGCCGATGATGCCGACACCCTGTTGCGCGAGCTTCAGCGCGGTGCTGCGTCCGAGTCCGCGGCCGGCGCCTGTGATGACTGCGACCTTTGAGCTCATGTATCCGTCCACTGGCTGCTCCTTTTGCGTTGCGTTGCGTTGAACACTGCACGAACTGTAGAACGGCCAGCCGCTCAAGGGAACTCCGCGCGATGCTGCACTGCATGGTGCGCGGGCGCGTACCTTGCTGCATGGCTTCGATGAACGCATCGAAGGAGAAATCGCCATGACTTCAGAAGACAACTCGAAACAGGGCAGTTCAGTGCAAGGCAGTGACGCCCCCGGCTTCGCGCGTCCTTTTCGGCTTTTCGCGGTGGAGCAGCGTGTACTCGCGCAGAACGTCGACGGCAAGGTGATCGACATCGGCGCAATGGATTCGAGTAACGGCCAGTTCTGCGCGCGTCTCGATGTCGACGAAATCGCCGTCGAGCCGAAGCGCAGCCCGGAGCTTGCGCTCAAGGCGCTGGTCGACAAGCTGACGTTCGATTACCTCGATGGTCTTTTCACGAGCGAGGGCGAAGCGGAAGTGAGCGGGCGTCTTCAGGACTTCCCGAACGTCGAGTTCGAGCTCGACGAAACCCTGCCACGCGATATGGTGGATCGCACGCCGCCTCACATTTTCTGATGCGAGGGCACCTGCCTTACTGACCGAGCGGCAAACCGCGCAGTTGCTCGCGCAAGGCGGGATACGCATCGAGGAATCCGGGCGCATCGAGCCGATCGAAGAGGCTCGGATCGATCGTTTCGTTCAGCGCCGCGCCCGCTGCGCGCGGCTCTTTCTGGCAGACATCGCGAAGCAGCGGATTCTTGCTGGTGAACTCGGTGTAGGAATCGATCGGCGCCGACGCGTACGCGGCATCGGGGATGGCGATCGGTTTGTCGAACGTAAGGCCGTGCGATTCCGCTTTTTGCCGCAGCCATTCGGCAGGAATCAGCGGCAGAAGGTCGGCCGGATCGCGGGGCGGGCTGACGTAGCCGCCGCCCACATTTGCATGCGCGCCCGCGAACCAGCGTTGTTCGAGTGGCAGTGTGCCGCGATCTTGCGCGCCGGGCGTCCACAAGGTCGGCTTGTAAAGCGAGCGGTATTCGTTGGCGGCGACCGCGTGATATGCGGCTTTTGTGCGGTTCGAGAGCGTGGTGTCGTGAAACCGGTAGTAGCTGGAAAAGCCGGGTACGGAGAGACCGCCGATCGGAATGCCGAGTTCACCGACGGTATCCCACACGCCGATGAACGCGACATCGACTTCACGCGAGAATTGCTGCCGATACGCCTGTACCGATGCGTCTTCCGGACTGACGCCCTGATCGCGATAAATGCCGTAAGCCTGACGAATCGAATCGTTGCTCCAGTCGTTTGCCAGTCCGCATTTGCGGATCAGGCCGGCGAGACTACGGGCCGAGTACGCCCCGCGCGAAAACCCGAAGATATAAATCGATGCGCCAGGCCTGTACCGCTCGCACAACCATGCATAGCCGTGTTTAATGTTGTCGGAGAGGCCGTCGCCGAAGGCTCCGCCGAGAAATTTGTTCGCGAGAGAGAAGAGTCCATTGCCCTGCGTGCCGACGCCGGGTACGTAAAGCGTTTCCTGTTCATCGGACTCGGGCGCAAGCTTGTAGAGAAGATACGCGTTGGTGCGGTCGTTCGGCTCGTTCCAAGTGCCATCGAAGAAAAGGGCGAGTTTCGTCATGTTGGTCTCCGGGGCGTGGCCTTGTGTCCTAACAGATAGGAAATCGGCGCCAGGCATGCAAGCGCTTCATGTGCGCCCGTTCACGAACGGCGTGACCGCGCTGGATTTTGTCGGAAACGACAGAGCGCGAGCCGTGTGGAAGTGCGATGCTGAAGATTTACAGAGCAGTCTTTTCGTGGAGCGAATCATGCAAAAGCACTTCGCCCGAATTCTTCTGGTTGCCGCTGCATCGGCCGCAGTCGTTGCCCATGCACGCGACGACGGACCTCGGTTCGCTCAGGACCGGCTCGACGCGCTCGTTGCGCAGCATGCGGAAGCGAAGCGGCATATCGCGCCCGCAAAGCATAAGGCGCCGCCAGCCAGCGCGGCGGCGAAGCGCACGGACGGCGCTTCGTGACATCAATTTGAGTTCTGCTGCGCGCAAGCCGGATTGAAAACCCGCTTCGTCGATGCCGGGTTGTTGGCGAGCTTCCCGACCGGGCGACGTGGGCGGGCCACGAGTTCGCCGCCGCAGTTAGGGCATTTTCCGTTCAGCACGCGCGTCGTACAGTCCGCGCAATAAGTGCATTCGAAAGAGCAGATTCGAGCCTCGGCGGAATCTGGCGGCAGGTCTTTGTCGCAACACTCACAACCAGGTCTCAACTCCAGCATGACGGTTTCCTGTTGATGGTCTCAGCGCGAGACAGTCGATGCAGCATAACAAGCTGAGCGTTTCCTATTCGACTGTTCTGCATTCGGTATGCAAATTGCTGCGCTGCCGCGACGTTCCGCCGACTCCGTGCCGACGATGCTCCTCGCACAATCCACTCCGAGCCCATGATCAGGACCTTAGCCAGCACGATCCCCACGAAAGCCTTGTCCATTGCCGTTCTGTCCGCCTCCTTTCTTGCGGCAGGCTGTTCCAGCCTTGGCCCTTCACGCCTGAAGGCCGATCAGGTCGACTACGCCCGCGCACTGGGCGATGCCCAGAAGCGGGAAATTCTTGCTGCGATCGTCGGTCTGCGTTTTGCCGATGCGCCGTCGTTTCTGACCGTGAGCAGCATCATCGCGGCCTATAACTTCGATGCAAGCGGCGGTGCAATTTTGAATGCAGGATCGGGCGCGCAACCGAACTATGCACAGGCCACGGGCAGCGTGTCGTATTCGAATCACCCGACGTTCACCTTCACCCCGACGACCGGCGACGCTTACGCCAGCGCGTACATCCGGCCGCTGTCGCCGACGCTCGTGCTGCCGCTTGCGGAGAGTGGCATGCCGATCGACTTGCTGCTGCGAATCACCGCGCAATCGATCGCAGGCCTGCAGAACGGCAACGCGCTCGGCGGGCCGAACGCGTCGGGCGCGCCGGAGTTCTTCCTGTTGATTCAGGCGTTGAGGCGTTTGCAACTGGCGGGCGAACTGAACGTGGAATCGCGCAACGAGGACCACGCGGGGCGCGTGTACATCACGCTCGCCGCGACGCGCAGCGGCTCGAACAAGGCCACCGTCGACGATCTCGCGCTCGTCCGCAAGCTGCTTCACCTGTCGCCGAAGATGAAGACGTATGAAATCGTGTACGGCCAGTCGTCGGACAAGGATCGCATTCCGATGGTGACGCGCTCGGTATTCGGCATCCTGACGGATCTCGGTGCGCAGATTCCCGTGCCCGACGCGCAAGTCGGAACCGGCGCGACAAAGCCGACGATCGGGCTGATCGGCGGCGAAACGCGGCCGACCATCGTCGTGAAGGTCGGCGAGAAAGCGCCACAGGATGCGTACGTAGGCGTGCTCTATGACAAATCGCAGTACTGGATCGATCGGGGCGACTTCGACTCGAAGTACGCGTTCACCGTCGTGCAGAACCTGATGGCACTCGCGGAAGTGACCGATACGTCGAAGGCGCCGGTGGTGACGATCCCGGCGAACTGAAATTGCGTTTTGCATGCGGCATGCAGCACGCCGCATGCAAAACGCCTCGCTGACAGCCGGCTGACCGTTTCATGTCACGGGTGACAAGTTGTGCTCAGCAGGAACGAAGGGTGAAGCCGCGCCAAGCCGCGCTACGCGGCACGACTGACGCCATTCGACGCGAAGCAACGCATTGATCTAAAGAAAACCTTCCGCATAAACCCTCGCAACCGTTTGCGCGATTTGTTTTGTAAGCTTCATCTGTGTCATCGTATCGAGACCATCGAGCAGGGCGAAACAACACAGCGCGCAGAACAAACCCAACGGGGCAGGCGGAATTTCGATGTGGATCGTAAGACTCGCGCTCAGGCGTCCGTACACGTTTATCGTCCTGTCGCTGCTGTTGCTAATTATCGGCCCGCTCGTCATCCTGCGCACGCCTACCGATATCTTTCCGAACATCGACATACCGGTCGTCAGCGTCATCTGGAGTTACAACGGCCTGCCGCCGGATCAGATGGAACGCCGCATCACGCTGAACTACGAACGCGGTCTGTCAGTTGCGGTCAACGACATCGAACACATCGAATCGGAATCGTTGCCGGGCATCGCGGTCATTCGCATTTATTTCCAGCCGAACGCGAACGTCGATGAAGCTATCGCCGAGATCACCGCGCTCTCGCAGACGCAGTTGCGCTCACTTCCGCCCGGCATTACGCCCCCGAACATTCTGCGCTTCAATGCGTCGACGGTGCCGATACTGCGCCTCGCGTTGTCGTCGGCCGAACTCACGGAACAGCAACTTTATGACTTCGGCAATAGCTTTCTGAAGACGCAGCTCGCGACCGTGCAAGGCGCATCCGTGCCGTTGCCGTATGGCGGCAAGCAGCGGCAGATCATGGTCGATATCGATTCACAAAAGCTGCAGGCCAAGAACCTCGCGCCGACCGATGTCGTCAATGCGATCAGTGCGCAGAACCTCATCCTGCCGACCGGCACGACGAAGATCGGCTCGATGGAATATTCAGTCGGCCTAAACGCAAGCCCGAGCACGCTGGAAGGACTCAACGATATCCCGATCCGCACCGGTCCCGGCGGCACGATCTACATTAAGGACGTCGCGCATGTCCGCGACGGCTTCCAGCCGCAGACCAACATCGTGCGCGTCGACGGCACGCGCGCATCGCTTCTGACGATCAACAAGAGCGGCAACGCATCGACGCTCGATATCGTCGCGCGCGTGAAGAATCTTCTGCCGGCCTTGCGCGGCATGGTGCCTGAATCGCTGAAGATCGAGCCGGTCGCGGACCAGTCGTTGTTCGTGCGCGCATCGGTGTCCGGCGTGTTGCGCGAAGCGGTCATCGCAGCCGGACTGACCGCGCTGATGGTGCTGCTCTTTCTCGGTAGCTGGCGCGCGACGCTCATCATCGCGATCTCCATTCCGCTATCGATGCTGACGTCGATCGTCGCGCTCTCCGCAATCGGCCAAACCATCAACATCATGACGCTGGGCGGTCTTGCGCTGGCCGTCGGCATTCTCGTCGACGATGCGACGGTCGCGATCGAGAATATCAGTCAGAATCTGGAACAGGGCAAGGAACTCGAACAAGCCATTCTCGATGGCGCACAGCAGATTGCCGTGCCGACGCTCGTCTCGACGCTCTCCATCTGCATCGTATTCATTCCGATGTTCCTGCTCACCGGCGTCGCGCATTATCTGTTCGTGCCGATGGCCGAGGCCGTCGTGTTCGCGATGCTCGCGTCGTACTTCTTCTCGCGCACGCTCATTCCGACGCTGGCTAAGTATCTGCTGCGTCATCACCAACACATGGGCGGCGATGTCGAATCGATGAAGGGTTCGCGCAATCTCTTCGTGCGGATTCATCTGGGTTTCGAGCGGCGTTTCGAAGCGGTGCGCGGCCGATATCGCGCTTTTCTCGAAGCGCGGCTTGTGCATCCGGGCCGCTTTGCATCGCTCTTTCTCGCCTGCTGTCTCCTCTCGCTTGCACTCGCGCCGTTCCTGGGACGCGACTTCTTTCCATCGGTCGATTCGGGCGTCATCGCGATGCACATGCGAACCAAGACAGGCACGCGCATCGAAGAGACGGCCGTGCTGACCGATCGTGTCGACAATCGCATACGCGAGCTGATCCCTCGCAACGAGATCCGCTCGATCATCGACAACATGGGCTTGCCGGTATCGGGCATCAATCTCTCATATAACAACACGGGCACCGTGAGCACCGCCGATGCGGATGTGCTCATCAGCCTCAACGAAGATCATGCGCCGACCGACGACTATATCCGCATGCTGAGAAAGCGCTTGCCGCAAGAGTTCCCCGGCGTGACGTTCTCATTCTTGCCCGCCGATATCACGAGTCAGATCCTCAACTTCGGCTTGCCCGCGCCGATCGATATCGCGATCACCGGGCGCGACGTGCGCGGCAACCGCGACTTCGCGAATCATTTGCTGGAGAAGATACGTCGCGTCCCCGGTCTCGTCGATGCACGCATTCAGCAGCCCTCCGATCTTCCCTCGATCAATGTCGAAGTCGATCGCACGAAAGCGTTGCAAGCGGGATTCACACAGCGCGACGTTGCGAATAATCTGCTCATCACGCTGTCGGGGAGCCAGCAAACGACGCCGACGTTCTGGCTCAATCCGGTCAATGGCGTGAGCTACAACGTGATCACGACCGCGCCGCAATACGACATGAATTCACTGCAATCGGTGGCCAATATTCCGGTGACGTCGGCGAGCGGCAAGACGAACATTCTCGGTGCGCTGGCATCGCTTTCGCGCAGCTCGCGCGATGCAGTCGTCTATCACTACAACGCGCAGACCACCATCAATCTCTATGCGACCACGGAACGCCGCGATCTGGGTGCGGTATCCGACGACGTGCAACGCATCATCGATGAATCGCGCGGACAATTGCCGAAGGGCTCGTCCATCGATATACGCGGCCAGGTCGAAACGATGAACACGTCGTTTTCGGGTCTCGCGCTCGGGCTGATTCTCGCTGTCGTGCTCGTGTATCTGCTGATCGTCGTGAACTTCCAGTCGTGGCTCGATCCGTTCATCATCATCACCGCGTTGCCGGGCGCGCTCGCGGGCATCGTGTGGATGCTGTTTCTCACGCATACGACGCTGTCGATTCCCGCGCTCACCGGCGCCATCATGTGTATCGGCATTGCGACCGCCAACAGCATTCTCGTCGTGAGCTTCGCGCGTTCCGCGCTCGACGAGCATGGCGATGCCCTGCGTTCCGCGCTCGAAGCGGGTTATACGCGGTTCCGTCCCGTGCTGATGACCGCACTCGCGATGATGATCGGCATGGTGCCGATGGCGATCGGTCTCGGCGAAGGCGGCGAGCAGAATGCGCCGCTCGGGCGCGCGGTGATCGGCGGGCTGATGGTGGGCACCGTGGCGACGCTGTTCTTCGTGCCCGTCGTGTTTTCGATGGTCTACAAGCGCATCGAGGCACGCAAGGAACGCGACGCACGCATGCAGAAAGCACATTCCTGAACAGACGGAGCATGAATGGAAGAGCAGTTGACGCAACGTTCGGCGACCGGCAGGCGAGGACGCCTGTTGCTCGTGATCGCGCTGTTGATCGTGGCGGGCATCGTCGCACAGGGCATCTGGTCCCGCCATGCCGAGCACGCGGAACTTCAACGCGATGCAGCCGAGCACGGCATGCTGACGGTCGAAGTCATCAAGCCCACGCAGATGAAGCCGACGCAGGACCTGTTGCTCGCCGGCGATATCCGCGCATTTTCCGATGCGCCGATCTTCGCGCGCACCAGTGGCTATCTGAAGCGCTGGACCGTGGACATCGGCAGCAAGGTGAAGAAAGGTCAGTTGCTTGCGGAGATCGATGCACCCGAGATCAACGATCAGTTGCGTCAGGCGCGCGCCGATGCGCAGACCGCTCGGGCGAACTATCTGCTCGCTAAAAGCACGGCGGACCGCTGGGCGCAGATGGCGAAGAACAATTCGGTATCGCGTCAGGAAACCGATGAGAAGAACGGCGACATGCTCGCGAAAGAGGCGTCGCTGAATGCGGCGCAGGCGAACGTGTCGCGGCTCGAACAGCTCGTCTCGTTTCAGAAGATCTATGCGCCGTTCGATGGCGTCGTCACCGCGCGCAACACGGATGTCGGCCAGTTGATCGATGCGGGCAGCGGTGCGGCGGGCCGCGAGTTGTTCCATGTTCAGGACGCGGCGACGCTGCGTGTATTCGTCGATGTGCCTCAGACGTATGCGCGCATGGTGACGGTCGGCATGCCGGCGGAATTGCTGCTGAACGAAGATCGCAACCGCAAGTTCGAAGGCGTGACGGTGCGCACGGCCGGTGCGGTCGATCCGGTAGCACGCACCATGCGCGTCGAGGTCGACGTGAAGAAGCCGACCGGCGAACTGCTCGCGGGCGCTTATGCGCAAGTGCGTTTTCATTTGACGAGCGCGACGGCGTCTTACACCTTGCCCGGCAATGCGCTGTTGTTCAGGCCGGATGGCGTGCATGCGGCGAGCGTCGATGCGAACAATCGCGTCAAGTTGCTGCCCATTACGCTTGGCACCGACTACGGCACGCGCGTGTCGATCGTATCGGGATTGAAGGGAGATGAGCGCGTGATCGTGAATCCGCCGGACTCCATCGTCGATGGTGCAACGGTGCGCATCGGGCAGGCGCATGCAAAGAAGAGCGGTCAGGCATCATGAAGCGCATGCATGCGGGTTTCACGCTGTCGCTGTTATCCATGACAATGGCCGCTTGCACCGTCGGTCCCGATTACAGGCGGCCCGATGTGACGACGCCGGCTTCGTTCAAGTCATCCATGCCGGCGGACGTACCCGTATCGACGCAAGACTGGAAGCCTGCGCAACCTGCGGACGCGATGCCGCGCGCACCGTGGTGGGAGGTCTATGGCGATTCGCAACTGAACGCACTGGAAGATCGCGTGGCCGCTTCGAATCAGACGGTGGCCGCCGCAGCCGCGCGTTATCGCGGCGCGCGTGCAGCGGTGCGTCAGGCGCGCTCGGCGTTCTTTCCGACCATCACGGCCAATGCGTCGTTCAATCAGTCGCGGGTATCGTCGAATGTGTCGTATCGATCGAGCGCGGGCGTGACCGTGCCGGACTATCTCGTCGAGGCGCAAATCTCATGGGAGCCGGACCTGTGGGGCCGAATTTCACGCGCGGTCGAAGGCGGTCGAGCAGAAGCGCAGGCGAGCGCGGCGGATCTGCAGAACGCCATCCTTTCGATGCAGGCGGAACTTGCGACGAACTACTTCGATCTGCGCGGCACGGTCGAAGACGAGCGCCTGCTCAAGGAAACCCTGCAAGCCTACGAAAAGGCGCTTGCATTGACGCGTGATCGCTTCGCGGGCGGTGTGGCGGCAGAGTCCGATGTGGCGCAGGCGGAGGAGCAGTTGCGCGCAACGCAGGCGCAATCGATCGAGCTTGAAACCACGCACGCGAGTCTCGTCAATGCGATCGCGATTCTCATCGGCGAGCCGCCTTCGACCTTCGCACTCGATGTCGCGCCGCTCGATGCGGATCATGTGCCGCATCCCAGCGCGGCGCTTGCCGCGTTGCCGCTGTCGGTGCCATCGGCGTTGCTGGAGCGCCGCCCCGATGTGGCAGCGGCCGAACGGCGCATCGCTCAGGCGAACGCGCGCGTCGGCGTCGCGACGGCTGCATTCTTTCCGAACCTGTTGCTGGCCGCAACCGGCGGTCTCGAAGCGACGCGCTTCAGTTCGTGGCTGATGGCGCCGAGCCGCTTTTGGTCGCTCGGGCCGCAGCTCGCGTTCACGGCGCTTGACTTTGGCGGCCGCGCGGCAGCCCGCGATGCGGCGCGTGCCGCGTATGACGAGAGCGTCGCGGATTATCGGCAGACGGTGCTGACCGCGTTCGGTCAGGTCGAAGACAACCTGAATGCGCTGGACGTGTTGCGTCGCGAAGGCGAAGCACAATCGCAAGCCGTCGATGCCGCGAAGCGCGCGCTCGACAAAATCGGCAATCGCTACGAAAACGGGGCGATCACGTATCTGAATGTCGTCGTGACACAGGCCACCGTGCTGTCGGATCAGCGCGCGGCGGTGCGTATCCAGCAGCGCAGAATGGCTGCGAGCGTTGCGCTGGTGAGGGCGTTGGGCGGAGGATGGAGCGCGGACAGCCTGCCCCGCGCCGATGAAGTATCGGCGCGAGAGTAAAGCAATTTGGTGCGTTCAGGCGTGTTTGCGTGGCCGGCAAATCATGAAGTATTGCGAACTAATCCACCACGGCGCATGCGGGACGGGGCTCACGTGTACGGCTTCGATGGCGAAGCGTTCGCCGACGATCGCGCGCAGCTCGCGGAAATCGAAGCCTTTATGCGTGGTGCGCGGATTCTCAGGGCGTTGCACCCGAATGCCGACCATCGACTTCAGCACTTCAGCGGGCGAGTACTCGGACTTCAGCGAGCGGCTGCGAATCATCCAGTTGGATACTTTCGGCGCGATCGCGAGGCCGTACATGATCGGCACGGAGATCAGCAGCGCGCCATGCGGCTTGAGAATGCGCGCGGCGTCGTCGAGCAGCGCGTCGAGTTCGCTTTCGTACAGATGCTCGCAGACTTCGAACGACGTCAGCACATCGACACTGTGCGGTGCCACGCCATCGAGCGATTCCGCGTAACGGACTTCAGGAAACGTCGGCGCCATGAACTTGTCGTGACCGATGAGCGTGATGTCGGGCCGCGCTTCGCCGAGCGTATGCAGAAAGAGCCCCGGACCCGCGCCGAAATCGACGACCGTGCCGCGCATCGGGCAGAGGCCGGTGACGAGATCGGTCGCCATCGTCATTCGCGTGCGATGCGCAAAACGCGCGAGCGGGTTGCCGGAATTGACGGTCTGTTCTGCGTATGAAATCTCGCGCATTCGAAGTCCCCTGTTTTTTATTGACTCGTGATCGAATGATCTTTTTTCTGGCCGTTTTCGACGATATTGCAGCGACGCACGGTGCCGCGCAATCGCCGTCGGTAGGCGTTGCCCGCCTAACTTCTGCCGGTGTCCGCCATCACGGCGTTCGTCTCAGGGGGATATCGACGTTATAGCAAGAGCCACACGCCGCACGCGATGAGGGCCACACTCCATAGCCAATCGAGGTTGATCCAGCCGCTTCGCAAGAAGGCGAGGCCTGTGCGCTCGTGCACTGACATCGCAAAGAGAGAGATGCCGGCGATGACGGCGAGCATCGCCACCGTATGCAGCGACAGAGCAACCGCGCCTGCTTCGAACGCCCCCGCAGATGGTTTATTCGTCGCACTGCCGCAGAACGGCAATAGCGCAGGCACGAGCATGAAGCCCGCGCCGTGTGCGCTCGACATCACGAACGACCACAGCGCGAGGCCGGCCAGCCCGGTGCGCATGCCGACCGCCGGACGGCCGCGATGCCCGCGCCACGCGCGCCATGCGCGCCATGCGCCCCAGCCGATCAGCAGCACGCCGGAGCCGCGCGCAAGCGTCTCGTGACTGACGAACGATCCCAGCGTGAGCACGCCCGCCAGGACGAGCGCAACGGATAGTGCATGCCCCAGCGCGATCGGCACGAGCGATAGCAGCACCACGCGCTTGCTATGCGCATAGAGTCCGAGGGCGAGCGCGAAGAGCCATCCCATGGCGGGATTGACGCCATGAAACGCGCCAAGGCCCGCGGCGGTAATCCAGAGCGCGGGCGTGCCGGTATTCATGTGTCCACGCTCGTCGAAGGCATCACGGATAGCAATATGAATCCGACGAGCAATCGCCGCCTTGCAGCCGTATTTGATGCGGGCGATGCCCCTTCGGCCAGTCGATGAAGAAGCGTTCGTCGACGCTCAGGCCTCCGTCCGCGCCGGCGTCGAGCTTCACCATCCAGCCATTGATGCCTTCGGGATAAAACTGCGAATCCACCGCACCGTATAGCGAATTCGTGAAGTACACGCGACGTCCGTCGCGGCTGACTTCGACCATCTGCGGGCCGCCGTTCAGGTGGCCGTTGCTTGCGCCTGCGTGCGTCGCGCGCGCCACCACGCCGCCGATGCGAACCTTGCCCGCGAGCTTCGGTGCAAAAGGATCGGAGACGTCGTATTGCAGCATGTCGCCGGTGCCCCAGCACGACACGTAGAGGAAGCGATCGTCCATCGACAGGTCGATGTCCGACACCAGCGGCGGCACCGCGCCAAAGCCCTGCAATAGCGGCGGCAGCACTGAGGCGTCGGCGGGTTCGGCGGGAATGTCGATCACTTTCTTGACGGCCCACTTGTCATTGTCGCGATACCACGTCCAGATCGATGACGACAGATCCTTCAGGCTGATCACGCAGTTGACGAAGCCATAAGCCTTCGTCGGATCGTGTGCGGGACGCAGCTCGAAGACGAGCTGATACTCATCGCCGAAATCGATCTCCTGCACGTGCTTGCGCTTCGTCAGGTCCCAGAAATGCAGCTTGCGCCCGTACTTCGCGCCGAGCAGCAGTTCGGGCACGAGTCCTTCTTCGAATGTATCGGGCGTGCCCCATTCGCTCGTGACCATCGTGTCGTAACCGAGATGCCACCAGGCGTCGTATGCAAGCTGCTGCGGCCCGCGATCCAATTCCCAGCGGCCGAGCGGATCGAAGCTCTGCTGATCGAGCATCAGCACGCCGCCAGGCGCCTTGCCTTCCGCATTGCCGAGCGCGCTGACATAGATGCCGCCGGGGCCGCAATGAACGGTGTGCGGCCGCGTATAGCCGGTCTTTTCCGCGAGTTCGGCGGCCTCGATCGTCTTCACGATGACCGGCTTCTTCGGATCGGGCTTCGTATCGACGATATGAATGCGCGACGAACGCAGCCCCGGCACGACGAGGTAGCGCCGCTCCATATGCGGATGCGGCGCGTTCGGACACAGACACGACGAGCACGCGTTCCAGCCGAAGTGATGCAGCTCGTCGCCAACATCGGGCATCGCCAGTTCGCTCACGATTTGCGCGTAGTTCGGCGAGTCGGGATCGACATCGACGACGGCCAGCTTGTCTGGCGTCTTGCGTTCCGGATCGAAGGTCGCGACATAGGCGAGCGTTTCGCGCGGCGCCTTCGCCGCGAGTCGTGGGGAAGGGTAGAAGCTCGGATCAGGTTTCCACGTCGCCATGCCGATTCTCCCAATGAGCGGTCCTTCTGCACTATAGGACACCCATCGGTCGAATGCGTCGGGCTGCTTATAAGGGATTACGCAATACAAAGCGATTTACGGCGTAGTGCGCTTTGACGGCGCGAGAGCATCTACAATGAAAGCGTCGTCCTCTTGCCCTGAAGGAGGTTCCGATGACCGAGCCGATGATTACCCTGATGGTCGGAGTCGTCGTGGTGCTATGCGCCATCGTGATTCTGGTCATGCATCACAGGCACCCGCATATTCATCCACCAAAAGCGCGCTGGCTGGATACTCATCCGCCGCGTGACTGGCTGCATCACAGGCACTGAATGCGTCGGACCAAGCGGATATGACGCCGGTCTTTACCGGCGTTTTTTCGTTCTACCGTCTTGGCCCTTTCATCGCTTCGGCTTCCATCGCAGCGTGCCATTCCTCGCTGTTCTCGATTGGATCGATCCCTTCGTCGACGGACGCGGATGCGCGTTCGGCGAACGCGCGCGTTTCTCCGTCGGCCTCTTCATCCGACGCTTCGTCGCTGTCGGGTGGATGAAGCATGTCGCGCAGCATGGCGGTCAGTTCGGGCGTGTCCCACGGTTCGCCGCGCTGCTTTTTTTTCTTGATGTAATGCCTGACTTCGGCATCCTGCTCGGGCGTGAGCGGCAGGCCGCGAAACGTGCGCTTGGCGTCGGTGTCGGTCATCGGATGCTCCCTCGCTTGCAGCAACAAGCGTCCCTAGTGTAGCGCCGTTCGATGCGTGCAACGCGATTCTTCAGAGCGGAGGCAGCCTGCGCTCGATGGGCGTCGTCTTCACGATGGCCGTGCTCGTCGCGGCGCGGTCGGTGACCTTGGCGAGAATATCGTCGAGATGTTCGATGGAACGCAGATACAGGCGGCAGACGAAGCAGTCATCGCCCGTCACCTTCACGCATTCGACGAACTCGGGAATGCGCCGGATGGCTTCCTCGACCAGATGCAACTGACCGGGTAACGGCTGAACGCGCACAATGGCTTGCAGCGTATAACCGAGCGCGGCCGGATCGATCTGTACCGTGAAGCCGCGAATGACGCCTTGCGATTCGAGACGGCGGATGCGCTCGGCCGTGCTCGGCGCCGACAAGCCGATGCGCTTGGCCACTTCGCTCACCGCGATGCGTCCGTCGCTTGCAAGCACGCTGATCAGTTCGCGATCGATGGCGTCGATGGTCGTCTGCGATGCGCTAAGGTTCTTCGGCATGATGGCCTTTGATAGCAAGATGAAGAACGAAATGTGCCTTATTTTAGGCATGGTTTTACGTGACGCGCATCGATAGACTTCAGGTTATCGAAACCGCATCCGAATCACCGCCATGAACAGTCACGCGATCAGCAATACCCGCAACGCCGCCGGGCATCGGCGCGGCGCCATCGAAATGACGCTCGCGATGCTGATGTCGGGCACGATCGGCTGGCTCGTCGTGTCGTCGGGGCAGTCGGCATGGAACGTCGTTTTCTTCCGCTGCGTCTTCGGCGGGGCGACGCTCGTCGCGATATGCGCGATGCTCGGCTTCCTCCGCAAGCGCTATTTTTCGTGGGGCATGCTGGGATGGGTCGCGCTTGGGAGCGTCGCGATCGTCGGCAACTGGCTGTTGCTGTTCGCCGCATATTCGCGCGCGTCGATCTCGATGGCTACGACCGTCTACAACACGCAGCCGTTCATGCTCGTCGCGCTCGGGGCGTTCGTGCTGCGCGAGCGAATCTCCGCTTCGACGCTCGCATGGCTCGGCATCGCGTTCGTAGGGCTCGTGATGGTCGTGCGCGTCGAACCGGCGGTGCTCGCGATGCCCGGGCGCTATCTCGAAGGCATCGCCTATGCGCTCGGCGCGGCCTTTCTGTACGCGATATCGTCGATCATCACCAAGCGGCTCAAAGACACGCCGCCGCATCTCATTGCCATGTTGCATGTGCTGCTCGGCATCGCGATGCTCGGCCCGTTCGCGCAGTTCGATGCCGCGCCCGCAGGCATCGGCGGATGGACCGACCTGATCGTGCTCGGCGTCGTGAACACGGGGCTCATGTACGTGCTTCTTTACGGCGCGATCCAGAAACTGCCCGTCGCCATGACGGGCGCGCTGTCGTTCATCTATCCGGTGGTGGCGATCGTCGTCGACTGGCTTGCGTTCGGCCAGCATCTCGCCTGGCTGCAAGTCGCGGGGGCCGCGCTGATTCTGCTCGCAGCGGCGGGCGTCAATCTGCAATGGCGCATCGTGCCGCCACGCCGCCATGCGAATGAATGATGCATGCAGAATGCGATGCGCGTCGTATAGAATGGCCCGCTTTTCCGAACAACATCGAAAGCGCCGCCATGTGGTTCAAGAATCTTCAGCTTCACCGTCTTCCCGCTCACTGGACCGTTACGCCGGGTCAAATAGAGCAATGGCTCGCGCCGCTTGGCTTCAGCGCGGCATCGAGCGTCGAGAATGAGCGGCGCGGCTGGGTCTCGCCGCGCAACGACGATTCGCTCGTCTGCACGATCAACCGCCAGATGCTGATCACGTATCGCGCGGAAAAGAAACTGCTGCCCGCGTCCGTCGTCACGCAGTTCACGAAGGAACGCGCGCTCGAACTCGAAGAGCAGCAGGGCTTCAAGCCCGGCCGCAAGCAGATGCGCGAACTGAAGGAGCAGGTGACCGACGACCTTTTGCCGCGTGCATTCAGTATTCGCCGCGATACGCGCGTGTGGATCGATCCGGTGCATGGATGGCTCGCGATCGACGCGGCATCCGCGACAGTTGCCGATGACATCATCGGGTTGCTGGTGAAATCGGTCACGGATCTGCCGCTCGCAAGCGTCCGTCCCGCGCGCTCGCCGGTATCCGCGATGACCGAGTGGCTGCTGAGCGGCGACGGTCCCGCAGGCTTCACGCTCGATCGCGACACCGAACTGCGCTCGACCGGCGAAGGCAATGCCACGGTGCGCTACGTCGGCCATGCGCTGGAGGCCGAAGACATGCGCCGCCACATCGAAGCGGGGAAGCAGTGCATGCGTCTTGCGATGACGTGGGACGACCGCGTGTCCTTCGTGCTGACGCCGTCGCTGACGCTCAAGCGTGTGACGCCGCTCGACGTCATCAAGGAAGCCGCCGATCCCACCGCGGCCAACGACGACGAGCGTTTCGAATCCGACTTCCTGCTGATGACGGGTGAACTCGCTCGCCTGTTCGCGGCGCTGACCGAAGCACTCGGCGGCGAAGAAGACTTGCGCGCGGCGGCATAAGCCGCCTCGGAAGCCGGGTCACGCCGCCGGCGATGCGAACGCGTAGCCGTTCTTGCCGTTGCGCTTGACGGCGTACATCGTGTCGTCGGCGGCGGCGACGAGCCGCCAGTAATCGGTCACGCGATCCGGATAACTGGCAATGCCGATGCTGGCGCGCACGAGCGACAAGTCCATGCGGCCATCGGTTTCCGCCACGCACGTGATGATGCGCTGCGCGATCGCCGCCAGTTCCAGATCGCTAGAAAATTCCCGCACGAGCACGGCGAACTCGTCGCCGCCGATGCGTGCGACCACATCGCTGTTGCGCACCGTCTGACGAAAACGCCGCGATACCGCAATCAGAAACTCATCGCCGATGCGGTGGCCGTGCGTATCGTTGACGCGCTTGAAACCATCGAGATCGATATACAGCACGGCGATGCGTTTTGCATTCGTGCCGTCGCCGAGATGCTCCGCCGTTTCTTCGAGCGCGGCGAAAAGCTTGCGGCGGTTGGGAAGGCCGGTCATCGCATCGTGCAGGGACGCGTGTTCGAATTCGCTCGAAAGTCCAACCAGTTGCCGATTGCGTTTTGCATACATTCCAAGCGCGGTAATCAGCACGCCGAATACGATCGACGACAGCGCGATCAGCGTATGCGACACGCTGACGATCCGTTCGCGCACATCGGCGCTCGCGCGATCGCGTTCGGCGCGCCAGTACAGATAGGCGGAATCGAGCGCGGCGCTCGCCGCTTTCAGATCGGATGCCGGCAAGAGCACGCTCGAAGGCAGCGCGGGAGCGGGAGCCGGACTGGATATGATGAGTGCATGCAGGCTCGCGAGCCGCGCGGCGAATTCGATGCGCGCGTCGCGATAGGCCGCGCGACGGGCGGTATCGTTGGTCGATGCATCCTCGAGCGAAAGCGCGGATGCGCGCGCCGTATCGGCCCGCTCGACCGCTTCGAGTACCAGCCCGATGTATTCCTGCTGAAGTTGCGCGGAGAAGATCGCGCGGACCTGATAGGCGAGAAAGAGCAGCCCGATCAGCAGGCAGAGCAGCGCGACGCCCGCCAACGGCGCGGGACCGGGGACGCGCAAGCGCTGTGCATGGGCGCGCGCGCCGTCGATCCAGCGAAGTGCGCGCGTCGTGTAGGCGTCGTCGTCACGGACGGGAATATTCCTCTCGCTGACCGGATGTGGCATTGCGTCGATAGCTCACTCGATGAAAGAAGGCGCCCACGCGGGCAAAGAGTCCCGGCTCGGCCTTCGCTGGCGGCGCATGACGCTTGACGTTCTGGTTCGCTTGCGCCGTGCGCGCCGGTTTCTCCGCTGCACGGTTCGCGCGATTGCCGGATTGACTTGATGGCGTCGCGCGGCGCTCGGTGGTGTCGTCCTCGGCGATGGCGGCCGGCGCCGCCGCGACGGGACTCAGACCGGGCCGGTCCAGCGCAGGCGGACTGCCCGCGAGCTTGATGTTCTCGGGATGCGTCACCGTCGAGGGCGCTTCCACCACGCCCGACGACTGCGTGGCCGCCAAGACCGGTTGATCGATGCCGAGCGTCTGCCGCGCGCTGGTCATCGCTTCTGCATACACGCGCTGGTCTTGATTGAACCACATGCTGTATGCGACGGTGCCGAGCACTCCGACCCCGAGCGCAGTCGCCGACGCCATCCACAGCGCGAGCCGGCCGAAGCGGCGCGGCGGGCGCACGGGATCGGGCTCCGCCTCGATATCTTCTTCGTCGTCGAAGTCGGCGAAGGACCCGGACGGCGCATCGGGCACGGACGGATCGTTAGCGGGACTCGGGCCGCCCGCGAACGGCTCTTCAGGTAGCTCAGCGTGTCGGGGCATGGCAGCGCTCCAGAATCATGTTCGTCGACGGCGGCAGGCGCACGGCGCATCGAGTGCGCTGGCAGCCTGACGCGCAAGCCGTGTGAAGCGCCGGACACAAAGATCGCGAATGCGAGCATTGCGCGGCGCGTGCCATTCGATCATAAAAAAACGAATGCAATACGCAGATTTCAACGAAGAGGACGGCTCTCTCTTCGCACGACGTAACTATCGCCGCAATGCGGAAAAACTACCCGATGCGGCGCGTTGAGTAAGGCAAAAGTGCTCGTCTGTTGCGAGGCGCGGGGAATAGCGGCGTCGCCCGCCCGTGCAAAAGCTGAATAGTACCGTAGCATTGAGCAGGCCAGCACGGCACGTTCGACATTCCTCAGATCAGCGGTGCCGCGTTTGGTGGCATCGCGTACAGACGGCGCATGACTTAATGGTAGCGCGCATCGTGTTCAATGTTGCGCGTCCTCGGTCGTGAACGGCTTCGTGACATCGCGTTCGGGCAAGCCGAAACGCTCGAACTCCGATATCACCTGTGCCCCGAAAAGCAAAAGCGTCGCGAGTGCTTCGAGGCTGAACAGCACGACGATGGACGTTGTCAGCGAACCATAGACGACGCTCACTTGCGACAGCGTCGCGAAGTACCAGACGAGGACGTGCCGCGTGATCTCCCAGAGCACGGCGGCCGTCACGCTGCCGAGCAGCGCGAGACGAAACGATGGCCTTCCGACCGGCATCACGAGATAGATCGACGTCAGCACGAAAATCTCACCGGCCACGCCGAGCAGATACAGCAGCACGCGCGATGCACCCTTGAGCGACACTTCGATGCCGAGCAGCATGACGCTGTTGTCGCCCATCGCCTGCAAGCCGTTCGACACGAGCGTCACGATCAGCATGCCGACGCCGAGAAAAAGGATGTAGCAATAAGGCAGCAGCGCGGACAGCAGGAAATGCCGTCGACGGATCGCGACGCGATGAACGAAGATCACCGACATCGCGTTTTCGAGCACGGTGAAGGCGAGCGAACTGAAGAAGATCATCGTGACGAGCAGCAGCCAGCCGATGACCGCGCGATGCGTCAGGAAATTGGCGAGTTCCCGCACGACCGCCCGCGCCTGTCCCGGCACGAGCCATTCGAGCAGATGCGCGAGCGTTTCGAGCAACTCGCGCTGGCCGACGAACTTCGACAGCACGATGACGATGAGGATCAGCAGCGGCACGATCGACAGCAGCGCGTAATACGCAACCGCGCCCGCGAGCAGCATGCCCTGGTTGGCGCGAAACGCCTTGATCGTGCGCTTGAGAAAGCCGAACGGATGGCGCGCGACGTTGTGAAGCTGAGGCCCCAGTACAGGGCCGAGAATCTTCGACATGGGACCTCCGCGACGCGCGCATGTGCGGCGATGGGCGCGATGTCCTGCCCGCCTGATCTAAAAGAGGATGTGAAGGTCGGGGAGCAAGTTGCACGCCCGGCTGCGGAGTTTAGCCGGCTTTAGCGTTGTCGTTGCTGGGCAGCGGCTTGCTGCGCGGCCTCTTCGAAGGCGATGTCGAGCAGCGCATCGACATCGCGTGCGGGCAGATCCGCCGCTTCGATGCGGCGCAGGCGGCAAAAGAGCGCGAGCGCTTCGGCGGCGGCCGCGAAGGCATCGCCCCAAGCCACGGGACTTTCCTGCTGTGCGATTCCCGGATCGCGGGACGGGAGGCGTTTTTTTCTCATGGCCCACATATCGGCATGAATGCGGCTTTACTTGAGCGGGCAGCCCTGCATCGTTCACCTTTTCGGCATCATGCATTAATCTTGCATCAACGGCCGACGCTGCGAGTCCGCGCATGCATGGGCGAGCCGTCGCGGCGCGGTGCCTCTCGATAGCGCCGGCCATTCGCATGTTCATCGCGGCTTCTTTAGTCTGCCGAACGTGAGCGTTCAACCACGGGTTGAAGCACGCCTCGGCCAGGGAGACGGTCATGCCTGCTTCTCACGTAGCCGATTCGTCCACACCCGGCCCCGGCGCCGATGTCGAAATCGTCAACGCCGACGAACGCCTCTACAACCACGATCTCGCGCCGGTTCCGCGCGCACGCCGCACATGGACTGGCTACAGCATCTTCGCGATGTGGATGTCGGATGTTCACAGCGTCGGCGGGTATACCTTCGCGGCGAGCCTTTTTCTGCTCGGACTTTCAGGCTGGCAAGTGCTGCTCGCGATGACCATCGGCATCCTGATCGTCTATGTGCTGATGAACTGGGTCGGCAAGCCGAGCCTCGTGCATGGCGTTCCGTTCCCGGTGATGGCACGCGTGTCGATGGGCGTCATGGGCGCGAATCTCGCCGCGCTGATTCGCGGCGTCGTGGGCATCGTGTGGTATGGCGTGCAGACGTACTTCGCATCGAAGGCGGTCGCGACGCTCTTGCTGCTCTTCGTGCCATCGGCGGTGGCGCTGCGCGATTCGAGCTTTCTCAGGCTCGACATGCTCGGCTGGGTCAGCTTCCTCTTCATGTGGCTGCTGCAACTCATCATCTTTCAGCGCGGCATGGAGATCATCCGCAAGTTCATCGACTTCTGCGGGCCGGCGGTGTATGTGGTGATGTTCGTTCTGATGGGCTGGATTCTGTATCGCGCGGGCCTCGGCAGTCTGGACGTTACGCTCTCCGGCAAGGTGCTGCCCGGCGACGAGCAGTTGCACGCGATGGTGAACGCGACCTTGCTCGTCGTGAGCTATTTCGCGGCGCTGCTGCTCAACTTCGGCGATTTCTCGCGCTTTGCAAAGAGCGAGCGGCAAATGAAGATCGGCAATTTTCTGGGGCTGCCGTTCAACTTCCTTGCATTCGCGATCATCACGGTGATCGTCACGGCGGGCAGCGAGAAGGTGTTCGGCACGATGATCATGGACCCGGTCGAGATCGTTTCGCGTATCGACAACAAGCTCGCGGTGGCGATCGGCAGCATCACGTTCGTCATCGCGACGATGGGCATCAACATCGTTGCCAACTTCGTTTCGCCGGCCTATGACATTGCAAATCTCTTTCCGAAGCACGTCGACTTCAAGAAGGGCGGGCTGATCGCATCGATACTCGCGGTCCTCGTGTGCCCGTGGATCTTCGTCGACAGCCCGAAGGCCATCACTATCTTCGTGTCGGTTTTTGGCGCAGTGCTCGCGCCGATGTACGGCGTGATGATGGCCGATTATTACCTCGTCAAGCGCCAGCAGGTGAACGCCGCTGAGCTGTATACGATGCAGCCTGGCGGTCGCTTCTACTACGACGGCGGATGGAACAAGGTCGGGCTGACCGCGTTGCTCGTGTCGGGCGTCATCTCGGTGGGATGGGAACTCTCGACGCAACTGTTGAAGATTCTGCCCGCCAACAATCTCGGCTGGCTGATCGGCGCGGTGGCCGGCGCGGTGCTGTACGTCGTATTGATGCGCATCGCGCGGCGCAAATAGCTCTGCTTGCGCGATGCGCGGCGTCGCAAGTTGAGACGATCGCGCATCCGAACGAGACGCTGCGACATTCGCACGGCCGCCGCTCGCCCCTAAGCTCTCTCCAACGACAGACGAACGCATTCGCGCTCGCCGCGTCCTTCGATAAGGAGAGGCAGCAATGAATACGAATCTTCCATCCGGGCGTGCGCCGATGCCCGTGGCGTTCCTCGGCATCGCGGTCGGTGCGCTCGCGCTTGCCGGTGCGTGGCGCGCGGCGGCGAAGGTGTGGCCGATTCCCGACAGCGTGCCGGCGGTGATGACGATGGTCGCGCTCGCCGTGTGGCTGGTGCTGATGGCCGCCTACGCGCACAAGTGGCTCACGCAGCGCGCCGATGCGATCGCGGAGATGCAGCATCCGGTGCAATCGTCGTTTGCCGCGCTCGCGCCCGTATCGACGATGCTCGCCGCGCAGGCCGTGCAGAGCGAATCGCGCGCCTTGGCGATCGCGCTGTTCGCGGCGGGCGTCGCGAGCCAGCTTGCGCTCGGCGCGTATCTGCACGGACGATTCTGGCAAGGCGGCCGCAAGCCGGAATGGACGACGCCCGCCATGTATCTGCCGACGGTCGCGCCCAGCTTTGTCGCGGGTACGGCGGCAACGGGCTTGGGCTGGACGCAGGCCGGCATGCTGTTTTTCGGAGCGGGCGTGTTTTCGTGGATCGCGATCGAATCGCTCGTGCTGCATCGCGCGGCGGTGCATGAGCCGCTTCCCGATGCGCTGCGCCCGAGCCTCGGCATTCAGCTCGCGCCGCCGGTCGTGGGTGGCGTGTCGTATCTCGCCATCACGCATGGCGTGCCGGATACCTTCGCGTACATGCTGCTCGGCTATGGGCTGTATCAGGCGCTGATGCTCGCGCGTCTCGTCCCGTGGATTCGTCAGCGCAATTTCACGCCGTCGTACTGGGCGTTCAGCTTCGGCGCGGCCGCGCTGCCGACGATGGCCATCCGTATGCTCGAACGCGGCGCGCAAGGGCCGGTCGAGTGGATTGCGCCGGTGGCGTTCGTCGCGGCGAACATCGTCATCGCGATGCTCGTTGCCGGAACGCTCCGGGCGATGATCGCTGGCCGCTTGTTGCCCGCGCCGGCGATCGCGGCGAAGGGGGCTTGACGGTTTCGCGGCGGATTCTCCGCGTGCAGGGGGAATCCGCGAACCGCAGGGCGGCGAGTCCGTCTCAACAAACTTGCCGCTCAATGCTCGCATTCAAGACGCATGGGCGCTTCACGCCGACTCGCTCTCCAGTGTCTCAGTCACAAAATTCCGCAAGGACGCCACCCACGTCTTGATTCCACGAAAGCGCCACCCCGAATCCGCGAACCGCAGACCGGCAGGTCCGTCTCAGCGAACGCTCCACGCCCGATGCTCGCATCCGGGAAGACTGCGCTTCACGCCAGCTCGCTCTCCAACGTCCCAACGACGAAATCCCGCAAGAACGCGACCCACGTCTTGATCTTCGCATCGAGATACTGGCGCGACGCGTACATCGCATAGATTGTCATGGTCTGGAGTTCCCATTCCGGCAGCACGCGCACGAGCGCGCCGCTTTTCAGCAACGGCTGAACCGACAGCGCTGGCAACGGCGCAATGCCGAGCCCGTCCGTGACCGCGACGGTGAGCGCGTCGGCGGCGTTCACGCGCAGGCGTCCCGGCGGCAAGTCCACTTCGACGCTGCCTTGCGGGCCTTCGAAGATCCAGCGATCCACCGGAAAGAACGCCGTGACGAGTTGCAGGCACGCGTGTTCGGACAACTCGTCGATGGAGCGAGGAACGCCCGCACGCTCGAGATAGCGCGGCGACGCGCAGAGCACGCTCGGCATCGTGCAGATGCGGTGGGAGATGAGCGCGGAATCCGGCAGTGTCGATGTCGTGATCTGCAAGAACACGTCGTAGCCTTCGTCAAGCATGTCCGGGACGTTCTGCGACAGCGTCAGCTCCACGCGCACTTGCGGATGCGCGTCGAGATAGCGCGTGAGCGCGGGCACGACATAGTGCTGCCCGAAGGTGATCGGCGCATGCATGCGCAACACGCCGCTCGGCGACACTTGTGCGTTGCTGGCTTCGGCTTCGGAGACATCGACGAGCGCGATCACTTCCTTGCAGCGGGCGAGATACCGGTTGCCCGCATCGGTGAGCGCGACACGGCGCGTCGTGCGGTTCAACAGGCGCGTGCGCAGATGCGCCTCCAGATCCGTGACTGCACGCGACGCCTGCGCCGTGGTGATGTCCAGCTGTTGCGCCGCGGCAGTGAAGCTCGCTGCTTCCGCGACGCGCGTGAAAATCCGCATGCTTCGCAACAGGTCCATTCGCCCATCCCGTTTTGACGAAGCCCGCACTATCCCACGAGCACGCGCGCCGGCGCAACGGCGGGCGGCGGCGTTGCATTCTCAACCGACCGTTCGTTTCAGCGTTCACATCTGTTACAGGTGTTGTAACGCAAGCGCGCGACGCCGCGAATACCATGGATTCATGGCCGCACTCTCATTGCGGCCTTGGGCAGGAGAAGAAAAAAATGAAGATCAAGAGAGTCGTAGGGCTGGGGATCGTTGCCTGCGCGGGTCTCGCCTGCGAGGCGGCGACGGCGGGCGTGAGCATCGGCGTCAATCTCGGGCTGCCAGTCGCGCCCGTTTACGCGCCGCCGCCCGTGTACGTGCAGCAACCCGTCTATGTTCAGCCGCAGCCGGCTTACGTCGAGCAACAACCGGCTTACGTCGAGCAGCAGCCGGTGTACGTCGAGCGGCAGCCGGGACCGCCGCCCGTCGCGTACCGGGCTGCGCCGCCTGTTGTGTATCAGCCTGCGCCCGTGGTCGTGGCGCCCGCGCCGGCGATCGTCATCGGCTGGCATGGCGACCGGTACTGGGACGGCGCGCGCTACTGGGAGCGTCGCGACTGGTACGCGCATCACGGCGGTTATGGTTATCGTCACTGGTAAGCCGGAATTGGCGGGGAGGCTGTCGTCATGAAAGCATCAACTACAACGAAGCCGGGCGGGCGAAGACTGGCGCGCTCGCTCGTCCTGCCCGTCGCGCTCGGGCTCGCGGCAGGGCTGGGCGGGTGCGTCTATGCGCCGCCTTATGGCTATGCGCCCGCGCCGGCATACGGCTACGCGCCGGCTTATGGATACGCGTACGGGCCGGCTTATTACGCGCCGTCGGTGTCGGTGGGGGTCGGATTTGGCGGGGGTTATGGGCACTGGCACGGGCGGTGATAGCTGCCGTGCCGGTCTCACGGCTCGACGGCGTTTAACGCAAGCCGCGTTCGGCTGATTTGCCGGCATCCTTGGAACACCCGTTGCTCGGCCTTCGCAAACTCTCGCGGAGAACCTGATATGGCCGAGCAATCCGAAACCCTTCATGCAGCCGACGCCCGCTGCGAGCACTTCAAGCTCGCCGCCAATGGCTGGGTGCCGAACAACTCGCGCCTGCCGGTGCTGTTGTGGCGCGGCGCGATCGAGCCCGGCGGCCGCGACTGCGGCAGCCGCTTCGAGGCGCTCTTCGCGCAGAACGGCTGGCCGCCGCAATGGCGCGACAGCGTCTTCGACTATCACCATTTCCACTCGACGGCGCACGAGGTGCTCGGAGTCGCGTCGGGCGAGGCGGAGCTGATCATCGGCGGTCCGGGAGGGCGCGTGATCTCCGTGCGCGCCGGCGATGCGCTCCTGCTGCCCGCCGGCACCGGTCATTGCCTGCTGAAAAGCGGCGGCCGGTTTCAGGTAATCGGCGCGTATCCGCCGAATCAGCAATGGGACATCCGGCGCGACGCCCTCAGCGCCGACGAACTGCGCGCGATGCAAGCCTTGCCGTTCCCCGCCACCGATCCCGTCGGCGGAGAGGACGGCGCCCTCACGCGGCTGTGGCGCTGAGCGCCACGGTCCGTAGTCCCGTCACTGCTTCGCGCATTCCGGGCGGCGGGTGCGCCACGACGGCACGCGTTTGACTACGCCTGTCGCCAGCGCCGTGCCCGCGAGCACGATTCCGCACGCCGCCGCCATGCCGATCGACACGCGTTCCGACAAGAACAGCGCGCCCCAAAGAATGCCGAAGATCGGGATCACGAACGTCACGGTGATGGCGCGCGCCGGGCCGGCCACCGCGATCAGGTGAAAGAACAGCATGTACGCGACACCCGTGCATGCGACACCCAATGCGATCACCGCGCCCCACGCGTGCATCGACACCGGGCCCGCAGGCCACGACACCAGCGCGAACGGCAGGAGCACGAGCGTCGCGGCCGTCATCGTGCCGGCGGCGACGGTCAGCGAATCCACACCCATCAGATGGCGCTTCGTATAGCTTGCCGCGATGCCGTAGCAGAGCGTCGCCGCGAGGCCGGCCAGGGCAGCGAGCGCGGTGCTCATCGGCGTGACTGCGGAGGCCGTCGCGCCCGGATGAGCCAAGGTCTGGTCCCATACCAGCGCGAGCACGCCGGCGAAGCCGATCGCGAGTCCCGCTACGCGCAGGCGGCTCAGGCGATCACCGAGCCACACGAACGCCACGAGCGCGCCCCAGAGCGGCGTCGTCGCGTTGATGACGGAGGTCACGCCCGCCGACAGCGTCAGCTCGGCATACGCGAAGAGACAGAAGGGCGCGGCGGAGTTGAACACGCCGACGACGATGAGCGGCCACGCGCGCCGCCGCATCGTCGCGATGGCTTCGCGCGGCGAGCCGCGCAGCGCCAGCACGATCAGCAGAAACAGCGCGCCGATGCCGACGCGCAGCGCCATCAGCGGCGCGACGCCGAGATCGGTCACGCCGACACGGATAAACAGGAAGGAGCCGCCCCAGAGCGCGGCGAGTAGAAGCAGTTGAGCGAGATTGACGGGATTCATGGCGGGCTTCGCAAAGGAGTCGGGAGCGAAGCCATCGTATCGGCGGGCGCGCGACGGATGCTTCGGCGCGGCGTGAAACGAAAGATGCATCGCCTGACAGGAGAGTCATCGTAGGCGTGCGGATCGCGAGCGGCAAACGAGCAATTCTCACCGGTATGTGAAAGAAATTGCGATGCTTCGCGCGGTCGTCCGGCGAACCGGCCTATGCCGAACGGACGACTGGCGGGCCTGGCGATCCGGTGCGACTCTTGCGTCATCGATGCGCGCATTGATTGGCCAATGCATCTGGTACGCACAAGGAGAGGACGTCATGGCTAACGTAAACGGCAACGCATCGGGGAGCACAGCAGGCATCACATCGGATAACGCGTCGGGCAACGGTGCGGGAACGCCGGGCGGGCAACCGCCCGCGCCGCCGCTGTCGCGCAGCGCGGTGACGAGCGCGATGGAAGCGGCGCTAGGGCCGGGCATGGAGCAGGGTGGCGATGACAACGTGACGCCGCTCGCGGCCGGCGCGGCGCACAAACCGCCCCGGCACGTGCCGACGCGTTCCCCGGAGCATGTGCATGGCAGCCCGCTCGAAGGCGGCGACAGTCCTGCGGTGCTTGCACAGCCGGCATCGGCATCGTCGGAGGGACAGGGCAGCCGCTTTCATCCCGATCCGGCTTCGACGAGCGGACGCGCGAAACGCGTGATCGCCGGCGCGCAGGACGTGGCGGTCGCGCGATATCGCCGCGTGACGGAGGGCACCGATGACTTCGTGCACGACAATCCGTGGAAAGCGATCACGATGGGCGCGATAGGAGGGCTGATTGTCGGCTTGCTGATTTCGCGCTGAACGCGCCGGCCCGGGCGGCGGGCCTCGTCCTTGCTTGATGCCGTTACGGCGCGGCGCTCATCGCCGCGCCGAACGGACATGGACGGAGAACTGAACAAAGCGGGTACGGGCCGCCGCGAAGTGTGGACGCCTCGCATCGCGGTCGTCACCGCGCCGCGACGCGTGCTTATCGCGCATTCGGAGCCGAATGTTGGGGACTCTTTCGCGCTGCTGCTTGCGATGCGCGGCTTCGAAGCCGTGCAGATCGGCGAGCCGGAACGCGCCGTTCAGTTGTCGTCGACGTGGCATCCGCAGGCGGTGTTCGTCGATACGCGCTTCGGCAGGTCGGCGGGCGGACAGGCGAGGGCGGCAATGCCGGACCACTGGTTCGTGCGCGAGTTGCGCGGACACGCCGATACGCCCGACACGCCGCAACAACTGGTGATCGCTTTCGCATCCGATGAAATGCGCGATACGCTGCAGACCGCCGGTTACGATGGCGTGTGCCGCAAGCCTTGTCCGTTCTGGTGGCTGGTGGATGTGCTAACGCGCTTTTATGCGCGATGACGGAGCGCGGTGCGTTTATTGACCGCAAGCCTGCGGCAATGACTCGATGTATGGAACGCGTAGGCCGTTCGATATAGATGCGCCAACTCCATTTCATTTAATGAAAAGAGCAGCACCAAGGCTGCCCGTTTATCGAGAAGAACGAAGCACGTCGCTCTACGTGCCTTGCTCGAACGCATAGCGAAAGTCGCACTCCGAGTTTGGCTGAATCACGCATCCCGACGGACGCGCTCATCAGCCAACGCAACTAAGCAACTCTTCAGCGGCGATTGAAGTCGTTCGTTTCCAGTTCGACCGACTGTCCGCCATTGCGCTCGAGCGTTCGCCGGGCTGCCTCCTCGATCTCGACACGTCCGCCTTCGAAGGCACTCAGCATCGCGTGCGACGAAGTGCCAGCATTACCGAAGTGATCGTTGAGCGCATCGAGAGAGACGCTGCACCATACTTCGCGTCCATCGACCGTCGCTTCAAATGCGACCCGCGCTGCCGCCACGACGTGACGCCGCCCGCTGAACTCTATCGCCATCCTTCACCTCCTGTTTTCGTCAGAGAAACGCTGCACGGTCTGCAACGCTCATGCCCGCCGCGACCGCACTGCGCTAACAGCATGAACAGCCGCCGACGTGCCGCATGCCGTAGCCGCCCACGCTTTCCTTCGATTCTCCGCCGCTGCTTCCTACCGATGGCGCGCCGATTGTCACACGCGGTGCGGTCTCGCCGCAGCCGGGACAGGAAGCGGGGTCGTCGCGCTCGGCGATGCGGCGTACTGCTTCGAACGCGCCGCATCGCGCGCACTCGTAGTCATAAACGGGCATGGTGCTCTGTCGGGAAAGGGAACAAGAACAGTGTAGCAACTCATGGCTTGCAGCAAGCCATGTTCCGAATCATGTCATGCGTGAAACGGCGTGGCATCGGTATTGCTGCACAAGCGGCAAACAACCGCCCAAGGAGGCTTCAATGAAACGCAATGCAGTTCTGCTCACCGCGCTGGCATCGGCGCTTCTATCCGCCGCGCCGGCAGTCGCACTTGCGCAGACGCAGGCGGCCAGCACCACGCAAGCCAATGAACTGGGATCGCCAGACAAGGAATTCGTGCAGGCAGCGTCGATGTCGAGTTCTACCGAAATCGATGCAAGCAAGCTCGCATCGAAACAGTCGCAGGACAAGGACGTGAAGAATTTCGCGCATCACATGATGGTCGATCACACCAAGCTCACGCTGCAACTGAAGATGGCTGCTCCGCACGGCGTCACCGTGCCGAAAGACAACTCCGATACCGCCGTGCTCGATTCGCTGAAGGGCCTGAAGGGTAAGGAGTTCGACACCGCCTATATCCAGAAGGTCGGCGTCGAGGGCCACAAACAGGCCGTCGAGGCTTTCCAGAAGGAAGCGCAGGAAGGGCAGAACGCGGATCTGAAGAAGGCGGCTCAGAAGGCGCTGCCGACCATCCAGCAGCATCTGAAGATGGCGCAGGATCTCGCGGCCAAGAAGGGCGTGCAGTAAGCAGTTCCATGACAGGCGCGGCGCGAGCCGCGCCGTCTCAGCGTGCGCCCATCAATGCGCGCCCTGGCGCAGCAAGCGCTCCCGCGCTTGCGGAATCGACTCGAAGACACCGCCGCCTTCGTCGAAAACCGATACCTCTCCCTGTCCGATGTCGTAGACCCAGCCCTGCACCTGCAGTTGTTTGAGCGCGAGCCGCCCGGCCACTGCCGGATGCGTGCGCAAATGCGTGAGTTGCAGCCGGATGTTTTCTTCGACCATCGCCTGCACGACGCGTTCTTCTTCCAGCTTTCTCGCCGTCACGACGCTGCGCGCGGCTTCCGCGTTGCGCAGCCACGCGTGAACCGTGGGCATTTCATCGGCGATCGTCGCGCCCGACGCAAGGCCTTTCATCGCGCCGCAATCCGAATGGCCGCAGATCACGATCTGCCGCACGTTCAGCGCCAGTACCGCAAATTCGACCACGGCTGACACGCCGCCGAGCATCTCGCCATACGCCGGCACGATATTGCCGATGTTGCGGCACACGAACAGTTCCCCGGGACGCGTCTGCGTAATCATTTCCGGCGACACCCGCGAGTCCGCGCAGGTGATGAACAGCGTATGCGGCGCCTGCTGGTGCGCGAGGCTTTTGAAAAGCGCTTCGCTGTCGGGAAAGACGAAGCGGCTGAAGTCTTCGGCGCCTTGCAGGAGGTACAGCAGGTCGGGCTGATCGGAGCCTTCGCGTTGTTCGCTCATCGTGGATTTATCGGACATTGGGGGCCCTTTAAGTGCGGATTGGCGAGCGGCTGCCCGCCGCCAACCGAGAGCTTGCGGGGTTTTGAGATGATGCGCAAGTCGTTGGCGATGGACTTCGCATCGTGGAGAACCGTACTGGTGGCGCGCGCACCGGGCGAAAGGTTCGATACATCGCGTCGAGCCTGCGTCAAACGCATGAACACTTCGGTTTTTCCGAACCGATGCGCTCGATTTCGTGCATTTCATGGCGTCGATGCTTCCGCTAGATTGTCTTCATCGAAAGCAAACCGAAAGGAATCGACATGAAATGCCCTTTCTGCCCCGCGACAGACCTGCTGATGACGGCTCGCGAAGGCATCGAAATCGACTATTGCCCGAAGTGCCGCGGCGTGTGGCTCGATCGCGGCGAACTCGATCACCTCATTCAGCGCGACGAGCAGGTGTCGTCGCAGAGCATGCAGCAGCCGCCGCATCAATACGCCCGCGATGGCGACTGGGACCGTCGCGATCACGATCATCGCTACGGCGATTCGAAAGGACGGCACGGTTACCCGCGCCGCAAGAAATCCTTTCTCGGCGAAATGTTCGACTTCGACTGAAGCTGGCAGCAGGTGCAGCGTAACTTCTTAGGCAACGGAGAAAGGCATGGCAACGGTGAAGCAAGTCCTGAAAGCGAAGTCCGATACGGCCGTCCATACGCTCAGCGCCGAGGCGAACGTCTACGAAGCGATTGCATTGATGTCGCATGCCGGCGTCGGTGCGCTCGTCGTGACCGCGGGCGGGGATCAGAACGGCGCGGTGCGCGGCATCGTGACCGAGCGCGACTACGCACGCAAGGTGATCCTCCTGGACAAGGCATCGCGCACGACGACTGTCGGCGAGATCATGTCCGCGCCGGTGATGTCGGTCAGTCTCGCCACGCGCACGGACGATTGCATGGCGCTGATGACGCGGCATCGCATCCGTCATCTGCCGGTGATCGATGGGGTGCGGCTCGTCGGCATGGTGTCGATCGGCGACATGATCCGCTATGTGATCGACGAGCAGCAGTTCGCGATCGATCAACTCGAAACCTACGTGCGCGGCCCGCACCACGATACGCCGACCTGCGCACTCACGCGCCGCAGTCCGCTGCCGCAAACACTCGCGACGCGGCTTGCGTGAGTTCTGCACACCTCGTCAAGTCGCGTCGATCTCGGCGGGATACGCCGCCTCTGTAGGAACGGCTCTCTCGTTGCGGCGCAGGCGATTGACCTGCGCCAGCCCCAGCGACAGACCTGGGTCCAGATAATGAATGACGAGGCTGCGGCGCTCTCCCTCGAGCACATCGAGATTGCAGTGCTGCATCAGAAAGCCGTTGAACACGTAGATGCTGCCAGCCGTGCCCCGGATGCGCGTGCACAGCCCCTTGTCCAGATGGCGTTGCGTGCGCGCCGCGCGAAGCGGGAAGGGTAGCGCGCGCTCGCCCCACTGCATGCTCTTGCGCAAGACGTTGTCGCGGCGTCGCGGAATGCCGCGCGCTTTCCGATAGACGATGAGATCGCCGCTGCGGTCGTCATCGCTTGCGGTTTGCAGCACGATCACGAGCGTCAGCACTTGCGAATCGAAATGGCGGCAATGGCTGCCTGACGTCGATGCGCTGCTTCCCACGCGAAGCCCGAACCACGGTCCTACCTTTCCGTCGACATGCATCGTCGAGGCGAGCCAGTTCGACGCGGCCCGCACCGCCTCGCTTTCCAGTTCCCTGAACGCGGCATCGTCCCGCAGCGTGTGCACGATGTCTTTCGCGCAGCCGAAGAACTGCTCGTGATCCGGTGTCGCTTCGTAAGCTGCATCGAGCTTGCTTTTGATCGCGGCGAGCGTCGGCGGCGCCACCATCGATTCGAAGATCGCGATACCCCCTCGCGATGCCTGCGTCAGTGCGGCACGGTCTTGTGCGTTCATATAGCGCTCTCGGGATGACGTGGATGGACGGCGATTCGCTTGGGCGTCGCATGTCCTGCGGCGCATTTGATAGGCAATCCTATGCTTGACGATCATGCCGCAATGTACGACGACGAACGCATGTTCACGACGTGACGTATCGACGGCAACGCAGCGGCCGGCGAGCCGATGCGGCGTCTATGTGCGCTGCCGCTCTTAGCAACGATTGCGAGCGCGCCCTTATGCGCGAAAGCCGACATAGCAAACGTGAACGCGGCTCGCCGCCTGGGCGAAGCGTGCGTCTTCGCACTGAGCCGCGTATACCCCACGGGTAAATTTCCGGCAACGGGGATGAGCCTGGCCAGGTTCGTCGGCAGTCACCCGCGCGTGCACACAACAAGAGGCGGTCGCCGGTTGCTTTCGACACGACGACACCCAACGACATGCGACGGTAGAACAATGAACAGGGTATTGGACAGGGCATCGCTCGAAGACAAGCTGTGGGTGGCGAGTTTCATCGCAGCCGTCGGCAGCGACGTGCTTTCGGGCGTCATTCGCTACTACACCTCGATGGCAGGCGTGCCTCAGGCCGCGTATCTTCCCAAGCTGCTGATGCTTGCCTGGGTGATGTACACGATGATCAGGCGTCCCAGAGCGAGTCACGCGCTCATCGCGTTGTACATGCTCGCGGAATCGTGCGTGTCGCTATCGCATGGCGTCGCGCCCGAAGCTGTCGGCTTCTGGCTATGGACGGTCACGCCGATGCTCTTCGCGCTCACCGCGACACCGCAAGCACTCGCGTATTTGAACGGCCGAGTCGCGACAACGGGGCTCGCGGTGCTGGCGGCGCTTTGCGGCATCGGCATCCTCGCCAACACCTTCATGACGATGCCGTGGGTCGGCGTCAGCGTCTCCGTCGGCGGGCATAACGTACGGGCCGCTGTGGCTTCGTATGTCGGCATCGCATCGCGGCTTTCGGGCTTCGGGCGCGACAGCGCATCCACGGGCCTGATGGCCGGTCTGCTCACAGCGTGGCTGCTGATGCGTACGGACAAGCGCTGGTTGCAGTGCGTGTTGCTCGTGTGTGCAGGCGCGGCGATACACGCCACGACCAACAAGACGGCGCCGGTCTCGCTGGCCATTGTCGTCGTTGCGCACTGCTTCTTCTCGACGATGACGATCAAGCGCGCCTGCCTGTGGGCCGCGGGAATCGCGATCGCGTTTCCGTTCGTGTCGTACATCGCCACGCTGATGTTCAATCTTTCGGGCACCGGTTTCACCACGCTCGCTTCGTTCCAGGACCGCATGTTCAACACATGGCCGGTCATCATGGAAGGATTGCTGAAGAACAACCGCATCTGGCTCGGCCTCGGGCCAGGCGGCTTCGGCTCGGCAACGACGTATTACGAGAGCGCGTTCGGCTTCAATGTCGCCTACGCGGACAACTCGCTGCTGTATGCGATGGCGAACTTCGGGCTCGTCGGCGCGCTCCTGCTCGTGGCGTTTTTCGTGCGGCTGATGATGCGCGCTCCGACCGACGACCGGCCGACGTGGGCGATGCTGCTCTACCTGCTCTTCTCGTGTGCGACGACCGATACCTTCGAATCGATCGGCTGCCTGCTGTTCTTCGGCGTCACGTTGAGCTATCTGCGCGAGAACGCAGCGTTCATGCAACCGGTCATCTGGCGCATGCCGGCCCGCTTTACGCCGGCCAACTGGCGGGGGCGCGCAACGGTGATCGATGCGTCGCACGACGGCTTGCGGGGGCTCTGACATCATGCAGAAGAGCGGCAATATTCGGCGACGGCTCGCGGTGGCCGCTGTACTGGCGATGTGCGCGTCCATGCTGCCCGCATCGGCGACGCCGAGTCTCATCATCGATGGCTCGTCGTCGTCGCTCGAACGCGCGTACGTCGCGTTGCCGTCGTTTGCATCTGCAAGGGCGAACACGGGCGTGGCGATACACCAGATCGGCGATACAAAGCTGCTCGACGCCGTGAAGGACGTCGGCTTCTCGTTCGTGCGTACGGACCTCTTCTGGGAAGCGGTGCAAGCGCCCGATGGCTGGCACTTCGCCGGCTTCGACGGTCTCGTGAACAATCTGCGCGCACGCGGCCTCGGCGCGCTGCTGATTCTCGGCTACAAGCATTACGCCTATAGCCCGAATCAGCCGCCGACATCAGCGCCGCAGCTCGCCGCGTTCCGCACGTATGTCTATCAGGCCGCCTTCCGCTATCGCGATGCGCCCGTGCGCTTCGAAGTATGGAACGAGCAGGACCACAAGGATTACTGGCTCGCGGAACCATCGCCTGCGGCTTATCGCGCGCTGCTTCAGAACGCGGTGCAAGCGGCGCGGACGGCCAATCCGAACGTGGTGATCGCAACGGGCGGCGTCCAGCAGGTGGATCGCGGCTTCATTCGCGCAGTCGGCGATATCAGCGCGACGCAGACGGGCCCCGATGCAGTGAGTGTGCATCCATACCGGCAGCAGGAGCCGGAGACGGTGCTCGACGACTATCGCGAGTTGCGCCACGACCTGTCGGGCTACGTTAAACGTCCGCAAGTGTGGGCAACCGAATGGTCATACCCGAGCTTCGGATATCACTATGTAGCTGATATCGCGAATGGTCATTCAAGCGAGGCGCGTGCTAGACAGGCCAACTATGCGGTGCGGCTGCTGATGATGAACTGGATCGCGCAGGTCGGGCTGACGTCGTACTACGACATGCGCAACGACGGCACCAACCCGAAGGAAATGGAACATAACTTCGGACTACTGGATGCGGGAAACAGGAAGCTGCCCGCGTATCACGCAGTAAAGCATCTGTTCGCGTTCACGGCCAACGCAAAAAATGCGCGCTACTTCATCGACGAGAAGGAGCAAACCGTCGTGCTCAAGCTCGACGATGCGCGCGCCACGAAATACGTTGTCTGGTGTTACGGCGCGGGCAACGTCATGAATCTCGATGTATCGCGTCTGCCGGCCAGCGCGGTCATCGCCGATCTGTACGGCACGCGGCGCGACAGGCGCAACGTGCTGGCAGTGACCGAAGCGGAAGGACCGGTGTTCATCACGGTCGGTTCATAGCATCAAGCGGCGTGTACGAGGGAACGCGCCGTCGTCGGTTGCGACTGACGTCTCTGGTTTTCATCTAATTTGTTAGGGATATAACATGCTTTCATATAACATGCGCCCCGCCATGACGCCAGTTCCGCAACGCGGCGACGGTCTGGTCGATCTGTGGCGCAGCGTCGTGCGTCACAAGACCTTGCTCGGCGCTGTGACCGGCACGTGTTGCGCAGCGGGCGTGCTTTACGTTCTGCTCGCAACGCCGCAATACCGCGCCGAGGCGCTGTTGCGCGTGCAAAGCAAGGCGGGCACGTCGATCAGCGCACTGTCGGACGTATCCGGTTCCATGGCCGCCGATGCTTCCGCCAGTGATGAAAGCGATGTACTGACTTCGCGCTCGGTCGTGAGCGCCGCGATTGCACAGACGAGCGCCGATACCGTCGTCGAGACGCAAAGTCATTTTCCGCTGATCGGCAGTTATCTGGCTTCGCGTCACGCAAGCGACAGCGAACTCGCGCCTGCGCCGTTCGGACTGGATCAGTATGCATGGGGCGGCGAGCGACTGAAGCCCGGCGTTTTCACGGTGCCCGAATCCGCGTTGAAAATGAAGTTCCACGTGATCGCGGGGCAAGGCGGACGCTGGACGCTCTTCGACAAAGACGACAAGGCGCTCGCGCAAGGGCGGGTCGGCGAGACTGTGTCCTTTCAGGTCGATACGCCGGACGGGCGTGCTCCCGGCGAGTTGCGCATCGACACGTTGCGTGCGCGTCCCGGCGTGAGCTTCAAGTTGCGCAAGTATTCGCAACAGACGACGTTCGACAACGTGCTCGCGCGGCTGCGCACGTCGATTCCGCCGCGTGAATCGACGCTGCGCGATCCGTCGTTGATCCGTCTCAGCTATCAGGCCGAATCGCCGCTGGTGGCGCAGGCCATGGTCAACGCGATCATCAAGACGTATCAGGAGCGCGATGCCGAACGCCGCGCTGCACAGGCGCAGACGAGCCTCGACTTCCTGAAGAAGCGCCTGCCCGCGCTGAAGCACGATCTGGAAGCCGCGGAGAGCCGTCTGAACGCGTTCCGCACGCAGACCGGCACGGTCGATATGGCGCAGCAGAACACTGCGCTCATCACGCGCATGAGCCGCCTCGAAGAGCAGCAGACCACGTTGCAACTGGCGCTCGACGCCGCGCAGCATCGCTATCGGCCGGAGAACGAGAACTATCAAAGCGCGCTCACGCAGCTCAATCAGGTGAAGCATGAGATTGCCGAGACGTCGAAGATTGCGGCCAACCTGCCCACCGTGCAGCGGCAATACGTCGAGCTTGCACGCGATGTCGCCGTCACGACTCAGCTCTACACGAGCGTGCTGACCAATGCGCAGCAGCTCGAAGTCGCGGCAGCCAGCACGCCGCCGGGCATGGCCGTGGTCGACTGGGCGGTCGCACCCGAAAAGCAATCGTGGCCGCGTGCGTGGATCGTGCTGCTCGGCTCCATCTTCGGCGGCTTGTTCCTCAGCACCGTGTCGATCTATCTGATCGCGATGAATCGCAAGGAGCTTCGTAGTCCGGAAGAAATCGATCACTTCTCGCAACTGCCGCGTCTTGCCGTGATCGCTCGTTCGACCGCGCAACTGAAGCAGGACGTCCGCGCACTGACGCACAACGCCGCGCCCGCCAAGCTGCTCGCGATGACGAGTCCGACCGATCCAAGCATCGAAGCGCTTCGTTCGCTGCGCAGCAGTGTGCGTGCGATGCTGAGCGGCGCGCCGGTTCCGATGAACCAGTTCGGCCTGGGCGGCATGAATCCGTTCAATTCGGCCAACGCGATGTCGTTCGCCGGCACCACGAGCGTGATGAATCCCGGCTACGTCGTCGATGCGAATCAACCGGGCGGCAAGGTCATCCTGTTCACCGGTCCGACGCAAGGTGTGGGCAAGAGCTTCGTGTCGTCGAACTTCGCGTATCTGCTGGCCGAGACGCGTGCGTCCGTGCTGCTGATCGACGCCGACATGCGTCAAGGGCGGCTGCGTCATCTCGTCGATGGCCGCACCGGGCCGGGGCTGGCCGAAGTGCTGGAAGGCACCGCGCGCCCGGACGAAGCAATCGTCCCGCTCGGCAACGGTGGCCTCTCGATCATGGATGCGGGTGCGTTCTATCCGGAGAACCCGGCGGAACTGCTCGGCCGGCCGGCGTTCCAGGAAACGCTCGCCATGCTGCGCGACATCTACGATTACGTCGTGATCGATTCGCCGCCGGTCCTGCCGGTTAGCGACGCGCTTTCCATCGCGACGCAGAACTGCGACTTGGTGCTGCTGGTGTCGCGGGCCGATCGGACGGGTGCGCGGCAACTGGAGGAAACCTTGCGCCGCCTGGAGAACGTGGGCGCGAAGGTCGGCGGTCACGTGTTCAACGGATTCGCGCCGGGACGCTACGGCGCACGCGAAGAGTACGGCTTCAAGACGGTCGCGCGTTAAGCGGGACGGGCAGTCCGGCGGGTCATCCCGCCGGACTGCCGAACTGCCGAACTGCCGGACGATCAGGCGTCGGCGTGCAGGAGTTGCTGCAACGTGCCGACGACTTCGTCCCAGCCGCCGAGTTCGCTTGCCCGCACGAGGCGCATGCTCGGATACCAGGGCGTGGACGTCGGCTCGCGGTCGTACCGCCACTCGGCGACCTGATTCAGGAACATATAGCAGCGCTTGCCGAGGGCGCCGGCGTAATGACTCAGGCCGCCATCGTTGCGGATGAAGGTATCGAGCTGGTCGATGATTGCCGCCGAGTGAGTCAGTGTCAGATCAGACTGAGCGTGGTGAAACGGTCGAGATCGGCCGAGCGCGGGTCGTTCAGCCAGCGGCGACGTTCGAAGCCGCGTTGCATGATGCCCCAGTACACATCGCGGGAGTCTTCGAACAGCAGCTCGAGGTCAGGCAGACACAGGTTGCGGTTTGCAAAGTTGTTCGCCGATTCGCACGAAGACCAGAACAGGCCGACGCAGCGCCGTCCGCGCGCACGCGTCCGAATTTCATCGATGATGCCGTCGACACTCGACGGATGGGCCGGCTCGATGCACCGGTGCGACGGTGCGTAACCCAGCACCGGGAAGAGCGACGTGAAAAGACTGAACGGGTCTGTCCACATCGCGGCGTCGCCGGAGGGCCTTTCGAAGCCGGTGGAGTACATCATCGCGCGGGCCAGTTCGGCTCGCTCCGGCTCGGGCATCGCGAGGCGAAGCAGGGCGTCGTCGTAAAACACCTGTACACCCATCGCTTCCAGCGCGCAAAGGTACGCGACCAATTGACCATATCCCCATAGCCGGACGCAACCAGACGAACCTCGAGGCGGGCGGGCGGGGTGCGCTCGCCGGTCCAGTAGCCAGCCAGATCGAGGTGAGGCCCTGCGCGATGCCGTCGCGCCGCATCGTGCTGCGCGCCTGATGATGGCCGAGGACGAAAGCCGCATGCTCGTCGAGACCTATGGGAGTGATGCCGATGACGGTCGTCGTCACCGAGATAATGCCAGCGGTAGACGCGCCATAGACGGGCGGCAACCGGCGAGGTGTCCGCCTTTTGCGCGAAGTGTTCAATGGCCGTGAGCGCCACTTCCTTTATCCCGAGGTAAACACAGATGTTACACAGACAGTGAACGTGGAAAGCGAAATTCTCGGATTTGCGTGTCAGCCCGACGCAAATGTCGAGCGCCTTGTTGAATTGGCCAGCGCGAAGAAGGGTGACGGCTCGCCAGTGCCAGTAATCGGGCGTGTGGCCGTCCGAAGCACGCCGTTCGTCGAGGAAACGGAAACACTCGGCGATATTGCCCGCGTAGAGTTGCTTATGGAGGCGTGGTATTGCTCGATCATGCTGGAGTCCGTGAAGTAGGTTCGGCTGCGCTCGATCGTGTGATCCCGCTTGCTTACCTCTTTGTAGTACGATCCCGACCTGCGACCGAAATAGAATTCCGCGGTTATTCCAGATAAGCCGCGGGCAAGGTTGCAAGTCAGGCGCTCGTCAAAAGTCGCGCACAAGCGGTACGGATTCTGGATTATGGCGGACGCCATGATTGAACAAGTTCGTTCTGGTAATCAGCGCTTTATACCAGTTGACGGGCGCCACGGAACATTGCATCTATCTTCGGGGATACGCCGCCGAAATTGCCGGACAACAACTGCTCGCAAAGACGGAAGATGTCGATCATTTCGTCCGACTTGCTGCAGATCCCGATCCTATTCATGCAGAAAATCTCGTCCAGAATAATCACGTCTCTTAATGTCGTGCAAAACAAAATAGGAACGCAGGGAAAGCGGCGTCTTAAATCGAGAAGACAATCCAGATTGCCTATATCCACGTCTCGCTGCACGCACGCGGGATCGAGTATGAGAAGGTCGACGCTGTTGGCCTGCAGGCGGTCAATCAAATCGAAACGCAAAATCACCGAATCAACCGTACTCTCCAACGGACCTTCGCTGAGCAGCGATCGCAAGGCGTGAACAATGACCGGTGCGGTTTCAGCGATGAGAATCTGACGACGAGCAAACTCCTGTTTCATTTTCATGCCCTGTAAGGTGTTGAAGGGTGAATCGGTTTCAGAAACCGAGAATAACTGAGTAAGTGGTCACGTACTATTAAAATTTTTCGACTGTCCATTCTAAATTCGATAGTAAGAGTGATTCTTATGGATATCCGAGTTAAATTAAGTGCCTTTGAGATGAATTAACGGATTCGCGGCAGTTAGTGTCTATAAATCCGTGATCAATGCCTGTAATCGTCGAAGCGGTTCAAGTGAACAGGTCACGCACGAAATCTTCAAAAAGTGTGGCGCGAGCTGAACAGATAGAGTTCGTCTTGCTGGCGTTGCTGCGAGCCCCGTCTTTACAGCCGAGAGAGTGTGACCAAGGAGGTGAGAGCGCAATACGATGTATCTGAATTGATCTGCGCGGCGTGCTGCCACCTCGGCCGAGGACGTGGAGTCATGCGCCTTTTTGGGGCGGCGCGTTCGAGAGCGTTGTTCGATTTACGGGCGGTACACGTAGATCGTTGTCGTTCGCCGATTCTCTTATACAACCTGTAAAGCCGTCCGACAATCACTATTGCACGTCAGTTTTTGTCGCCGCGATATGTGCAAATTAATGCCAAATTCCGGGAAACCCCCTTTCGTCGCTGTTCAATGGGAATGTCCGTGTTCATTAACTCCGTAACATCGGTTAATGAAGCGCGACTGCCCCCGTTCGATATTCGAAACGAATTCAAGTTGAGCTAACCCGCCCTTGGTGTTTCGACTTATTTCATTCGGTCGACTGCCTATAATCTCGTTCCCGAACCACGATAGAAGTGCGTACAGTGAAGCGCGAGTTCCGCGCTTACATACGCTGTACAGTTGAGAGGCTTGTATGAATGATGTACGAGAGCGCATCCTCGGAACCGCCGCGCGTTTGTTTTCTCAGCATAGCTGCCACCAGATCGGCGTCGACCTGATCGCGAGGGAGTCGAACGTCTCGAAGGTGACGATGTACCGATACTTCCAGTCCAAGGAAGCGTTGTTGCTGGAAGTGTTGAAGGAACGGATGCAGGCGATAGAAGAGGCGCTGACATGCGCCATCGCCCGCAACCCGTCGGGCAGGGAGCGGCTCAGGGCGATCTTCCGATGGTACGAAAGCTGGTTCAATCAGCCCGATTTTCAAGGATGTGTCTTTGTCGCCGCGCTTTACGAATATCACGCCCATCCGCAGGTAGTCAGCATGGCGGAGGCGCAAAGGGAGCGGCTTCGTGAACTGATCCGGCGCGCTTTGCTCGACATGATTCATCCGTCCGTCCTGGACCAGTTGAGCCGCCAAATGGTGTTTCTGCTCTACGGGGCAATCTTTTTTGCGCAGACGGGCAGGAAAGGCGCGGCGGCGCAGGATGCGTGGGAATGTGCGAATCAGCTCATCGACTTCGCCATACAGGGAAGAGTGTGATGGGAGGTATCAACAATGCGCGAGCGATCGCATGAAGCAAGGATGGTCGCTCACGTCTCGAAAAGCCCTGGCAGTGCCGTACAGACAGCTTGTATGAAATCGGCAACAAGGCGCGGTCCGAGGGAGCGCCGGGCTTCTTAGCGATCCGCGTTTTCGCCGTCAGGCGGCACGCCTGCGGGACTCGGGGGATCACGTAACTCGGCGTCTTGTCCCGGGGCGTGCGGCGGATCTTTTGGCTGCGCCGGCCCGAGGTCGGTCAGGCCGTCCGAGTCGATGGGGTTTTCGGGCGGATTGGTGTTTTCAGGAGATGCGGTCGACATAGTGGCTCCGTTTCCGTGACGTTCCAGTTCCGGTTATGCAGCAAGCGGTGGTCCGCTCGCGTGGGCATTTTTCGTGCTGAAACGGTATCGCGCGCTCGGGCGCGCTTCCACAAACACCTGAACTGGAGTTGACATGACAATTCCGCAGAACGAACCCGGCACCGATGTCGTCGATAACGACAAGGCGAAGCAGCCAGCCACGCAGGCCGACGAGACCAACAAGGACTTGCCGCTAACTGAAGCCGACGACGGCAACACGCGGACGCCGACGAATCCGTCTTGACCGCCAGCGGGACGGCCGCCGTGCGGCCGATCTTTGCCAGCTCATCGTCCCTGTCTGTAGTGGCTGATGCGGACACGCCAGACCTGCAACCACGCACGAGAGCTGCCGCGTCAGGCTAAAGGCACCTGCTGATTACAAGCGCGATATCCGATGTAAGCAGGTAACGATGTCATGGCCAGATAGAAATGTCGCACCTCGGGCTAAATACAGATGTCGTCTCTGTTCTCGGGTTTCACGCTCACGCAGCGTTGCAGCATGAGGCGTGAACGGGCAGGGCGCGGGTGCATGAACGTCACCGCTTGCTGACCGCCGGACTGCTCTTTACGGATCTTGCGCCGCGTTTGCGTTCATGCAGCGCCAGCATCGTTGCCTCCAGATCCTGTTGCGTGAGCTCGCGCTGTTTCTTCGTGCCGGATGCGCGTCGTGGCGTGCGTACCGCCGCGCCCCGATGCGCGCGCGAGGGCGCCGTGCCGATACTGCGGTTGTCGCGCTCGGCCTGCACCTCCTGCGCCAACTCGAGAACGTGCGCCAGACGCTTGCACTCGACGATCGCGCCCTGATCGATCTCGGTGAGCCGGTCGTACTGCCGGCACACCAGCACGCGATCGCCGGCCCGCAACTCCGTGCGTCCGTCCGGGTACTCCCACACCTCGATATCCCGATGAATCAGCGCGCGGTTCGCGTCGGTGTCCTCCAGCAAATACAGCACGCGGTCGTACTGCACCGTGAGCGCCTTGGTGACCCGACGCGCCTCACGCCAGGTCAGCACCCGTTCCAGACGCTCGTCGGCGCGCAGCGGCCGATGCATGTCATAGCCGCTTCTCGGGGGCTTGGCAAAGCGCGCGTTGTAGTCAGCCATGAAGGCCGGCGCATAGGCGTTGGCTTGCTCCACCGTATTGATGCCGCGCAGGCGCAACTCCTTGACGAGCCGATCCTGCAAGGTCAGATGCGCGCGCTCCACGCGACCCTTGGCCGAGCTCGAGTTGGCGCAGAAGGTATCGATGTTCAGTTCGTACATCGCCCGGCCAAACTGCGTCGTGCTGTGGCCGGTCTTGCCCGCCGTCGCGTTGCGAAACACCGTGAACTTGTCGCTGTAGAACGCACTCGGCTTGCCATGGCGCTCGATGTACGCGCGCGTTGCCTCGAAGTAGCTGAAAGTCGACTCGCTGCGCGTGAAATGCAGCAGCATCAGGCGGCTCGTGGCGTCATCCACATACACCAGCAGCGTGCACTGTGGCGCACGGTCCTCGAACCAGCGATGCTCGCAGCCGTCAATCTGGATCAACTCGCCCAGGCACGAGCGGCGCGTGCGGGCTGATGGACCTTGGGCGGACGCTGGCGTCTGGGCACCCACAGTGCCGCGTCGATCATCAACTGGCGCACCGTTTCCTTCGCCAGCCGAATGCCGTGACACTCGACGAGCTTCTCGCGGGCCAGGGTCGGGCCAAAGTCGGCGTAGCGCTCCCGGATGATGTTCACGGCGCGCTGCGCCAGAACGTCGTCCAGCTTGC
>NZ_JBFUPT010000008.1:0-263296 GCF_041360715.1 Caballeronia sp. RCC_10
TCGTTGCCGGTCTTGCCGACCGTGCACAGCGCGGTATTGCCCGCCGTCACGCCGGACAGCGCGACGGATTTCTTCGGCTTGAAACCACCCGCTGCTGCGGGCGCGTCGGTCGTTGCGGTATCGCTCATTGCTTCAAGTCTCCTGTGAACGCTCGTGCAGCAGCGTCGTCTCTTTTGCTTGAAAGGCGCGCCGGGTATTCGGCCCGTACGCGGCGTAACGAAACCTTTGCATTCAAGCCGCGCTTCCCGTCGATGCCGCTGCGAACAGCGGGGCGCATTCGTCGGGGATCGCGTGGCCGGTCGCTTGCGCGCGGCGCAGCACGGACCAGTAATAGCGATAGCTCGCGCGATCGTGGAGCGTGTCGCCGTGGCGCGTCGGACCCCACTGCGCGCGTTGCGCGGCCAGCAGAATTTCGGCGGCGAGCGCGATCTCGTCGGCGCGCGGCGAAAAGGCATCGACGATGGGCCGGATCTGCGACGGATGAATGCTCCACATGCGCGTATAGCCGAACTCATTGCGGGCGCGGGCGGCATCGTTCGCGACGACGCTCATGTCCCGCACTTCCGTCGACACGTTATGCGAGGGCGCCTTGCCATGCGCGTGACATGCGGCCGCGATTTCCAGCTTCGCGCGACGCACGAGCGGATGCTCGAACTGGCCGGGCGAGCGCATGGCGGTATCGGGAATGGCGCCGTTGTGCGCCGACACGAAGTCCATCAGGCCGAAACTCAGCGATTCGACGCCGGGCAGCGCGGCCAGCTCGAAGACTTCCGCGAGTGCGCCGTGCGTTTCGATCAGCAGATGACACGGAATGGATTGCGCGATGCCGAACTCACTGCGCGATGCCTCGATGAACGCGATCATCTCGGCGGCGTCGAACACGCTGCGTATTTTCGGCAGCATCACGAAGGCGGGCGCTTTCTTCGCCTGGCGAAGGATGATGCGTACGTCGTCCCGCCACGCGCGATGATGAAAGTCATGGATGCGAACGCCGACGCGCCCGAAACGGTCATTCTCGCCGCCGACGAACGACGCCACCATCTCCGCATGTCCGGCTTCGTGGCCGACCTGCGCGCCGTCCTCGCAATCGAGCGTGATGTCGAACACCGGCCCGAGTTCGGCCTGCAGCGCGAGCGACTTCCGGATCAGCTTTTCGCTGCCGGCATAGTGGTCGCAGGGCGGCAGGACGGCGGGCTGCGGCTCGCCGTCGAACAGCACTTCTGCGGGTGTGAGAGCGGGCATTGTCGGCGTCGGCTCCGATTAAAAAGAGAGTTCGATGCTGCTCGTGCTTCTGATTCGGACGCGCTCGAAGGCTTGCTGGCTTTCGTTCAAGCGCGATCGGATCAGCCGCGAACGCCGCGAAGCGTTCGCGCTGACGGGAACCGCGAAGGCTCCCGATGATGCCGTGCTGCTTACTTGCCCAGGAGATGCGCCACGCCGTCGCGCTCTTCGAGCAGTTCGTTCAGCGTGCCGTCCATCTTCTCGCGCGAGAACGCGTCGATTTCCAGGCCTTCGACGCGCTTGTACTCGCCGTTTTCACACGTGACCGGGACGCCGTAGACGATGTCTTCCGGAATGCCATACGAGCCGTCCGACGGAATGCCCATCGTGACCCACTTGCCGTTGGTGCCGAGCACCCAGTCACGCACGTGATCGATGGCCGCGTTAGCCGCCGATGCCGCCGACGACAGGCCGCGCGCTTCGATGATCGCCGCGCCGCGCTTGGCGACGGTCGGGATGAACGTGTTGCGGTTCCATTCGTCGTCGTTGATCAGCTTCGTGAGGCTTTCGCCTTCGGCGGTTGCGAAGCGGAAATCGGGGTACATCGTCGGCGAGTGATTGCCCCACACGACGAGCTTTTCGATCGACGCGACCGGCTTGCCCGACTTGGCCGCCAGTTGCGACAGCGCGCGGTTGTGGTCCAGGCGCAGCATGGCGGTGAAGTTCTTCTTCGGCAGATCCGGCGCCGACTTCATCGCGATATAGGCGTTCGTGTTCGCCGGGTTGCCGACGACCAGCACCTTCACGTCGCGGCTCGCGACATCGTTCAGCGCGCGGCCCTGAACCGTGAAGATTTCGGCGTTCGCCGACAGCAGGTCCTTGCGTTCCATGCCCTTCGAACGCGGACGCGCACCGACCAGCAACGCGATGTCGGCGTCCTTGAACGCGACCTTGGGATCGTCCGTGACGACCACGCCCGCGAGCAGCGGGAATGCGCAGTCTTCCAGTTCCATCACGACGCCCTTCACGGCGGCTTGCGCTTGCGGCAGATCGAGCAACTGAAGGATCACGGGCTGGTCTTTGCCGAGCAGATCGCCATTGGCGATACGGAACAGCAGCGAGTAGCCGATTTGACCTGCGGCGCCGGTTACGGCAACGCGCTTTGCGGACTTAGCCATTGAAACTCTCCTGACGGTGCGTGGAACGCTAGGGAAAAACGCTATTTTATGCGCGTTACGCGAAGCGTTGATGAAGACATGCCGGCGATGCCGCAGCGCTCTCCGATAGCGGCGCAACGCATGGCTCCGCATGAAAGCGTGACGGCATGGCTGTCATGCCATGAATCCTTCTTCGAGCGAGAGGCTGCGCGGCGTGACGTGAGGAAACGGCGATTCGCTAGAGTCTGACGGACAAGCGCCCATTCGAGACGGCGCTGGACGTTGCGAGGCGGTAGGCAGGCAGCGGCGCGCGAATCGATTGGCCGATCGGCGTGAGGCGAAAGCGAAAGGGCGTGCCTGGCGGTTGGCGGCGCTGCCCGCGATGTGCCGAACGCACCGTTCACCGGCGAAATGCGCCGATTGAACCGGTCCAAACGAACTTCTCACGGACTGCGCGGCGACCCGCAAACCCTTGCTCGCCAAGGAGTGTAGGATTGGTCGGAGGCAAAGTCAACAGTATCTTATGTCTTATATAAGACATAGGATCATGCGTGAAATTGTGGACGCGCGGCAGCCCTTTGTGTTGAAATGCGCGGCATGAATTCCAACGCGGCAAATCCGGCGAGCACTACCTCACCCAACGGCAACGCACAGTCGGCCGAGGGCGCGCCGTCGCCGACGTTCAGTCCGCTGTATCAGCAGATCAAGGCGCTAATTACGCAGGGTCTCGAATCGGGCGAGTGGAAGCCGGGCGAGCTCATCCCCAGCGAAGTGGAGCTGGCCGCGCGCTATAAGGTGAGCCAGGGCACCGTCCGCAAGGCCATCGACGAACTCGCCGCCGACAATCTTCTCGTGCGCCGTCAAGGCAAGGGCACGTTCGTTGCGACGCATAGCGAAGATCGCGTGCAGTTTCGCTTTCTGCGCCTTCTGCCCGACGACGGCGACGTTCATCCCCACGTAAGCCGCCTGCTCGAATGCCGGCGCCTGCGTGCGCCCGCCGAAATCGCGCGTCAGCTCGATCTCAAACCCGCCGATCCCGTGGTGCTCATCAAGCGCCTGCTGCAGTTCGACGGCGAAACGACCGTGTTCGACGAAATCTGGCTGCCGGGCGCGGTTTTCCGCGGACTGACGGCCGAGCGGCTTGCCGATTACAAAGGGCCGCTGTACGCGATGTTCGAAACGGAGTTCGGCACGCGCATGATCCGGGCGTCGGAGAAGATTCGCGCGGTGGCGGCGGACGAGCCGGTCGCGCAATTGCTGCAAGTGCAGCCGGGTTTCCCGCTTCTTTCGGTCGAACGGATCTCGTACACGTACGGCGATCGCCCGGTCGAAGTGCGGCGCGGCTGGTATGTGACGACCGGCTACTACTACCAGAACGACTTGAGTTGACCGAATGAACAGACGCGGCGGGCATCGGCCGGGCAGTCCGCGAAGCATCGACAAAGCATTCACGTTCGCCATTCTCACGCGTGCAGCAATAGTCTCTTGGGCGGGTTTTCCCTGCAGCGTGAAATAAAAAGGCGCTAAAATCGCGGGTTAGTGTAATAACAAGTTGGGGTCTAGCATGGCTGAAGCCGTAAAAAAACCAAGGCCCGAGTACCGGAACATCGGGCTTGGACAGATTGCGAAATATCGCTTGCCGCTAGCAGGGAAGGTCTCCATCCTGCACCGTATCAGCGGCTTGCTGCTCTTCGTTGCACTGCCGTTCCTTCTCTATCTGCTCGATCAGAGTCTGACGTCGGAAATTAGTTTCGACGCATTCAAAGGCTTCCTCGCTCACCCCATCGTCAAAATCATCACGCTCGTGCTGTCCTGGGCGTATCTGCATCACTTCTGCGCAGGCATCCGCTTTCTCGTGCTCGACACGCACGTCGCCGTGAACAAGGAAGGCGGCCGTCAGACGGCGCTTGCCGTGCTCGTCGTGTCGCTGCTGCTGACGCTCGTCGTCGCCCTGAAACTTTTCGGAGCCTTCTAAACATGGGTACCCAGAACCGAGTCGGCTCCAAGCGCCTCGTCGTCGGCGCGCATTACGGCCTGGGCGACTGGCTCGCCCAGCGCGTGACCGCAATCGTCGTTGCCGTGTACACCCTCGTCCTGCTCGTGCTGTTCTTCGGCGCGCACAGCTTCTCCTATGAAGGCTGGGCGTCGATCTTCGCGATGCAGTGGATGAAGCTCGCCACTTTCGTAGCCTTGCTTTCGCTCTTCTATCACGCGTATGTCGGCGTGCGCGACATCTGGATGGATTACGTGAAGCCGGTTGGCTTGCGCCTGTTCCTGACGGTGCTGACCGTGCTCTGGCTCATCGGATGCGCCGGCTACGCTGCACAGATTCTCTGGAGAGTTTAAAGAATATGGCTGCAATCAAGACTTCCCTGCCGCGTCGCCGTTTCGACGTGGTCATCGTCGGCGCGGGCGGATCGGGCATGCGCGCATCGCTGCAACTCGCCCGTGCGGGCCTGTCGGTCGCGGTGCTGTCGAAGGTGTTCCCGACGCGCTCGCACACGGTCGCGGCGCAAGGCGGCATCGGCGCATCGCTCGGCAACATGAGCGAAGACAACTGGCACTATCACTTCTACGACACGATCAAGGGTTCCGACTGGCTCGGCGACCAGGACGCGATCGAGTTCATGTGCCGTGAAGCGCCGAACGCGGTTTACGAACTCGAACACATGGGCATGCCGTTCGACCGCAATGCGGACGGCACCATTTATCAGCGCCCGTTCGGCGGCCACACGGCGAACTACGGCGAGAAGCCGGTGCAGCGCGCCTGCGCGGCAGCCGACCGTACCGGCCACGCGCTGCTGCACACGCTGTATCAGCAGAACGTCGCAGCCAAGACGCACTTCTTCGTCGAATGGATGGCGCTGGACCTGATACGCGACGCCGACGGCGACGTGCTCGGCGTGACCGCGCTCGAGATGGAAACCGGCGAAGTCTATATCCTCGAAGGCAAGACCACGCTGTTCGCCACGGGCGGCGCGGGGCGCATCTTCGCGGCATCGACGAATGCGTTCATCAACACGGGCGACGGCCTCGGCATGGCGGCGCGTTCGGGCATCGCTTTGCAGGACATGGAGTTCTGGCAGTTCCACCCGACCGGCGTGGCCGGCGCGGGCGTGCTGATCACCGAAGGCGTGCGCGGCGAAGGCGGCATTCTGCGTAACTGGAACGGTGACCGCTTCATGGAACGCTATGCGCCGACGCTGAAGGATCTGGCGCCGCGCGACTTCGTTTCGCGTTCGATGGACCAGGAAATCAAGGAAGGGCGCGGCGTGGGTCCGAACAAGGATCACGTGCTGCTCGACCTGTCGCACATCGGCGCCGAGACGATCATGAAGCGTCTGCCGTCGATTCGCGAGATCGCGCTGAAGTTCGCGAACGTGGACTGCATCAAGGAGCCGATTCCGGTTGTTCCGACCATCCATTATCAGATGGGCGGGATTCCGACGAACATGCACGGTCAGGTCGTCGGCACGGCGAACGGCTACAACGAGCCGGTGAACGGCTTCTACGCGGTGGGCGAATGCTCGTGCGTTTCGGTGCACGGCGCGAACCGCCTCGGCACGAACTCGCTGCTGGACCTGGTGGTATTCGGCCGCGCGGCCGGCAATCACATCATCAAGTACGCGAAGGAAGCGCGGGAGCACAAGCCGCTGCCGGCCGACGCCGCCGATTTCGCGCTCGAGCGCCTCGCCGTGCTGGAAAAGTCGACCTCGGGCGAATACACGCAGAACATCGCGAACGACATCCGCTCGACGATGCAGGCGCATGCCGGCGTGTTCCGCACCTCCAAGCTGCTGTCGGAAGGCGTGGACAAGGTCGCGGAACTGGCCGAGCGCGTGAAGCACGTGCATCTGAAGGACAAATCGAAGGTGTTCAACACCGCGAAGGTCGAAGCGCTGGAACTGGCGAACCTGATCGAAGTCGCCCGCGCGACGATGGTCTCGGCGGAAGCACGCAAGGAAAGCCGTGGCGCGCACGCGCACAGCGACTACGAGCATCGCGACGACGACAAATGGATGCGCCATACGCTGTGGTTCAGCGAAGGCAATCGCCTCGACTACAAGCCGGTTCAGATGAAGCCGCTGACCGTCGAATCGGTGCCGCCGAAGGCGCGCACCTTCTAAGGGCAAGGGAATCGAAATGGCAAAACGAATTTTTGAAGTCTACCGCTACGATCCGGACAAGGACGCGGCCCCGCGCATGCAACGTTACGAGCTCGAAATCGACTCGCACGAACGCATGCTGCTGGACGCATTGGTGAAGCTGAAGGCGCTGGACGAAACCTTGTCGTTCCGCCGTTCGTGCCGCGAAGGCGTGTGCGGTTCGGACGCAATGAACATCAACGGCAAGAACGGCCTCGCGTGCCTGACGAACCTGAACGACCTGCCGGAGCGCATCGTGCTGCGTCCGCTGCCGGGCCTGCCGGTTGTGCGTGACCTGATCTGCGACTTCACGCAGTTCTTCAACCAGTATCACTCGATCAAGCCGTACCTGATCAACGACACGCCGCCGCCCGAGAAGGAGCGTCTGCAGTCGCCCGTCGAGCGCGACGAGCTGGACGGCCTGTACGAGTGCATTCTGTGCGCCAGCTGCTCGACGTCGTGCCCGAGCTTCTGGTGGAATCCGGACAAATTCGTCGGACCGGCGGGCTTGCTGCAAGCCTATCGTTTTATCGCGGACAGCCGCGATGAAGCGACGGGCGAACGCCTCGACAATCTGGAAGATCCGTATCGTCTGTTCCGCTGCCACACGATCATGAACTGCGTCGACGTGTGCCCGAAGGGGCTCAATCCGACGAAGGCGATCGGCAAGATCAAGGAATTGATGGTGCGCCGGGCTGTCTGAAATGGACAATGCGATGGTCGACCAGCAAGACAGCGCTCACCAGTCCGACCCTCTTCGCCGTGCGCGCCTCCGGTGGCGTGCACGGCGCGGCCTGCTGGAAAACGATCTGATCTTCGAGCGTTTTTTCAGCCGATATGAGCATGACCTCAGTGACGCCGACGTGGCCGCTTTGACCCGCCTGCTGGAGCTGAGCGACAACGAACTGATGGACCTGCTGCTCGCGCGGACCGAACCGGAAGGCGAGCTTGCCACGCCGGACGTGATTCGCCTGATTCAGATCCTGCGTTCCGTGTGATTTCGGCAGAGATCCGCGGAGTTTTGCACAATGCGCCGTGAGTCCGCGCGCCAAGCGGTTGAGAGCGGACAGCGGTCGATCGTGCAGTCCTGCCGCGCAGCTTCCGTCGTGCAAATTATCGAAAACCTGTATCCATACTTCGATTGAGGATGTGCTATGACCCCGTCAGATGTTAAAGCCACGCTATCGTTCAGCGACAACTCGCCGAGCGTTGAAATGCCGATCTACAAGGGCACGATGGGCCCCGACGTGATCGACATCCGCAAGCTGTACGGTCAGACCGGCAAGTTCACGTATGACCCGGGCTTCATGTCGACGGCGGCGTGCAATTCGGCGATCACCTACATCGACGGCGACAAGGGCGAGCTGCTGTATCGCGGCTACCCGATCGAGCAGTTGGCCGTGAACGCCGACTTCCTCGAAACGTGCTACTTGCTGCTGAAGGGCGAACTGCCCACGGCTGCGCAGAAAGAGGAATTCGTGGACACGGTCACGCGTCACACGATGGTGCACGAGCAGATGCACTTCTTCTTCCGCGGCTTCCGTCGCGACGCGCATCCGATGGCCGTCCTGGTGGCGGCGGTCGGCGCGCTGTCCGCGTTCTACCACGACTCGCTGAACATCAACGATCCGCGTCACCGCGAAGTCTCGGCAATCCGCATGATTGCGAAGCTGCCGACGCTCGTCGCGATGGCGTACAAGTTCAGCATCGGCCAGCCGTTCGTGTATCCGCGCAACGAGCTGTCGTACAGCGCGAACTTCATGCACATGATGTTTGCGAACCCGTGCGAAGAGTACAAGGTCAACGACGTGCTCGTGCGCGCGCTCGACCGCATCCTGATTCTGCACGCGGATCACGAGCAGAACGCGTCGACGTCGACGGTGCGTCTGGCCGGTTCGTCGGGTGCGAATCCGTTCGCGTGTATCGCAGCGGGTATCGCGTGTCTGTGGGGCCCGGCGCACGGCGGCGCGAACGAAGCCGCGCTCAACATGCTGGAAGAGATCGGCTCCGTCGACAACATTCCTGAGTTCATCAAGCAGGTGAAGGACAAGAACTCGGGCGTGAAGCTGATGGGCTTCGGTCACCGCGTGTACAAGAACTACGATCCGCGTGCGAAGCTGATGCGCGAAACCTGCCACGAAGTGCTGAACGAACTGGGCCTGCACGACGACCCGCTGTTCAAGCTCGCGATGGAACTGGAAAAGATCGCGCTGGAAGACGAATACTTCGTGTCGCGCAAGCTGTACCCGAACGTCGACTTCTACTCGGGCATCGTGCAGCGCGCGCTGGGCATCCCGACGTCGATGTTCACGTGCATCTTCGCGATGGCGCGTACGGTGGGCTGGATTGCGCAGTGGAACGAGATGATCGCTGATCCCGAGCAAAAGATCGGCCGTCCGCGCCAGTTGTTCATCGGCCACACGCCGCGTGAAGTGAAGCCGCTCGACAAGCGGTAAGTCGGTTAGTTGGAGCGATATTCGAAAAAGCCCCGGCGGGCGACTGCCGGGGCTTTTTTGCGTCTGGCGGGAGTTCAGCGGTGCGGCGCAAGAAGCGTATTCTCGAGCGGCTGGCCCGTGAGCGAACCTGGGCGAGCCATAAGCGCTTGCATACAGTCGCACCGTAGCTTGCGGTGGCCGCGACGGTGCGGACGGCCGCGACGGTGCGCTTCCGAATCAAGCAGGTAGTCCCAATCCAGGTATCGCCACCACTACGATAACCCACTGAATTTGCACGCTTTTTTCGTTTAGCCTAGTACCACGCGCCGTGATGGAAGTGGCATAATCGTCCAACAGGCCGCACCCCATAACACCCCGCAGTCACCTACGAAAGCGCTCACCATGTCCCAGACTCTCTACGACAAGTTGTGGAACACGCACGTTATCCACACGGAAGAGGACGGCACCTCGATCCTCTATATCGATCGTCATCTGCTGCACGAGGTCACGAGCCCGCAAGCGTTCGAAGGTCTGAAGCTGGCCGAGCGCCCGGTGTGGCGCATCAGCGCGAATCTCGCCGTGTCCGACCACAACGTGCCGACGACCGACCGCTCGCACGGCATCGCCGATCCCGTTTCGAAGCTGCAAGTCGACACGCTCGACGCCAATTGCGATGCATTCGGCATCACGCAGTTCAAGATGAACGACCTGCGTCAGGGCATCGTGCACATCATCGGGCCGGAGCAGGGCGCGACGCTGCCCGGCATGACGATCGTCTGCGGCGATTCGCATACGTCGACGCACGGCGCGTTCGGCGCGCTTGCGCATGGCATCGGCACGTCGGAAGTCGAGCACGTCCTCGCCACCCAGACGCTGCTGCAAAAGAAGAGCAAGAACATGCTCGTCAAGGTCGAAGGTCAGTTGCCGCGCGGCTGCACGGCGAAAGACATCGTGCTCGCAGTCATCGGCAAGATCGGCACGGCGGGCGGCACGGGCTATGCAATCGAATTCGGCGGCTCGACCATTCGGTCGCTGACGATGGAAGGCCGCATGACCGTCTGCAATATGGCGATCGAAGCGGGCGCGCGCGCGGGCATGGTGGCCGTCGACGATACCACCATCAACTACCTGAAGGACCGTCCGTATTCGCCGCAGGGCGTCGAATGGGATCAGGCGGTCGAATACTGGCGTCAGTTCAAATCGGACGATGGCGCGCAGTTCGATCGCGTCGTCGAGATCAACGCGGCCGAAATCGTGCCGCAAGTGACGTGGGGCACATCGCCGGAAATGGTGACGTCCATCGACGGCCGCGTACCCGATCCCGAGCGTGAAAAAGACCCCGTCAAACGCGACGCGATGGAGCGCGCGCTCACTTACATGGCGCTGCAGCCGAATACGCCAATCGAATCCATCAGGCCGGACAAGATCTTCATCGGTTCCTGCACGAACGCGCGCATCGAAGACCTGCGCGCGGCGGCGTATGTCGTCAAGTCGCTCGGCAAGCGCGTCGCGCCGAATGTGCGGCTCGCGATGGTCGTGCCGGGTTCGGGTCTCGTGAAGGCTCAGGCCGAACGCGAAGGTCTCGACAAGATTTTCACGAACGCCGGTTTCGAATGGCGCGAGCCGGGTTGCTCGATGTGTCTCGCGATGAACGCCGACCGCCTCGATGCAGGCGAGCGCTGCGCGTCGACGTCGAACCGCAATTTCGAAGGGCGTCAGGGCGCGGGCGGCCGCACGCATCTCGTCAGCCCGGCGATGGCTGCCGCCGCCGCGATCGAAGGCCATTTCGTCGACGTGCGCAAGCTCGCGTGATCAATCGGGACACTGAGAAAGACCATGGAAAAATTCATCGTTCATAGCGGGCTCGTGGCGCCGCTGGATCGCGAGAACGTCGACACGGACGCGATCATCCCCAAGCAGTTCCTGAAGTCGATCAAGCGCACGGGCTTCGGCCCGAATGCGTTCGACGAATGGCGCTATCTGGATGTCGGCGAACCCGGCCAGGACAACAGCAAGCGTCCGCTCAATCCGGATTTCGTGCTGAATCAGTCGCGCTATCAGGGCGCGTCGATCTTGCTGACGCGCAAGAATTTCGGCTGCGGCAGCTCGCGCGAGCACGCGCCGTGGGCGCTGGATCAATACGGCTTTCGGGCGATCATCGCGCCGAGCTTCGCGGACATTTTCTATAACAACTGCTTCAAGAACGGCTTGCTGCCGGTCGTGTTGTCGGAGCAGCAGGTCGACAAGCTCTTCAACGAAACGTATGCGTTCGTCGGCTTCAAGCTGACGATCGATCTGGAAGCGCAAGTCGTGCGAACCGGCGACGGCACCGAGTACGCGTTCGATGTCCCCGGCTTCCGCAAATTCTGCCTGCTGAACGGTTTCGACGATATCGGCCTCACGCTGCGTCACGCCGACAAGATCAAGGCGTTCGAAGCGGAGCGGCTCGCGAAGCAGCCGTGGTTGAACAATCGCTTGATCGGATAAATCAAAGGAAGAGACAGATGAAAATCGCAGTGTTGCCCGGCGACGGGATCGGCCCCGAAATCATGGCCGAAGCGGTCAAAGTGCTGAACGCGCTCGGCGAAAAGTTCGAGCTGGAAGAAGCGCCCGTCGGCGGCGCGGGGTATGAAGCACATGGCCATCCGCTGCCGGAATCGACGCTCAAGCTGGCGAAAGAAGCCGATGCGATCCTTTTCGGCGCCGTCGGCGACTGGAAATACGACAAGCTCGAACGCGCGCTGCGTCCCGAGCAGGCCATCCTCGGGCTGCGCAAGCATCTGCAACTGTTCGCGAACTTCCGTCCGGCGATCTGCTATCCGCAATTGACGGCCGCGTCGTCGCTGAAGCCGGAAATCGTGTCGGGTCTCGACATCCTCATCGTGCGCGAACTGAACGGCGACATCTACTTCGGCCAGCCGCGCGGTGTGCGTCAAGCGCCGGACGGTCCGTTCGAAGGCGCGCGCGAAGGCTTCGACACGATGCGCTATTCGGAGCCGGAAGTGCGCCGCATCGCGCATGTCGCGTTCGCCGCCGCGCAGAAGCGCCAGAAGAAGCTGACGAGCGTGGACAAGGCCAACGTGCTGGAAACTTCGCAACTCTGGCGCGACACGATGATCGACGTCGCCAAGGAATATCCGGAAGTCGAGCTGTCGCACATGTACGTCGATAACGCGGCGATGCAGCTCGTCAAAGCGCCGAAAGCCTTCGACGTGGTCGTTACCGGCAACATGTTCGGCGACATTCTCTCGGACGAAGCCGCGATGCTGACCGGCTCGATCGGCATGCTGCCGTCGGCGTCGCTCGACAAGAACAACAAGGGCTTGTACGAGCCGTCGCACGGCTCCGCGCCGGACATCGCGGGCAAGGGCGTGGCGAATCCGCTCGCGACCATCCTGTCGGCGGCAATGATGCTTCGCTATTCGCTCGGCAAAGCGGAACAGGCGGATCGCATTGAAAGCGCGGTGAAGAAGGTGCTGGAGCAGGGCTACCGCACCGGCGACATCGCGACGCAAGACGGCAAGACTGTCGGCACTAAGGAAATGGGCGCCGCAGTGCTGGCTGCGCTTTGAACGGTCGATAAAACGATCGGCCGTTTCTTTTCGAAGCGGCCGATCCGGTAGCATTGACGCGTCGTTCGAATCGATCCACGGCGCGCGCCGCAACCGCGGACCAACGCGCCGCAGATCGTGTATATTGCTAGGTCATGGCGAAGAACTCTCAATTCTCTACGGATTCCATCGGTCGCGGCATCGACGCTCGCGCGACGGGTCTCGTCATCGTCAAGCGCATCGGCGTCATTACGTCGAAAACGCGCATTACGAAAGTCTCCATTAAAGCGATCACGATTCGCTGATCGTCCCTCGTGTCCGAGCGTCTTCCCCGCGCGGCCACGCCGGGCAAGGATGCGGGGAAGAATCCACACATAAGGTTAGTCATGAACGTAGGTCTCGTTGGTTGGCGCGGTATGGTCGGCAGCGTCCTGATGCAGCGCATGCAGCAGGAAGGCGATTTCGACCTGATCGAACCGGTGTTTTTCAGCACCAGCAATGCGGGCGGCAACGCGCCGTCGTTCGCCAAAAACGAGACGAAGCTCAAAGATGCAACGAGCATCGACGACCTGAAGAAATGCGACGCCATCATCACCTGCCAGGGCGGCGACTACACGAACGACGTGTATCCGAAGCTGCGCGCGGCGGGCTGGAAAGGCTACTGGATCGATGCGGCATCGGCGCTGCGCATGAAGGACGACGCGGTCATCATCCTCGACCCGGTCAACCTGAACGTCATCAAGGATTCGCTCGTCAAGGGCGGGCGCGATTTCGTCGGCGGCAACTGCACGGTCAGCCTGATGCTGATGGCGCTGGGCGGCCTGTTCCGCGAGAACCTCGTCGACTGGATGACGGCCATGACGTACCAGGCCGCGTCCGGCGCGGGCGCACAGAACATGCGCGAACTGCTGTCGCAAATGGGCGCGCTGAACGCGTCGGTCGCGGACGATCTCGCGAATCCGTCGTCGGCTATTCTCGACATCGACCGCAAGGTTCTGTCGACGATGAACAGCGACGCCATGCCGACCGAGCATTTCGGCGTCCCGCTCGCCGGGTCGCTGATTCCGTGGATCGACAAGGATCTCGGCAACGGCATGTCGAAGGAAGAGTGGAAGGGCGGCGCGGAAACCAACAAGATTCTGGGCAAGCCCGCGATGGGCCAGCCGGGCTCGATTCCCGTCGATGGCCTCTGCGTGCGGATCGGCGCGATGCGTTGCCACTCGCAGGCGCTGACCATCAAGCTCAACAAGGACGTGCCGCTCGACGAGATCAACGGCATTCTGGCTTCGGCGAACGACTGGGTGAAGGTCGTGCCGAACGAGCGTGAAGCGTCGATGCGCGATTTGTCGCCGGCCGTCGTCACGGGCACGCTGACGGTGCCGGTCGGCCGTCTGCGCAAGCTGGCGATGGGCGGCGAGTATCTGTCGGCGTTCACGGTCGGCGACCAGCTTCTGTGGGGCGCCGCCGAGCCGCTGCGCCGCATGCTTCGCATTCTGCTGGACAAGTAAAGTAAACTACGCGCCAGAAAGCGCGGACCTCGAAGAAAAAGCGTCGCGTTATCGCGGCGCTTTTTTGTTTGTGCGCCCGATGGTGTGGCGCTGTGCGCGAATGGCCGGTCATGACCGTTTCGGGCGCGCGAGTCTTCGTTCCTGTCTCAATTCTTCGCCGTACCCTGGAGTTTCAATGATTCGACGACCCCGCCGGTCTTTCATCCCGTCATCGCGTGCGGCGCTCGCCGCGGCAAGCGTCGCCGTCTGCACGCTGCTCTGGACGAACCCCGGCGCGGCGCTCGCGCAGGCGAGCGGCGCCGCCGCTGACACAGCCTCGGCGGCCGTCGCGGGCGCGTCCGGCCAGCGGTACGCGGTCAAACCGGGACAGTCGCTCAACGACGTCGCCGCGGAAATCACCGGGTCGAAGGAACGCGTCGTTCGGGAAAAAATGGCGCGTGAGCTCTTCGACGCGAATCCGAACGCGTTCGCCGGGCACGACATCAACAGGCTCAAGCTCGGCGCGGTGCTCAACGTGCCGGCGGGCGATACCGGCGCTGCATCCGCGACGCAGGCTCCGGCCGGCGCCGATCAGGCGAGTGCGCCAGCGGTCAGTCCTGCTGGCCCGGTTGCGTCGTCGCCGGAAGCGCCGGCGGAGGCCGCTTCGGGCATCGCGCCGGCTTCGGGTATCGAACAGGCTTCGGAGCCGCAGCCCGCGCCCGCCGTCGCACCAACGGCCAGCGCACCAACGGCCAGCGCCCCGGCGCCGGAAACGGCCCCCACGCGCCGTGTCGGCCCCGATCCGATGCTGTTCGGTCTCGCGATCGCGGTACTCGTCCTGCTGTTCCTGCTGATGATGTGGCGCAGCGCAAAACGCCGCCGTGCGGTGGCGCAAGCCGAAGCCGATGCGCGAAATAGCGAGCGCCCCGTGACGCCCGCGTTCCCCGCACCGCCGGCAGGCTCCGGCGCGGCCGAACTCGAGGGCAAGGCCGTCGAGCGCGATCAGTCGGAATTGAACGCGGTGGCGGCGAGCATCGAGAGCTACGAGGCGGCTCAGACCTTCGCCGCCCCGTCCGACGACGATGCCGTGCCCTCCGTCGATACGCCGCCGGCGTCTCTGCCGACCGCGCTGCACGAAGCCGAACCGGCGACGCCGCACGCGCCCGAGTCCGTCGAAACACGCGCCGAGCCGCCCGCGCCGTTCATGCCGTCGCCGCCCGCGGCGATTCACGCGGGGTTCGTGCCGCCGCTGCAACACTCCGGCACGGCGGACGGGCAGGACAGCGATGCTAACGAGGGAGACATCGCCGCTCGCGAAGCCGCCGCCCGCGAAGCCGAAAAGTGGGAAGCCGAAGAACGTCAGGCAGCCGCCCGGCAAGCCGCGACGCGCGAGGCCGAAGAGCGCGAGATTCGCGCACGCGAGGCAGCAGCGCGCGACGCGCTCGCCGCCGAAATGGCGCGCCACGAAGGCGAAGCCGCCGAACAGGAAGCGCAGGCGCAACATGCCCGCGAGGCGGCTGCGCGGGAGATCATCGCGCGCGAGGCTGAATTGCGCGAGGCGCAGGCGCAGGCTGCCGATGAGCAACGCGCGGCGGAGCAGGCGGCGCGCCGCGAGAGGCATCCGGAAGAAGCTGCGGACGACGACGAACCGACGCGCGGCGATCGCTTCCCGATGCCCAAGTTTCCGACCGAAGCCGTCGAGGCCCTCGGCTCGCTCGACCTGAGCTTGCCGCCGCGCATGGATTTGCAACTGGGAACGCCGGGCGATGCCGGCGCTGCCCCCGCTTTGCGCGAGTCGCAAACGCCGATCGAGCCGGTGCCGTTCGTGCCGCAGCCCGTCGCCGGCACGGACGCCGGGCGACTCCGAAAGATGGAGCCGCCCTCGGCCGCCGCGCAGATCGAAGCGGGAACGGCCGGCGCTGCGTCGGTCGCCGGTCTTGGCGCGACGCCGTACGGGCCGCTCAGCCTGGATTTCGATCTGAATCTGCCGTCGAGCCATACCGAGCCCCTGCCGGCGCTGACCCCGGCGCAACTGGCGACGATCGCACGCAACAAGCTCGAGCTGGCGGTCGAGTACATTGAACTGGGCGATCTGGGCGGCGCGCGCACGCTGCTGCAGGAAGTCATCGCGTCGAACGATACGGCCACGCGCCAGCAAGCCGCCGCGCTGCTTTCGACGCTCGCACCGCATTCCTGATATGCGCATTGCGTTAGGCGTTCAGTACGACGGCGCCGCGTTCAGCGGCTGGCAATCGCAACCGCACGGCAACACGGTGCAGGACGAACTCGAACGCGCGCTCGCGGAATTCGCGCAGACGCCGCTGCAAACGGTTGTCGCGGGCCGCACGGATACGGGCGTTCACGGTCTCGGTCAAGTCGTCCATTTCGATACGGACCTCGAGCGCACGGTGTTCTCGTGGGTGCGCGGCACCAACGCGTTCCTGCCGGAATCGGTCGCGGTGCAGTGGGCGAAGCCGATGCCCGACGATTTCCACGCGCGCTTCGCGGCATTCGAGCGCACTTACTATTACGTGCTGTACGTCAATCCGGTGCGTTCACCCATGCTCTCGAAGCGCGCGGGCTGGGTGCACACGCCGCTCGATGTCGCCGCGATGCGCGAATCGGCGGCGTGTCTCATCGGAGAGCACGATTTTTCGTCGTTTCGTGCAGCGGATTGTCAGGCGAAAACGCCGGTCAAGCATATGTATCGGATCGACGTGCGCGAGCAGGGCGATTTCGCCCACTTCCGTTTTCGCGCCAACGCGTTCCTGCATCACATGGTGCGTAATCTGATGGGATGCTTTGTCGCGATCGGGCGCGGCCGGCACCCCGTCTCGTGGATGGCCGACGTCCTCGCCGCCCGCGACCGCCGCGCCGCTGCGCCGACGTTCATGCCCGACGGACTTTATCTGGCGGAAGTGGGCTATCCCGAACGCTTCGCGGTGCCGCCGCCGCATATCGCGAGCATGCCGTGGAGCGCCATTTGGACCGATCAGACATGAACGACCAGAACTTGCATCGAACGAGAATCAAGCTCTGCGGATTGTCGCGCGTGGATGACGTCAAGCACGCCGTCGCGCTCGGCGCGGATGCGGTGGGCTTCGTCTTCTATCCGCCGAGCCCGCGTTCGGTGAGCATCCCGCAAGCCGTCGAACTGGCGCGGCACGTGCCGCCGCTCGTCTCAGCCGTCGGCCTGTTCGTCAACGCGACGCCCGAATGGATCGCGGAAGTCACGTCCAGCGTTCCGCTTTCGCTTCTTCAGTTTCACGGCGACGAAACGCCCGAGCAATGCGCCAAACTTGCCGCGATTGCGGGTTTGCCCTATTGGCGCGCAGTGCGTGTCGGGCCTGATGCGGCTGCAAGCGATTTGGTAGAATCGTCGCTTAAATATGCAGCCGCAGGCGGCATCCTGCTCGACGCGCTCGTCGAGGGCTTCGGCGGCGGTGGAAAGGTATTCGATTGGTCACTTATCCCAACAGATCTCGGGCATCGGGCCGTTTTGAGTGGTGGGTTGAACACGCAAAACGTCAGTGAAGCCATCCGGCGCGTGCGCCCGTTCGCGGTCGATGTCTCCAGCGGCATCGAAGTGCCGGGCGCCAAGGGCGTGAAGGATCATGCCCGAATGACGGCGTTCGTGCGCGCGGTGCGCGAAGCGGACGCCGCCTGATTCCGAATGCGGCGCCGACTTGAATTGTCGGACCGCCACCGAGAGAGTGACGCAATGTACAACTTGCCTGACGAAAGAGGCCACTTTGGCCAGTATGGCGGCGTTTTCGTTTCCGAAACGCTCATTCATGCCCTCGACGAACTGCGCCGCGCCTATGACGCGGCCCGCCAGGACCCCGAGTTCCAGGCGGAATACGACTACGAACTGAAGCACTACGTCGGCCGTCCTTCCCCGATTTATCACGCGAAACGCTGGAGCGAGATGCTCGGCGGCGCACAGCTTTATCTGAAGCGCGAAGACCTGAATCACACCGGCGCGCACAAGGTGAACAACGTGATCGGCCAGGCGCTGCTCGCGCGCAAGATGGGCAAGCCGCGCGTGATCGCCGAGACGGGCGCGGGCCAGCACGGCGTCGCCACGGCGACCATCGCGGCGCGCTTCGGCATGGAATGCGTCGTCTACATGGGCGCGGAGGACGTGCGGCGGCAAGCGGCGAACGTCTATCGCATGAAGCTGCTCGGGGCGACCGTCGTGCCGGTCGAATCCGGCTCGCGCACGCTCAAGGACGCGCTCAACGAAGCCATGCGCGACTGGGTCACGAACGTCGAAAACACGTTCTACATCATCGGCACAGTCGCGGGTCCGCATCCGTATCCGATGATGGTGCGCGACTTCCAGCGCGTGATCGGCGACGAATGCCGCGTGCAGATGCCTGAAATGGCGGGCCGTCAGCCGGACGCGGTCATCGCGTGCGTGGGCGGCGGATCGAACGCTATGGGCATTTTCTATCCGTATATCGACGACACGGACGTGCGGCTCATCGGCGTCGAGGCCGCGGGCGATGGCATCGACACGGGCCGTCATGCGGCGTCGCTGATGGGCGGCAGCCCCGGCGTCCTGCACGGCAATCGCACGTATCTGCTGCAAGACGACGACGGCCAGATCATCGAGACGCATTCGGTGTCGGCGGGGCTGGATTATCCGGGCGTCGGTCCCGAGCACGCGTGGCTGAAGGACGCGGGCCGCGCCGAGTACGTCGGCATCACGGACGACGAGGCGCTCAAGGCGTTCCACGACTGCTGCCGCATCGAAGGCATCATCCCGGCGCTCGAATCGAGCCACGCGCTTGCCTACGGCGCGAAGCTCGCGAAGACGTTGCCGCGCGACAAGGTGCTGCTCGTCAACCTGTCGGGCCGTGGCGACAAGGACATGCACACGGTCGCGGAGCGATCGGGCATCCAGTTCTAAGCCGCAGATGCGCACTGTCATCGACGAACCGTTGTCCGCCGGCGCGCTGCAAGGCGCCGGCATCGACATTCGCAACCGCGATTTCCTGGCCGATGCCGCGAACATTCCCGATGCGTCGATCGACCTGATCGTCGCCGATCCGCCCTATGGACTGGGCAAGGATTACGGGAACGACTCGGATATGTTGTCGGGCGACGCCTTTCTGGAATGGACGTATCGCTGGCTCGACATGGCGATTCCGAAGCTCAAGAAGAGCGGCTCGCTGTATATCTTCTGCACCTGGCAATACTCGCCCGAACTGTTCGTGTTCCTGAAGCGCCGGTTGATGATGGTCAACGAGATCGTCTGGGACCGGCGTGTGCCGAGCATGGGCGGAACGACGCGCAAGTACACGTCGGTGCACGACAACATCGGTTATTTCGCGGTATCGAGGGATTACTACTTCGATCTCGATCCGGTGCGCATCCCTTACGACGCAGCGACGAAGAAAGCGCGCTCGCGCAAGATCTTCGAAGGCAGCAAGTGGCTGGAGCTGGGCTATAACCCGAAGGACGTCTGGTCGGTATCGCGGCTGCATCGCCAGCACGCGGAACGCGTCGATCATCCGACGCAAAAGCCGCTGGAAATCGTCGAGCGCATGGTGCTGGCAAGTTGTCCGCCGGGCGGCCGCGTGCTCGATCCGTTCATGGGCAGCGGCACGACGGCGGTTGCGTGCGCGCGCCACGGACGTTTGTTCACGGGTTACGAAATCAACGCCGATTACTGCGCGATCGCGGAAGGCCGCATCGCGCACGCAAATGCGGCGCCTCCGAAGCCTGCAGCCGTTCCGCTTGCCGCCGAAGCGCAAGCCGCGCAATAGCGTCGCTGACCGCGTCTATCGACGCCTACCGAATACGACTACGAGAATCACCATGTCCCGTATCAAGAACACGCTCGCGGCGCTCGCCGCTCAAGGCAGGAAAGGGCTGATCCCGTTCATCACCGCGGGCGATCCCAACCCCGAACAGACCGTCGAATTCATGCACGCGCTCGCGAAGGGCGGCGCGGACGTCATCGAACTGGGCGTGCCGTTCTCCGACCCGATGGCCGATGGCCCTGTCATCCAGCGTTCGTCCGAGCGCGCACTGGCGCGCGGCGTGACGTTGAAGCGCGTGCTCGCCGATGTCGCGCGCTTCCGCGAAACCGACGACACAACGCCCGTCGTGCTGATGGGCTACGCGAATCCGATCGAGCGCATGGGCGCTGAAGCGTTCGCGCAAGCCGCGAAGCAGGCGGGCGTGGACGGCGTGCTGGTCGTCGATTATCCGCCGGAGGAATCGGAAAACTTCAGCACGACGATGCGCGCCGCAGGCATCGATCCGATCTTCCTGCTCGCGCCCACGTCGACGGACGAGCGCATCGCGGCGGTCGGCAAAATCGCCAGCGGCTACGTCTATTACGTGTCGCTCACCGGCGTGACCGGCGCCGCTAATCTGGACGTTTCCCGCATCGCGAGTAAAATCCCGGCCATCAAGTCGCACGTGCCCCTGCCGGTCGGCGTCGGTTTCGGCATTCGCGACGCCCAAACCGCCCGTGCCGTGGCCGAAGTCGCGGATGCCGTGGTCATCGGCAGCCGGCTCGTGCAGTTGCTCGAAGAGGCGCCGCCCGAAACAGCTGCGGCGTCGCTTTCGAGCTTCATCGCGGAAATCCGCACGGCGCTCGACTCCGCCAGGTAATTTTCGCCGCCGCGCCGCGCGACTCGCGCGCCGCGGCCCCCGAACAGTCAAGGAAAAACGATGAGCTGGCTCGACAAACTGCTGCCGCCCAAGATCAAGCAAACCGACCCCAAGAGCCGCAAGGGCATCCCCGAGGGCCTGTGGGTCAAGTGTCCGTCGTGCGAAGCGGTGCTGTACCGCAATGACGTCGAGGCGAATCTGCATGTTTGCCCGAAGTGCAGTCATCACATGCGTATCGGCGCGCGCGAGCGGCTCGATCGCCTGCTCGATCCGGAAGGCCGCTATGAAATCGGCCAGGAAGTCGTTCCGGTCGACGCGCTGAAGTTCAAGGACAGCCGCAAGTACCCGGATCGTCTGAAAGAGGCGATGGAAGACACCGACGAAACCGACGCGATGGTCGTCATGGGCGGTGCGATCCACACGTTGCCGTGCGTCGTCGCGTGCTTCGAATTCTCGTTCATGGGCGGCTCGATGGGCTCGGTCGTCGGCGAGCGCTTCGTGCGCGGCGCGCGCAATGCCATCGAGCAGAACGTGCCGTTCATCTGCTTCACGGCGTCGGGCGGCGCGCGCATGCAGGAAAGCCTGCTTTCGCTGATGCAAATGGCGAAGACCACCGCGCTCCTGACCAAGCTGTCCGAGGCGAAGCTGCCGTTCATTTCCGTGCTGACCGATCCGACGATGGGCGGCGTGTCCGCGAGCTTCGCGTTCCTCGGCGATGTCGTGATCGCGGAGCCGAAGGCGCTGATCGGCTTCGCGGGTCCGCGCGTGATCGAGCAGACCGTGCGCGAAAAGCTGCCGGAAGGCTTCCAGCGCGCCGAATTCCTGCTGCAGAAGGGCGCGGTCGACATGATCATCGATCGCCGGAAGATGCGCGAGGAAATCGCCCAGTTGATGGCGTTGATGACGGGGCAGCCCGCCGATTCCGTCGCCTGAGGCCGTTTCCGTCCCGCGCCGCGCCGCGCGTGAACCCGCGAGGTTCCGCGCGGCGTTTTTGCTTTCTCGATCTCGACAATGAACACTTTCCCCACACTCGACGCGTGGCTCGCCCATCTTGAGGCGGCGCATCCCGTCGGCATCGACATGGGTCTGACACGGATCGGCCGCGTGAAAGACGCGCTTGGGCTGACGTTCGACTGCCCGGTCATCACCGTCGGCGGCACCAACGGCAAGGGCTCGACCTGCGCGATCCTCGAAACCATTCTGCTGCGCGCCGGGTATCGCGTGGGCTGTCACACGTCGCCGCACTTGCTCGCGTTCAACGAGCGGGCGCGGATCGACGGCGCGGAAGCCAGCGACGCCGAGTTGCTCGAACATTTCGAAGCCGTCGAGAAAGCGCGCGCGAGCCTGCCTGAGCCGGTTTCACTGACGTATTTCGAATTCACGACGCTCGCGATCCTGCATCTCTTCGCGTCGCGCGGACTGGACGCGGTAATTCTCGAAGTCGGGCTCGGCGGGCGGCTGGATGCCGTCAACATCGTCGATACGGATTGCGCGGTGATTACGAGCATCGACATCGATCATACGGACTACCTCGGCGATACCCGCGAGAAGATCGCATTCGAGAAAGCGGGCATCTTCCGTTCGGGAAAGCCGGCGGTGTGCGGCGATCCCTCGCCGCCGCAGACACTGATCGATCACGCCGAGGCCATCGGCGCGGATCTGTGGCTCGTCGGCCGCGATTTTCGCTACGAAGCGCAGCCGGGCAACGAGCGGCAGCAATGGAGCTACATCGGGCGCACGCAGCGGCGCTCGGCGCTCGCTTATCCGGCGCTGCGCGGCGCGAATCAGTTGATCAACACGTCGGCTGCGCTGGCCGCCCTCGAAGCGTTGCGCGACCGGCTGCCGGTGTCCGCGCAGGACATTCGCCTCGGGCTTGCGAACGTTGAGCTTCCGGGACGATTCCAGGTGCTGCCGGGCAAGCCGCAGATCATTCTGGATGTCGCTCACAATCCGCACGCCGCCGCCGTGCTGGCGCAGAACTTGGGCAACATGGGCTACTTCCCGTACACCTACGCGGTGTTCGGCGCGATGAACGACAAGGATATCGACGGCGTCATCCGCCAGTTCCGCGGTGAAATCGATCACTGGAACGTGACCGCGCTGCCGACGCCGCGGGCGGCATCGCCGGAGCGGCTGGAAGCGGTGCTGCGGGAAGCCGGTGTCAACGAAGGCCCCGACAGCAGCGTTGCACGCTTCAACAGCCCGGCCGATGCTTTTCAAGATGCGTTAAGCCGGGCGTCCGAAAATGATAGAATCGTGGTTTTCGGTAGTTTCTATACGGTGGCTGGGGTCATGGCCTACCGCAAATCGCAGCATCACTGAGACGGTCGGCCAGGCCGGGCGTCCAAGCATCTCGCACCAAGCCATACATGGGACTTTTCTCGTTCGGCAAGAAAGACGACGCACGCGCGGCGAGCGACGCATACCCCGATTCCCCGCGCGGCTCGCGTCATACCGTGCGCACGGAACGCCGCACGCGCCGCTCGGAGCGCACGGACGCCGACGCGATGATGCTCGACCCCACCCTACCCGAGAAGCAGCGCGCGCGCCGCAGGCTGGTCGGCGCGATCGCGCTGGTGCTGGCGGCGGTCATCGTTCTACCGATGGTGCTGGATTCGCGCCCGAAGCCCGTCACCGACGACATTTCCATCGACATTCCTAGCCGCGCCGCGCCGGCCGCGAAGCAATCGCGCGACGCGGAAGACGCCGATACGCAAGCGGGCGTCGCGCATGACGGTCCTGCGCCAACATCGGCGCCGGCCGTGGCGCAAACGCAGCAGCCGCAAGCGTCCGCGCCGGTTGCGCAAGCGAAGCCTGAACCGAAGCCCGAAGCCAAGTCGGAACCGAGGCCGGAACCGAAGCCAGCCGTTGCCGCGAAGCCGGCCGCCAAGCCGCAGGCTGTCGAGCAGGCAGGAGACACAGACAACACCAGCAACACGACTTCCGCCACCGCGAACACGCCGTCGTCGCCCGCAGGCAGCCGCTTCGTGCTGCAAATCGGCACCTTCGACGACGAAACCGCCGCGCAGAACTGGGTTCACAAGTTGAAAGCCGCGGGTGTGCCCGCATATGTCGAGCATCGGCAGCAGACGGACGGCTCGTCCCGTGCGTTGCTGCGAGCGGGACCGTTCCCGGATCGCGCGGCGGCGTCGGCGGCGCTCGTGAAGGTGCGCCAGGCGGGACTCGCCGGCGGCAAGCGTTCGGCGTCGAACTAAGCGCCGATGTTTACGAGCTTCGACTACGCGGTAATGGCGGTGATCGGCTTGTCGGCGTTGCGCGGCATGTGGCGCGGGTTGCTGGCCGAAGCCTTCGGACTGGTGGGGTGGATTGCCGCGATACTGATCGCGGGCCGCTTCGTCGGCGTCGTCGTGCCGTATATCCCGTCCACATGGCCGGGCGGCGCGCTGACGCAATGGCTCATCGCGTTTCTGCTGGTGGTCGGCGCAGTGCTGCTGCTGTCGAGCGTCCTGTCGGCGCTTTTGACGCGCATCACCGAAGTCACCGGCCTGCGCGGCGTGGACCGCTCGCTGGGCTTGCTGTTCGGCCTCGCCAGAGGCGCGATACTGGTGGTGATCCTGGTCGCCCTTGCCGGCTTGACCGAATTGCCGCAGAAGGATTTTTGGCGCAATGCGCTGCTCAGGCCGACGGTCGAGCAGGGCGTGCGCGAACTGAAACCGCTGCTTCCCGATACGCTCGCCGCGTATGTGCACGTCGCCCCCGATCCGGGCGATCCGGCGCGAAACGCCGCACAATAGACGAACGGCTGGCTACACGAGGAACGCGCGACGCCACACTGCGTCGCCTCTGGTTCGGCTTGTACGAGCCGGGGCAACGCGCGCAGGCGGCACGCCTTTCGACCCCGTTTCGACTCTTTGAAGGACCATGCCATGTGCGGCATCGTAGGTGTAGTTTCCCAAAGCCCTGTCAATCAGGTCATCTATGACGCCTTGCTGCTGCTGCAGCATCGCGGTCAGGACGCGGCGGGCATCGCCACGGCCAACGGCAACAACTTCCACATGCACAAGGCCAACGGCATGGTGCGCGACGTGTTCCGCACGCGCAACATGCGCAGCCTGCCGGGCACGGTCGGCATCGGGCAAGTGCGCTACCCGACGGCCGGTTCGGCATCGAACGAGGAAGAAGCCCAGCCGTTCTACGTCAACGCACCGTTCGGCATCATCCTCGCGCACAACGGCAATCTGACGAACTGGATGCAGTTGAAGGACGAGATGTTCCGGATCGATCGCCGGCACATCAACACCGCATCGGATACCGAAGTCCTGCTCAACGTCTTCGCGCACGAACTGCAGCTGGCAAGCTCGGGCCTGCAGCTCGACGCCGCCGCGCTGTGGAAGGCGGTCGGGGGCGTGCATCGCCGCGTGAAGGGCTCGTATGCGATCGTTTCGCTGATCGCGGGCTACGGTCTCGTCGCGTTCCGCGATCCGTTCGGCATTCGCCCGCTCGTGCTCGGCAAGCTCGAAACGTCGACGGGCGTCGAGTGGATGGTCGCGTCGGAATCGGTGGCGATCGAGGGTATCGGTTTCGAGTTCGTGCGCGATGTCGAGCCGGGCGAAGCGATTTTCATCGACGCCGAAGGCAATCTGCACAGCCACCAATGCGCCGAAAAGCCGGTGCTGAACCCCTGCATCTTCGAACTGGTTTATCTCGCGCGTCCGGATTCCTGTCTGGATGGCGTGCCGGTCTACAACGCGCGTCTGCGTATGGGCGACTATCTCGCCGAGAAGATCAAGCGCGTGCTGCCCGACGTGCCGATCGACGTCGTCATGCCGATTCCCGATTCGTCGCGCCCCGCCGCGATGCAGGTGGCGGCGAAGCTCGGCGTCGAATATCGCGAGGGCTTCTTCAAGAATCGCTACGTGGGCCGCACGTTCATCATGCCGGGCCAGGCGGTGCGCAAGAAGTCGGTGCGTCAGAAGCTGAACGCAATGGGCATCGAGTTCAAGGGCAAGAACGTGCTGATCGTCGACGATTCGATCGTGCGCGGCACGACCTCGCATGAAATCGTGCAGATGGCCCGCGATGCCGGCGCGAACAAGGTCATTTTCGCGTCCGCCGCGCCGCCGGTGAAATTCCCGAACGTGTACGGCATCGACATGCCGACGCGTGGCGAACTCGTCGCGCATGGCCGCAGCGACGACGAAGTCGCGCGCATGATCGGCGCGGACTATCTGGTGTATCAGGACGTCGAGGATCTGAAGAGCGCGGTGCGCGATATCAATCCGGCGCTGAAGGAGTTCGAGGCATCGTGCTTCGACGGCAATTACATCACCGGCGATGTCACGACGGACTATCTCGATCGCATCGAGACCGCGCGTCTTGCGCCGCAGGAGCAGACGGATCGCGACATCGCGGGCGAAGCGCTCGATGGCGGTCCGGCGCGCTCGCAACTGCATTTGCAACTGTCGGTGGAATAAGCCCTTTGCGGCTTTGATTGAAGCCCGCTGCGTCGTTCAGACGAGCGGGCTTTTTTGCGTCTACTGTGCGCGCATGAGGCCGCTGTTGCGCCATTGCCCCGGCGCGATGCCGAAGCGTCTGGAGAACGCATGCGTGAACGCGCTTTGATCGGCGAAGCCGACATCGAGCGCGATAGCGGTCAGCGTAGTGCGCGGATCGGCAAGCAGCGTGAGCGCCGTATCGAGCCGCAAGCGCAGCAGATAGCGATGCGGCGTCTCGCCGAACGCTTCGTTGAACAGTTGATGAAAGCGCCGCATGCCGAAGCCGCAGTGCGCGGCGAGATCGGCCACCCGCAGCGGCTCCGAGAGATGCGCGCGCAGCCATCGGTCGATGCGGGCGAAGTCGAGCGCGCGCATTTCATCACCCGGCGATGCGCCGGCGTCGGCCATCAATGCGCTGCACAGACGCGTGGCCGCTTGCCAGGCAAAACGTCGCGGCAACGCGGCATCGTCGATGGTCACGCTGGTAGCCACGTTCGCGACGAGTTCGGTGATGCAGGCATCGAGATCGACAGTGCGGGCGCGTTCGAAGAAGCGCGCCGGCACCGCCACCGATGATGCCGGGAGATCCAGCACGAGCTGGCGATTCACCCCTTCGGCCCAGTATTCGTGACGCGCGCCGGCCGGAATGATCCACGCGCGATGGCGGTCAATCTGCGACTCGCGGCCATCCACAGCCATGCCCATCGCACCGTCGAAGCCGAGCACGATCTGATGAAAGTCGTGTTCATCCGACGCCTGCACCTGTTCATAGCGGCGCAGTGAGACCGTGGGCGTGGAGAGGGCGAGCGGCGCGCTCACGTGTACCTCAGACGTCCAGCAGTTCCACTTCGAACACGAGCGTCGCGTTCGGCGGAATCACGCCGCCTGCGCCGCGCACGCCATAGCCGAGTTGCGCCGGAATGGTGAGACGGCGCACGCCGCCGACCTTCATGCCCTGCACGCCTTCATCCCAGCCCTTGATGACCATGCCGCCGCCGAGGACGAAGGCGAAGGGCTCGTTGCGATCCTTGCTGGAATCAAACTTCTGGCCGTCGGTCAGCCAGCCGGTGTAATGCACGCTGACCGTCTTGCCCGCGACGGCTTCGGCGCCTTCGCCGACGGTGACGTCTTCATACTTGAGACCGGAATCGGTCGTGACTGTCGACATGTTTGCTCCCTGGTTGCACGGCATAGCGCCGATGGTCGAAACCAGCATTGTAGAACGGAGCGGGGGAAGGGATGAGGCGTGCGCCGGAGGGCGCCATGCAAGCACCACCGCTCGCATGGCGCCCCCAGCTTACTTCGCGAGCAAATCAGAAGGCTGCGGCGATGCCGGGTCATACGCGCCGCGCGATGGCGTCGCCGGCATCATCACGTTCTGCGCCTGCGCTTCGAATACCTCGCGCGAGAAGCGGCGGCGGAAGTCGCTGGTGAGCGCGGCCATCGGCACGTCGCGGGCGGCAAAGATGCGCTCGACGAAAGCGTCGTGATCGCCGGCGGGGAAAAGCAGCGCATCGGGCAGATACGAATCGAGGCCGCAGATGCGGGATACCACGATGGGACGCTCCGCGAGCACCGCTTCGATCATCACGAGCGGCACGCCTTCGAAAGCCGATGGCAGCACGAGCGTATCGCTCGCGACGATATACGGCAGCACGTCGCTCTTCGGACCGGCGATCCGCACGCACGCAGTCAGCGTCGGGCTGGCATCGACCATCGCTGCGAGCCGCGCCGCATCGGCGCCTTCACCGATGATCAGCACGATGGTCCGCTTGAACGCTTCCGGGTGACGCTCGATCGCTTCGAGCAGAAAGTCCTGGCGCTTCTGCTTGAAGTTGATGCGGCCGATGTGCGCGATGACCGTGGTTCCATCATCGGGCAAGCCGAGCGATGCGCGCGCCGCTGACTTCGTCAGCATCGAGCGGCTGAAGCGGTCATCGACGTAGTTCTCGAGAATCATCGTTCGCGCATGCGGCGCGAGCGTGCGCAGCTTCCCGCGCAGATGCTCGTTGAGGGTCACGAATTCATCAGGCATCCGATACATTACGCGCTTCGCGAGCCACTTGACCTTATCCGTTGAGCTTTCGGTGGCCGGGCCGTCATCGACGAGCGGCAAGTAGCTCAACGCACGCACACGCGCATAACGCGCGGCAAACAGCCCGGCGATGCCCGATACGATCGTGCCCTGCGCGATCAACAGCTTCGAAAGCTGCAGCGTGCGCAGCGTCGCAGCGGTTGAGCGGATCGCGCGGAATAGCGCGAACAGATCGCCGCGTATCGATTCCGCGGTGTATGACAGGCTCACCATGCGCACCTTGGCATTGTGGCGCGCCAGTTCGCTCACATAGCGATGCAGCGCCGCATTGCTCTTCGGCACGAGGATGTGCAGCGTTTGTACATTTCCGCTCGTGATGAGCGCGAGCATGAACCGCTTGAGCATCTCTTCATGCCCACCGTTGATGCCCGAGTCACAATAGATTCCAACGTTCACCGGCTTTCTCCCCTAACAGCGCGCGCCGTGCGCGTATTTACTGCCTGTTGACGAATTGCATCAGCAGCCGCGCACTTTCCGTCCAACGATAGCGCTCGGCGTGCGCGAGTCCACGGCGCCTGAGGTCTTCGCTTAGCTTAGGCGAATCGAGCAGTTCCCGCAGCTTTGTCGCCATGTCGTCGACCGAATAAGGATCGCAATAGATCGACGCGTCACCGCATGCTTCCGGCAGCGCCGCAGCGCGTCCGACGAGCGTGGGGCATCCGTTGCGCATTGCCTCCAGCGGAGGAATGCCGAAGCCTTCATAGATCGACGGATACAGGAAACATGCTGCATGCTGATACAGCGCCTTGAGTTTTTCGTCGCTCACATAGCCTGCTTCCTTGATGTTGGGTGCGTTCGACAAATCCTGTGCCTTACCGAAAATCGCTGTATTCTTCATACCGACGATGACGAGGTCGATCGACGGATCGTTCAGACGCATGAAAGCCTCGACCAGCCGCTTGAAATTCTTGGTCGGATTCATGCTGCTCACTGCCAGGACGTAACGATTGGCCGTGAGATTTAATTCCGCGATGACTGAATCATCGGCTACGACATGATCGAGATGATCCGCAGCGAGCGGCACCACGCCGATGCGCTCGGGCGCAACGCCCACATGATGCGCAAGCCGGTCCCGCGAAAACATCGAGTTCGTCAGCACACAACTCGACGTGCGCGCGAGAATCCAGAACATCACGCGATACCACATGCGAAACTTCCACGAGAAATGCGCGGGCGTGTCGAACACCGCCGCATCGTGCATGTAGATGATCTGGTTGCGACGAAAGATCGAGCCCGAGTTGCTCAAATTGACGATGCGCGATCGCCCTGCAAATAGCGGCAGCACGAACTGCTCCCACAGCACACCCTTGCCGAATCCGAGCTTGACCGTGGGCACGCCATCGACCGGCACGAGCCCGGACTGCGGAGGCACCGCGAGCATCACGTGCGCGCCCTCCGGCAGCTTCACGAGCGCAGCGACGAGTTCGCGTGCGACACGCTGCACGCCCGTCGTCTTCTGGCTCGTGAATCGCCCGTTATAAACGAGCTTGCTGGTTGCGATCGAAGTGTCCATGTATTTCGCTTTAAAACTGTGAATCCGGCCGGGCTTCATACGATGCGACTTCGTTTGCCCCGAGTGGTTCGCGCACCGGCTTGCCGGATCCCGTTTCGTAGATCGACAGCCATTGACGAAAGATCGTGTCCATCGAGAAGCGCGCGCTCGCGGCGTGTCTCGCGGCAGCGCCCATGCGCGCACGTAGCGCGGGATCGTCACGCAGGCGGGCGATGTATGCCCCCATCTCTTCGATGCTCGTCGCGACGAAGCCTGTCACACCATGCCTCACGACATCGCGATTGCCGACGACATCCGTGACGACAGCGGGAATGCCGGCGACCTGTGCTTCGATGAGCGCGATCGGCATGCCTTCCCAGCGTGATGTCTGCACATAGACATCGAGCTGCGCAGTCAGTTCAAGCGCACGATCGCGCGGGACCCATCCGCTGCATGCAACGGCGCTGCGCGCTTCAACGGGCAACTCGTCGGGATTGCCGCCTATCCACGAGAAGCCGACGTTCGGCGTTTGCAAAGTAGTTGCAAGCCTGGCGAATGCTTCGTGATTTTTCTGATACGACGCGCGTCCGCTCATGCCGATCACGATGCGATCATCGTTCTTCTCGATGCGCGGCGGTATCTCCGATACGTTGACACCGTTCTCTATCAGCACCGCGCTGCGCGGATTGACCTTGCTTTCGATCTCCTGTAACTCACTCGCCGAACACGCGACGATGACGCCGCCCATGCGCGCCGCAATGCGTTCGAAGTTCAAGTAAGCCAGTTGCTTTGCAGGCGATACATCACGGCGCAGAAAGGACAGGCCATGAGGCGAATAGAAGATCCGTGCGTCAGGCGTTGCAATGCGTGCGGCAGCGCGGCCAAGCACGCCTGCCTTCGACGAATGAAGATGCACCACGGAAGGATCGCAATGGCGAAGCGCGCGCACGAGATCCCAGAGACCGGTCCAGTCCTTGACCGGATGAACATCACGGCACATGTCCACGTGGACGAGCCTGACTGCGGGATGAAAGAGCTTCGAGAAGTTGACGGGGCTCTCCGGCCGTATGGAATGAAGGATCGTGACACTGACTCCTGCCGCCGCTGCGCGGTTCGACAGTTGCGTCAGCATAGACAACACCCCGCCACCGAACGCCTCGGTTATGTGGACGATCTCTTTCATTCCTGGACTCTTTTTTTTAGTGTATTGCCACGCACCCCGTTGCACTCGCAATGGAGAATATGCGCGGCCAGGTCCTGTCAATAGTTGGTAGCACACATATCCCCGAGCTAAGCAGGGCGGGACTGTGCGCGAATACACGTTGAAAGCGAAACACAAGGGAATGAAGCCGACACGCAGCATCACTAATCGAATGCAATGTCGGCCACTCGATTCACAAGTCTTGTTTTGCTGCTCGATTGAATTGTGTGCGTTTCGTTGATACAGGAGCCAGCCTGTTCAGCGAAAGGCTTTCCTCGCACCAGGCGAGGAATTCAGTTTCGGCAATCGGAGTCGCGCCGTCCCGTCGAAAGACGGCGCATTCTTCGATACGCGAGTGAGTTTGCACGACGCAAAGCCGGTAGTGAATGTGTAGCCGTGCGACTTGCCGTTGCGCCCCTAGTCATCAGGGGCGGCAAGATCGACAGCGAGCTTTGGGTCCTGCTGCCGAAGTCAATTGACTTCGGGTTCGGCCTTGGCATTCGCCAATGCCTGCTGCGAGAAGGCGACTTCGCAAACTTCGAGAAGCACCCGCAAATCCTTGACCGGGATTGCAGCCGATTGCATGCGCAGGTTTTCGGCGCGCTCCACCAGCTTCTGCACGCGTTCGAACGAAAGGTCGTCTGGTTTCATTCCACCGCTCACAATAAGTATTCTTACCTAGTACCTTAAACCCCGAACCGTCGCCCGTCCGTGCGGAACCCCACATACAAGGCTCCAACATCTGGAGTAGCGCAGCGCTCAGGCGTGCAAAGGCCGCTGCTGTTGAGCGGCCAATTCGGGTTTCAGGGCGTTAGGCACGGACGTTCCGGCGGTGCCGGAACGGGAAAGGGAGCACGTCTACCAGCAGGAAACGCGCCAGGGTGATTAATTGGCGCCTTCCGTCATCGGACGCTGGCGCTTGAGCAACGGCACGCCTTCGAGATGCAGCGTAAAAGCCATTGCCGCCGCGATGGCGGTCTCGACGACCAGCACGGTCGCCGCTGCGCCCTGCTCGTGGAACAGCGTCGCCAGCACCCCGAGCAACGCGAAGTTGAGCACGGCGGAGCCAATCAGCACGCGGCTGAAGTGCGACTTCATGCCGAGCGGAAGCATCGTCTGAACGCCGAAGAGATCGGCCAGCCCGGACATCAGAGGGACGAAGGCCATCCAGCGCAGCACGTCCACCGTCGGGCCGAACTGCGGTCCGTAGAGCAATTTCACTGCGAGCGGTGCGCCGAAGAAAATGCACACCGAGATGATCGACACGATCGCGCCTTGCACCACGAACATCTTTCGCAGGAACGCGAATGCATCATCGCGTGCATGGTGCATCAGAAAGCTCACACGCGGATACGCGGCGGTCTTGAGCGGCCGCAACATGTTCAGCGCCGCGCGGATCAACTTGTCGCCCGCAGCGAAGTAACCGCCCGCCACGTTGCCCGCGATGAAGGTCAGCAGCACGATATTGCTCGACGCATAGATATCGACGAGCGATGTGGCCATGAAGACGCTCCAGCCATCCTTCAGCCGTTCGATGATGGTCTTCAGCGATACGTGGACGAAGTCGAGCTCGCGCCGCAGATACAGGTAGAAGCAGATAGCGATGCCCGACAGCAGCGGCACGAGCGTGTTGACGAGCATCGCGTTGTTGACGTCATCGTGATGGCGCACGAACAGATACATCGCCGGAATGCTGAGCGCGCGGCCCACGAACACGATTGCGCTGATCACGCCAAGGTCTTCGACGCCCTGGAAATACCACGTGGGAATGAGCATGGAGCCGATCGCCATGCCGAAGCCGACGAGCAGGAGGCCCCGGTTTTCCGCGAGCATCGGCACGATGAACGTCAGCAAGACCAGCACGATGAAGCCCGCGATGGACAGTGCTATCTGCGCGTACATCGTCTCCCAGAACATCTTGGAGCGCAGCGCACGGTTATCGCGGTTAATCGAAATCTTGGGTGTCGCGGTGAGCGAGAAGCTGTAGTTGGTCAGCGTGATGAAATACGTGGTGAAGGCCATCGCGAAGGAAAGCCGTCCATATTCGCTAGGGCCGAGGACGCGCGCCAGCCACGGCAGCGTCAGAAGCGGTGCTAGGTACGTCGATACCTGCAACGTCATCAGAATGGTGAAGTTCTTTCGAAAAGATGCCATTGAGCGATTTTTCCCGACTTGAATTGCTGCCCTGGTGTCGATGACGCAAAAAGTGCTGCCTTCTGCATTTTTGCCCTTTCAACCGGGCATTTCCATGACAACGCCCGAGACGAATAGTTTCGTCCGGCGTTATTCCTTCATGGCAGAGGCGCACGGCCAAGGAGGGTAAAGCGTCCGTGCCTTGGCCTGACAGCGGATGCGAAAGGGGCATTGCGAGAGGTGAAGCAACGCTGGAACGACTGCGCGTCAGTGCGGCGCCATTGACCAGCCGCCGGGGATGACGCGACGCGTCCGCAGCGAGCATTAAACCGGAAAAAAAATAAATCTTCAGTGGGGTTGCACACGCAAATTCTCCGCGCAATGTGCTGTGCGGGAAAAACGACCGCCGGGCCGCGCGGCTCCGGCGGGCAAATCGCTCAGGCCGATGCGTTGTCGGCTATCTTCCGTGCGCCTCGTTCCGCGCCGTCGATGATCGCATCCGAACGCACAATATGATGCGGCGGCAAGCCGATGAACCGGCGCACTACATTGCGCGTGATCTGGTCCACCACGAGCCGGCTTTCAGCGTGTTTGTCCATCAGCACGCGGGCCCAGTCAGTCGTGCCGCCGTTGAATACGAGCCCTTTCGTGACGCTGCCGTCGCGATTCGGCCGATACACGCCCATCGCACCGATGCCGCCCATGTCCCAGCCTTCGAGTCTCACTGTATCGGCGAGCGTGACGAAACCATTGGGCGCGGGCGGCACGCCATCGACTTCATAGCCGACGAGGCGATCCACTGCGCCGAAGGTTTGTCCATTGCGCAAGCCCGTGCCGCCGAAAACCCAGTGGTTCGCATCGCGCACGGTGTAGCCGATTGCTTCGCGCTCGCGCTTGATCCAGCCGCCGCGCAGGCGCTTCCATACGCCGTATTTCCCGCCGCCGTATCCATACGAGAGGCCGATGAGATCTGACTCGTCGTGTCCCGGCCATTTCTCGCCAAGGCGATTCATGACGGCGTAATCGCCATCGATGGGTGCGTCCGCGTAATCGATCGGGCGAAAGCAGGTATTGCCGCTAAAGATCGCGAGATTGCCGCCATCGGCGATAAAGCGCGCGACATGCCCGCGCATCTCCTTGCTCCAGTACTCGTGATGCCCCACGCTCAACATGCAGCGATAGGCTTCGAGCTTGAGGTGCGAGCCGCGATGCAGGTCGTGATCGGTATAAAAGTCACACGCAATGCCTTCGGCTCGCAGCCAGCGAATGAATTTCGCGTCCCAGTGCGTGAACTGCTGACGGGGCGAGCGCATGTCGTATGGATCGGCGGGTTCGCCGAGTTGAGCGCCAAGACCGCCGCCCGGCCGCAAGAGGCTCACGCGCGTTTGCGCCTGTGTGCGATGGATCGGATCGCCGTAATAGCATCCGCCGCCCATCGAGTTATACGCGTGATACGTATTGATCGGGACGATATACGCGATATCCGCGGAGGGCGTGCGCGGCCTCGCGATGATGAGCGCCATGCTGTCGCTATCGGGCGGCCCGGCGAAGATGGACTTGTGCGCAGCGACGCGACGTCCGAGGTCGGTCAGCGGCTCGCCATTCGTGCCGACTTCATAGGCGATCGCAACATACGCGCCGCTTTCGAGATCGTCGTTATTCGGCTTGATGGTGACGATGGGCCAACGCCAGTGTTCATCGAAACGCACGGGCTTGAGATTGCCCGGCGACTGAAACACGATCCTGCCGTTGATCATTTCGGCACGCACGTTGCCGCCCGGTTGAACGGCGACACCGCCAACGCTCGTCAGGTCTTCATCGCTGCGTTGCTGATAGATGGCGATGGAAAATCGCGAGCCCGGTTGCACCGCAAGCTCGAACCAGTCGCCAGCCGTGAAGCCGGGCCTTATCATATAGATCTGCATGTCACGCCCTCGTTCTGGCCTTGTTATTCGTTCTTGTCATTGATTGGCGGTGGCGATGGTGCGCGGCGCGGGCGACGGCGCGCGCAACTCCTTGCCGAGCACGCGCTTCACCATGCGCTTGGTCTGGAACCAGCGCCGGTCCGCGACGATTCGCGTATGAAAGCGCAGCACCGAAGGCGTATCCGTGCGATTCGCGGCAAAGACGCGATAGCGCGCGGCGGTCGCTTCCATCATTCGCATTGATTCAGCGAAGCCGCGTGCATCGACGCGTGCGGCTTCATGGCAGGCGTACGCGAACACCTTATGGAACATCGCGAGCCAGAAGGTATCCAGCGAGCCGCCGTTACAGCGCGCGAGTGTTTCTTCCGCGCATGTCGTGAGACTCATCACCGTGAACGGCGTCGCTTTAGTGGTGATGCTGCCCGCGCGCCGGCGATAGAAATACAGATCGTCGGCGAGGCGATAAAGCGTTTGCGCACGCGAATAAACGAGCGGAATCGCGGAAGCGTCCTCGTACACGCGGCCCGCTGGAAATTCGATCCCGTTCCACAATTCGCGCCTGTACACGCGCGCCACGGGAAAGACCTGATAAACACGTGCGAAATCGAGTAGCGCGTTGAGATCGCACGGGCGGGGACCGGTCGTGGCGGGGTGGACCAACTCGAGATGCTCGATGAGCTTGCCGTTCGAATTGATGATGCCGACGTTGAACTCGACAATGTCCGCCACGTTCCTGTCGAGCAGCGGCATGATCTTCGCGGTGAAATCGGCGGACCACACATCGTCCGAATCGAGGAACCCGATGAACGGCGATGACGCCAGCGCGATCGCCCGATTGCGGGCAGCCGACACACCACGGTTTTCCTGGTGAATCACCTGAATATGCTGTCCGCGCTCGCTGCGCTGAACTTCGCGGATGCGTTGCAGTGTGCGGTCTGTCGAACCGTCGTCGATGACGATGATTTCGATCTCGTTGGCGCGTGGTTGCGAGAGTGCCGATTCGAGCGAAGCGGCGATGTAATGCTCGACGTTATAGGCAGGAATAATCACCGACAGCAATGTCGGCGCGACGCTGCGGGCGCGTTTCATGGACTCGTGTACCCGGTTGATGTTTTGAGTTAAGGCTTACCGTGGCCGAGAGCGGCGTTGCTGATCGGAATTCGACTCCCCGTCGCGGCCCATGCTGTTGCAGGGCCGGCCGACCAGTGCGCTATCTTGAGAAGCAGCTTATAGTCATTTGTAAGGGTAAAGTGTTCGAAGACGCACGATGCCCCGGCGCGTCGCCGACCGCTTGGTGTGTTGAACCGCATATACGAAACGCAACGGCAATTGCAAAGCGCCGCGCACGGTGATTGCTGATTCGATGCATTAAGCGTTTTACGCTTCGCAAACGGGAGAGGCGCTCACATATAATGATTTGGTCGGGCTCCGACAAGCATCCGTTTCTTGGCGACATGAACCGCAACATCGATATACGCAAGGACCAACAACCGTGACCACGTCTTTCTCCAGTACGGTCGAGCCCGGAGGCGCGCAGCAGATTGATCCGGCCGCTTCAGGAAATGACGGCGTGCTCGTGCTCGATGCCGCCCAGCGTTGCCTCTCTGCCGACGCCGCCTTTGCACATATCTTCGATACCGGCTCCGCCGGCCTCACGGGCCGCGCCCTGACTGAAACGTCCTTGCCAAAGCCGCTCGTTGCTGCGCTCGCCGAGGCTGCGGATGCCGCGCTTGCTGGCAACGGCATCCGTCGTGCACAGGTTTCCATCGAAGAAGACGAGTCCACGCGCAGCTTCGCCATTCTTGCGCTGCCTTCGAATGAATCGGTCACGCTCGTCGTTTCGCCTTGCACGGGTGCTTCACAGACGCAAGGAAAAGCCGAGCGCTTCGCGCATTTGCGGGCAGAGGCATCGCTTTTCATGCGCGATCATGTCTTGTCGGTCGTGTCGCATGACTTGCGCGGGCCGCTCAATGCGATTCATAGCTGGGGTTACGTGCTCGAACGAAAGGTCGACGCCAAGGATCCCGCCGCGCAGCGCGCGCTTGCGGGCATACGTTCGGGTGTCGAGCAGCAGGTGAAGCTGATCGAGCAATCCGTCGATACGACGCGTGCCGAAACCAAGGCGCTCGCGTTGTCGCTTGCGCCCGTGGCCGTCCGGCCAGTGCTCGATAAAAGCGTGTCGCTTGCGAAAGGCAGCCTTGCGCTGCAGCGTGGCGTCGCTATAACGGTTGACTCTCCGCTAGCGGAGGAGCAGGTCGAAGGCGATGCCGAACGTCTCACGCAGATGCTGTGGCTCATGTTGACGTTTGCGGTCGAAGCCAGTGCGCCCGATACGACCGTGCAGGTCGTGAGCGTGATCGAGGGGAACATGTGGCGCACGGACGTGCGATTCACGGCATCGGCCAAGGCGCTCACGGATGCATCGGCGCCGCATGCGCTCGAAGCCTTTGCGAGACGGCAGGCGCTCGAGCCGCGCGAGGGCGGGCGGATTGCATGGGCGTTCGCGCTGTGCAAGCGCGTGACCGAAGCGCACGGTGGTGCGTTCGAACATGCGAATATCGTCGATGGCACGGAGGTGGTGCTATCGGCGCGCATCGCGGTTGCCGGGATGTAATTTCACTTTCGATTGCCTGTCGCCCATATACTGACGCTTTCCACTTTCGAAGAGAGTTGCTTTGGCTCAGGTTGTCGCGCTGATCGGCGCATTGTTGCTGGTCGCCCTGAATGGCTTTTTCGTCGCTGCTGAATTCGGGCTCGTCAAACTCAGGGCGACGCGTGTCAAGGCCATTGCCAGGACCAACGGTCTACCGGGCCGGCTGCTCGCGAAAGTTCACGGGCAGCTCGACGCCTATCTCTCCGCATGTCAGTTGGGCATTACGCTGGCATCGCTCGGGCTCGGATGGATTGGCGAGCCCGCTTTCGCATCGCTGCTGCATCCGCTTTTCGCGCTGATCGGTGTGGAGTCGGAGCGGCTCGTCGACTCTATCTCCCTGTTCTTCGCGTTCACGGTCATTTCTTTCCTGCACATCGTCGTTGGCGAACTTGCGCCGAAGTCATGGGCGATTCGTCGTGCCGAGCAGGTGGGATTGTGGCTTGCCACGCCGCTTTACGGTTTCTATTGGCTGATGTACCCGTTTATCTGGGTGCTGAATTCCAGTGCGAATCTGGTGTTGCGGCTTTTTGGCATATCGGCCGAGCATGGCCATGACGCACATTACTCCACCGATGAACTCAAGCTGATCTTGCGCGGGCGCCGGCTTGGCGGGGCATCGTCGTATAACGCGGATGAGTGGAACACCATTGCGCATTCGCTCGATTTCAGCCGCATGACGGTGTCGGACCTGATGCGGCCGGGGCATGAGCTTGTCGGTCTGCGCAATGATTTATCGGTGCGCGAAAATCTTGCGGTGATTGCGCGGCATCGCTTCAGCCGATATCCGCTGTATGCGGATGGATCGGGCGAGCGGGTGATCGGCATGATCCATCTGAAAGACTTGTTGCTTGCGCGCGATGGCGGGAGCAAGACGTTCAGCTTCAGTTTCAGCAAGGATGGCGAGAAGCTTGAAAAGCTGTCGCGTTATGCGCGGCCGGTGCAGTACGTTGCGCCGAATCTGTCGGCGCTGGAGTTGTTCAGGCGTTTTCGCAAGGGTGCGCCGCATTTCGCGCTTGTCGGGAGGAAGGGCGCGAAGCCCATTGGCTTCATTACGCTCGATAACTTGCTGGGTGCGCTGGTGGGCCAGATTCACGATGAGTTCCGTCAGGGCGATGCGGACTGGTCGCGCATGGACGATGGCACTTTGATGGGCAAGGGCTCGTTGCCGGTTGTATCGCTGGAGCGTGCGCTCGGGATCGATATCGATGAAGGGCGGGCGGAATCGGTCGGGGGGCTGGTCATTAATGCGCTTGGCGACTTACCGTCGGAGGGGCAACGCGTTGCGTTCGATCGGTTTGATATCGTCGTTAAGAAGATGAATGGGCCTCGGATTGTGCTGGTTCGGGTTTATCCTCGTGAGGAGGAGGCTTTTGCTTAGGCGGCGGGTTTTTTTGCTTCTTGATTCTGCTTCGTAATTTCGTATCGGTCTATCAGTGCGCCCCGGGGAGGGGCGAGCACATAGACCGACAAGAAAGCGAGTAACGCGATGAAAAGGGGCGTCGACTTAAGTTGGCAAGAAAGCGCCCCCGCCCCGGAAAGAGGCGACCAACCCGACCAATACCGGACTATTCACATGCCCCACACCCCGGCACGCCTTCCTCCACGAGCAACGCCACTGGCATAACCCCCAACGCATCGCGCAAGAAAAGCCGCTCGCCATCGCCCTTAGGCGCGTTAGGACTGAGCCAGTCAAACAACGCCCGAGAGTGAAGCGCCTCGGGTAGTACCACACAGGTATCGCCCCAAACCGAAGGTTCAACGAGCGGCACATCACGTTGATCGCCGAGCAGAGCCGCAGAAAGCCTCGTAGCGATGACGACCGCATAAGCACTGCCAGCATGCCGCGCATAAGCGATCACATGCTTCGCATGTTCCCCCTGCACGGTCAGAGGCAAATATTCGCCTTGCGCAAACAGCGATTCGCAATGCTTGCGTAAAGCAAGCGCCCGCCGCACGAGCCCAAGCTTCACGCGGCCATCGCGCCAATTAGACATCTGCTCCGAAGGCGGTCCCTTCTCGTCGATTTCCTCGAGCCACCGGCGACGCAACGCATAATCCACCGGCCGGCGATTATCAGGATCCACGAGACTGAAGTCCCACAGCTCCGTGCCCTGATAAAGATCCGGCACGCCAGGCGCGGTAAGACGCAGCAGCGTCTGCTGAAAACTGTCAATCGCACCGACCGGCCCGATCCGCGCAACGAACGACGACAACTCCTGCAAAAAGCCATTACGCCGCTGCGGCGAAACGATATCGAACAGGAAGTCACGGCACGCCTGCTCATACGCCTCGTCCGGCGCAAACCAGCTCGTGCGCAGCTTGCCCTCGCGCAAAGCCTTCAACTGCCACTGCGCCACGCGCTCGGCCAGCTCCTGAACGCCGGCTTCATCGTCCGGGGCGAGGGTCAGCGGCCAGCAGCCCACGAGCGTTTGATACAGCATCGCTTCGGCAGCCGGGCCGGGCGCCCAGTCGTGCCCGTCGCTCGCCCCGCGCCGCAACGGCGTATTCAACGTCGACCATGCCTTGAGCGTCGCGGCCCATTCATCGGGAATCTCGCTCAATGCGGCGATGCGCGCGCGAACGTCCTCGCCGCGCTTGTGATCGTGCGTCGCGGTGCAAAGCATCGCATGCGGAAAGTCGGCGAGACGCTCGCTATTGCCCTTGTGAAATTCCTCGACCGACAACGCGAACTCGCCCGGATCGGCGCCCACTTCGTTGCGCGAGATGAGCCGGCCATAGCGATAACACGCCGTGTCCTCCACCGCCTTCGCCGCCACCGGCGATGTCAGTTGCGAGAACAAAGTCTGCGCCGCGCGCCGTTGCGAGCCAGTCGAAGCCTGCGGATTCTGTCCCGCCTGCGCCTGATTGCGATCACGATCGCGGCCACGCTCAACAGCACGCTCCCGCTGACGATCGTTCCTTTCGTTGCGATCAGCCGCCGCCGTCTCTTCCGGCAACTTGCCGCCGAGCCATTGCGCGACCTGATCGAGGATGACGTGATCCGCGCGAGCGAGCGATGCACGCGCCTTCTCGAGCGCCGGGGAGAAGTAACGCTCGTCTTCGGCACTGCGCACGCCGCCAACCGGATAGATGCGATACACCGGAAAGTGCACGACCAGTTCCGCGACGACGCGACGAATCGACGTGAACGTGAAATCGCGCGTGCTCTGCGCATCACGCGCAATACGATGCAACGCACGCGTCACGCGATCCAGTTCCGCCGCGAGGTTCTCCGCCAATATCTTGCGTCGCGCGATCAACGCTTCATCGGCGAACTCGCTGCTCTTACCGGTGATCTCGGCCCACAGCGCGGCAAGCGGCTCCGCGCCCGCCGGATCGTGCAGCAATGCGCCGACATCGTTCATGAAGTCGTAACCGGTCGTGCCGTCCACTTCCCAGTCGCGGCGAAGCGGCTCACCGCGCGCCAGGATCTTCTCGACTACGAAGTAAGTACGGCTACTGCCGTGGCGCAACGCCTCCGGACGTTCAGCGGATAGCTCTTCGAGCCGCGCACGCAAACGCTGACAATACTCACGCGGCTCCGCGAGCCCATCGACGTGATCGATGCGCACTCCATCGATCAGCCCTTCGGTAAAGAGCCGGAAAATAAGCGCATGCGATGCCTCGAACACTTCAGGCCGCTCCACGCGCACGCCGCCGAGCGTGCTCACATCGAAAAAGCGCCGCCAGTTCACTTCGTCCGCCGCGGTGCGCCACCACGCAAGCCGGTAATGCTGCCGTTCGAGCAGTCGATGCAAACGGTCGCGTCCCGCCTGCGTCTCTGACGAATGCGCCGCAAGCACGGCGGCAATCGCGGCCTGTCCGCCTTCGGTTTGCGCGATGGTCACGAGCGCGGTGCGCGCTTCGGCGGCGCGCGGCTGATCGGCGGGCTGCGTCGTCAGGCCGCTGAAGCGCTGTGCAAGCTCGGGCGCTTCCTGGAGCACGGACGGGTAGTCGACCGGGCAGACAGGAAACACATGCGAGTAATACTCGATGACGAAGCGCCCCTCGTCCGCGCGATACGCAAGCTTGATCTTGCCGCCCTGCAACTCTTCGCCATACGCTGCACCGAGAAACGGCGCGAGCACCTTGCCGCGCAATGCGGGATCGGGCGAATGCCAGTCGACATCGAAGAAACGCGCGTGCGCCGCATGCCGTCCCCATTCGAGAATGTCCTGCCACCACGCGTTCTCGGACCCGCCGACGCCCATGTGATTGGGCACGACATCGACGATCAGACCCATGTCGTGCGCGCGGAGCTTTTCGACGAAGCGGCGCAAGGCTTCTTCGCCGCCAAGCTCGGGATTGACCTTCGTGTAGTCCACGGTGTCATAGCCGTGCGTGGAGCCGGATGTTGCAGTCGTGATCGGCGATGCATACGCATGGCTCACGCCGAGCGACGCGAAATAGTCCACTTGCGCGGCGGCGTCGTCGAACGTGAAGTCCTTGTGAAGCTGGAGCCTTAGCGTGGAGCGCGGTACGGTCATGGCGATTCGGGCTTTGGGGTATCTGAGTTATCGGGGTGAAAGGCGCGCTTGCGGGCTGAATCCACGGCGAGAAGGCGATCACAAAAGGCATCGTCGAGAAACAGTTCATCGACCGGCAGCGTGAGACGGCGCCGCCAGTTCGGGTGCTCGTCGATCGAGCCGGGCAAATTCGGCTGCTCCGCGAGGCCGAGCAAATCTTCGAGCGGATACGTGACGAGCGGGGCAGGCGTCATGCCGACGAAGGCAAGCGCTTCATCCACGGGCGCGTTATCGACCGGCGGCGCTTCCACATCCGCAGGCGCAACGCCCGCCTCCTGAAACGCGCGCCACAGATGTGCGCGATCTTCACCGCGCTCTTCCATCGCGACTTCGACGGGATCGCGGCCATCGTCGCGCGCCATCGTCTGGCCGATCTTCGAGCGCCATTCGATATCCTCGCCGCGCCACCATCCGGTGACGGTGGGCAGGTCGTGCGTCGTCGTCGTTGCTGTCACGCCGTTGCTCCATTCGCGAGGCGGCTTGAATCCTTCGCCCTCCTCAGCACGTTCGAACCACAGCACACGAATACCTAGCAAGCCGTGCTCCTGCAATCGCTCGCTGAAGCCGGGCGGCACCGTGCCGAGATCTTCACCGACGACGATCGCGCGATGCCGCCACGATTCCAGCGCAATCAGCCGCAACAGGTCGTCGATCGGATAACGCAGATACGCGCCATCCTTAGCGCTTTCGCCTTCGGGCACGAGCCAGAGCCGCCGCAAGCCGAGAATGTGATCGATGCGAATGCCACCGGCTTGCGCGAACGAGCAGCGCAACATGTCGATGAACGCCGAGAAGCCCTGCACGCGCATCGCGCGAGGCGAAAACGTCGTGAGACCCCACGACTGCCCCGCCTGATTGAAGAGATCGGGCGGCGCGCCGACGGACACGCCCGTGAGCATCTCATCGCGATACGACCATGCGTGACTGCCCGCGCTATCGCATCCGACGGCGAGGTCCGCGACGAGACCCACCGCCATGCCCGCATCGCGCGCCGCGTGCTGGGCATGCATCAGACCTTTGGCCGCGAGCCATTGCGTGAAGAGAAAGAAGTCCACTTCGCGCCGGTTCGCTTCCGCGAACGCGGCGACCGCATCGCTGCGCGGATCGCGCAAAGCTTCCGGCCAGTTGCGCCAGTGGCCTTCGCCGTTCTGCGCGATCTGTTCGGCTTGCAGGGCTTCGAATCGCGCGTGGTCTTCGAGCGGGCGTCCGCCTTCCTTCACGAACGACGCGAAGTCCTTTGCGAATGCCGAGTCGCTATCTTGCGAGAATGCATCGAACAGCGCGCGCAACACCGCAATCCGCGCTTTCATCGCACGCGGCCAGTCGATCAGCGGCAAGCGTTCCAGTTCGGCCAGTTCATCGGCGACGCCTGCTTTTTCGATCGCGGCGCGCGCAGCGGGCGCGCCGAGTACCGCAGCGGGGTCGACGTGCGCGATGTTGAAGAAGAGCCGCGACGACGGCGAATATGGGCTGTACTTGTTCGGCTCCGCGCTGAACATCGCGTGCATCGGACTGATGGCGAGCGCGTGACTGCCGTGCTTCGCCGCCTTCGTCGCAAGCGATGCGAGCGCCGTGAAATCGCCGATGCCGCCGTCGCCATTGCGGCGCAAGCCATACACCTGAGCCGCGATGCCAAAGAGCGGCGGCGCTTCTTGCGCGTCTTCGTTGACCGAGCGCCAGGCATCGTCGATCGTATAGCAGCGTGCCGGGGCGACAGCTAGCGTAGTGCGATGGTCGTTGATGACGAGCGCGTGATAGCCCGGCTCCGCGATCGGCGCAAGCAAGGCGGTTTCGCCTTTGGGCGATGTAAAACGTCCGTCGATGATTTCGCCGCTTTCAAGCTCCACGCGATAGCGCGCGCCCGACTTCGCCACCGACACCGGCAGCGCAATGCCACGATCCACTTCCGCCGTGATGAGCGGCGGCAGCTTGCGTCCGCTCGCTTCGGCATCGACGGCGGCCATGCTCTGCTTGATCTGCGTGGCGTTGCCGCATGGCAGGCCGAGCTTCTCGAGCAGGATGCGCAACGTATTCTCGGGCACACGCTGGGTGGTCTTGTGCGCGTCCTGCCATTCGACTTCGAAGCCCGCGCGTTCCGCGAGCGTTTCGAGCGCCGAGCGTGGACGCGCATCCTTTTGCTGGTTCGCGTTCACGTGCGTTTTCCTTCGATCGGTTCCAGATGACGCGCATCGTGCGCGCTCGCGTATTCATTCACTTCGCCGGTGATCCATGCGACGAACGTGCGCGCGCTCAGTTCGCCTTCGCTCGCGCGATCCTGCGCACGGGCGGGCGTTTCGAAGACGACCTTGCCTTGCGGCGCATCGGTCAGCGCGACGGGCGCATCGGCGAGATTGAGCGCAATGGTCAGCGTTTCGCCGTCGCCGAGCTTCCATCGCGCGACGACCGCCTTCTCGCCGAGCACCGTCGCGCCCAGCGCCTTCGCGCCTTTCAGACGCGGCGTGACGAGCTTCGCGCGCACCGTCAGCGCGGAGCGATAGAAGTGCAGCCAGTCGAGCCTGTCGAGTTCATCGCTCTTGTTCGCCACACTGGGCGACGACATCTCGAACGTGCGCTTGTCGTTCGGATCGGGAATCTGCGCGCGGCGCTTCTCGTCGGCGAATGCAGAGAACTTTGCGAACTCGCGGCGGCGGCCTTCGCGGACCGCATCGGCGAGTTCATCGTGATAGTCGGTAAAGAACAGGAACGGCTGCTTCGAGCCGTATTGCTCTTCCATAAAAAGCATCGGTATTTGCGGGGAAAGCAGCAAGAGTCCGGTCGCGGCAAAGAGCGACTGATCGTCGGTGAGCGAGCGCAGACGTTCGCCCATCGCGCGATTGCCGACCTGATCGTGATTCTGCAAGAACATCACGAAAGCGGTCGGCGGCAGGTGGGCGCTCTTTTCGCCGCGCGGCGCGCCGTCATGGATCGGCGACGGATCGCCCTGATACACGAAGCCTTCCGACAGCACACGCGCGAGCTTCTCGATGGGCTGCTCCGAATACGCGCCGTAATAGCTTTCGCTCTCGCCGGTCAAGAGCACATGCAGCGTGTTGTGCGCGTCATCGCTCCATTGCGCGTCGAAGTGCTTTTCCAGCAGGTTCGCCGTGTTGTGTTCGTTCTCGAGCACGAGGTGCACATGACGTTGGTCTTCGACGGAACTGCGCACGCGGTCGGCTAGTTCGCGCAGCCATTCGTCGTCGTTGATCGCGTGCACTGCGTCGAGGCGCAGGCCGTCGAAGCGATACTCGTTGAGCCAGTAGAGTGCGTTGTCGAAGAAGAAGTCCCGCACTTGCGGACGTTCGAAGTCGATCGCCGGACCCCACGGCGTATCGACGCCTTCGCGGAAGAAGGTCTTCGCATAGGCGTGCAGATAATTGCCGTCCGGGCCGAAGTGGTTATAGACGACATCGAGAAACACCATGAGGCCGAGGCCATGCGCGGTGTCGATGAGTTGCTTCAGTTCTTCGGGGCGGCCATAGGCGGCGTCGGGTGCGTAGGGCAGCACACCGTCATAGCCCCAGTTGCGCGTGCCGGAGAAATCGTTGAGCGGCATCAGTTCAATGGCCGTGATGCCCAGTTGTGCGAGTTCCGGCAGGCGCGCGGTGACGCCCGCGTAGCCGCCCATTGCGCCGACGTGCAGTTCATAGAGCACGGTCTCTTCCCACGGACGGCCGTGCCAGTCCGTGTTGGTCCAGCGATAGGCGCGCGGATCGACGACCTCGCTCGGCCCATTCACGTCCTGCGGCTGAAAGCGCGATGCGGGATCGGGCACCGCGAGGTTTTCGTCGAGGCGATAGCGATACAACGTGCCTGCGCCGGCATCGGCTTCCGCTTCGAACCAGCCGTCACCGGTCGCCTGCATGTCGATGACATCGGGCGTCGCGCTGCCGGGACGCTGAAGCTCCACTTGCACGTGGTCGCGCGACGGCGCCCAAAAGCGAAAGCGCGTGCGCGGATGCTCGCGCTCCGCGCCCGTGAGATGCGCGCCGAAGGGAAGGCAATGCGCATGTTGATGCTTGTGAGGATCGATCGGACGTTCGGACATGATTTCGTGCCTGGTTGCTAACGCATTGCCACTTTGATGTGATGCCTGCCGCACGAGCCTCGATGCATGACGCGTTGCTTCGCTAGGACGTCGAATCGGTCTCTGGCGTCTGATGCGATGGCAGCGTTCCGGGGTCCGGCGGCAGGGCGGTCAGAAGACGCGGGCCTTGATGGGCGCCCGCCATCCATACGGCTTGCCAGTCCGCTTCGCCGGCCGGCTGCGCGAGCAGCACGACGATGCTGTGCGCGGCCAGTTCCAATTCACTCCCGACGAGCGGTCTCTCGACCGCGTCGGGCTCCGCGCTATCCAGGAGCACGTTCCATTCCAAGTGCGGCGCCGGCGGTGCGAACGTGAGCGCCTGCGCGGAGCCGTTGATCATGAGCAGGACGACATCGATTTCGCCCGTGAGTCCCGGCCCCGCGCGACGCAGGACCAGCGCCCGTCCTTGCGGGTCTTGCCATGCTTCTATAGCAAGCGCGTTGCCGCGTTCGTCGAACCAGCTGACGTCGTAGAGGCCGGGCAGCACTTCGCGATCGCCATAGAGAAAACGCGTCTCGCGCAGCACCGGGTACTTTTTGCGCAGCGCGATCACGCGCGCGACGAACTCCGTCATTTCGACGCCGCGCGGGCTATGAGCAGCGTCCCAGTCCATCCATGAGATCTCATTGTCCTGGCAATACGCGTTGTTGTTGCCGTGCTGCGTGCGAAGGAATTCGTCGCCGCCGAGAATCATCGGCGTGCCGAGCGAGAGCAGCGTCGTCGCGAGCATCGAGCGGGCGACGCGTGCACGGATATCGAGAATCGCGGGATCGTCGGTCGGACCTTCGACACCCCAGTTCGCGCTGCAATTCTCGTTGTGGCCGTCGTTGTTGCCTTCCTGGTTCGCTTCGTTGTGCTTCTGCGTGTACGCGGTGACATCGGCGAGTGTGAAGCCGTCATGCGAAGCGACGAAGTTCACGGATGCCCACGGCTTTCTGAAGCGGCGATTGAACAGTTCAGCCGAGCCGGTCAGACGCGCCGCGAGATCGGGGCGCGTGCCAGCATCGCCGCGCCAGAAGCGCCGCACGCCGTCCCGGAACTTGTCGTTCCATTCGGCGAAGCCGGGTGGATGATTGCCGACCTGATAGCCATCGGGACCGATATCCCACGGCTCCGATATGAGCTTGCGCGTCGAGAGAATGGGATCTTGCCGGATTGCATCGAAGAAGCCGGAGCCGGGATCGAAGCCGTGACCTTCGCGCCCGAGGGTAACGCCGAGATCGAAACGGAAGCCGTCGATGTTGAACGCGGTGGACCAGTAGCGCAGCGAGTCCATCACCATTTGCAGCACGCGCGGATGCGAGAGATTGACCGTGTTTCCGCAGCCTGTATCGTTGATGTAGCGCCGTTCGTCGCCGGGAACGAGGCGATAGTAGCTGGCGTTGTCGAGCCCGCGCCATGAAACCGTCGGCCCGAGTTCGCTGCCTTCGCATGTGTGGTTGTAGACGACATCGAGAATGACTTCGATGCCTGCCGCGTGCAACTGGCGCACGGCGATGCGCATTTCGTTGAGCCGATGCGTCGACAGATACGACGGCTCGGGCGCGAAGAAGGCGGCGGTGTTGTAGCCCCAGTAATTGCGCAGTCCGCGTTCGACGAGAAAGCGGTCGTTGAGAAACGCATGCACGGGCAGAAATTCGACGGCAGTGATGCCGAGCTTTTGCAAGTGCTCGATGAACCACGGCGATGACAGTGCCGCGAACGAACCGCGTTCGTGCTGGCGGATATCGCTGCGCTTCATGGATGCACCGCGCACGTGCGTTTCGTAGATGATGGTTTCGCCCCACGGCGTATCGGGGCGCACGTCGCGGGACCAGTCGAAGGCGTCGTCGGTGACGATGCATTTGGGCATGGCGGGCGCGGAGTCGCGCCGGTCCATCGACATGTCGAGGCGATTCGAATGCACGCGATAGCCGAAGAGGGCGTCGGACCAACGCCAGGGGCCGACGAGTTTCTTCGCGTAGGGATCGAGCAAGAGCTTGTGCGGATTGAAGCGATGCCCTTGTTGCGGCTGATAGGGACCGTGGGCGCGGAATCCGTAGACGGTGCCGGGATGTGCGCCGGGCAGATAGCCGTGCCAGACTTCGTCGGTGCATTCGGGCAGGTCGAAGCGCATCAATTCCTTGCGGCCGGTGCTGTCGAAGAGACACACCTCGATGCGGTGAGCATTCGAACTGAATACCGCGAAGTTGACGCCGAGTCCGTCCCAGTTGGCTCCGAGCGGGTAGGGAGCGCCCGGGAGTAACTTATCGGGGAGTGCGTTGGGCATGGTCGGTTGTTTTCTTTGCTTGGCGGCGCTTGGGGTGGGTTTTGGTCTTGTATGGACGTTGAACTTGTATTCGTGTCGGTTTATTAGCTCGCCCCTCCCCGGGGCGGGGGTTACTCTTTTTGCTGTCGACCAGAGTCGGCGCTTTAGCGCCTTACTCTGGTCCCATGCAAAGAAAGTAACCAAAGAAAGCAGCTCTTCGGGCCCGCAGCATGTGATGCGTGGGCACTCCGTAGGAGGACGGTGGCTCTCAAATTAATTAGCAGCCTTGAATAACCGTCCACGCCCACTGAGCGCCACCCCATGCGAGCCCCTTGGCTCGTCAAAAACATCGGTTGTGCTGGGCGCGACGCAAAGATTGAGGCGGAAGCAGACAGGCGAATGCATGAATGTGATGCATTCCACTCTTTCGCTACATTTCGTCCCGCGATGCTAAAGGTGTGTAGTGCCACGTCTCGACGCTCGCGGGACGCGCATTCCGTTGCAATCCATTTGGTTTTGTCGAGCCAGGGGGCTCGCATGGGGTGGCGCTCAGCGGGCGTGGAAGGTAATTCAAGGCTGTTGATTAATTTGAGTGCCACCGCTGTTCTACGGAGTGGCCACACAAGTTTGTGCATCGTGCGGTTCGAAAAAAAGCTGCTTTCTTTGGTTACTTTCTTTGCATGGGACCAGAGTAAGGCGCTAAAGCGCCAACTCTGGTCGACAGCAAAGAAAGTAACCCCCGCCCCGGGGAGGGGCGACCTAATAGACCGACACGTAATGAACAAAACCAACATCAATCAGCCCGCAAAACAATAGTAGCCAAAGGCGGCAAAGTCAGTGCAGCAGACTGCTGCCGCCCATGACTGAACATGTCATCGGCATGAATAACCCCCCCGTTCCCGGTATTCGACCCACCATAGACGGAAGCATCCGAATTGAGCACTTCACTCCACCGGCCGCCGCGAGGCAGCCCAACGCGATACCCCGCCCTAGGCACCGGCGTCATATTGCAAACCACGACCAGCTCGCGTCCCTCGGCATCCGTCCGCCGATAAGCAAACACGCTATTGGCGTTGTCATCGCCAACGATCCACTCGAACCCGCGCGGATCGCTATCGAGCTTGTGCAACGCAGGCTCACCCACATAGAGCAGATTCAGATCGCGCACGAGTTTCTGCAACCCGCCGTGGAACGGATCATCCAGCAAATGCCAATGCGGCGATGCATCGTGATTGAACTCCGCCACCTGCCCGAACTCACCGCCCATGAACAGCAGCTTCTTCCCCGGATGCGTCCACATGAAGCTCAAGTAAGCCCGCAAATTTGCGAACTTCTGCCACCGGTCCCCGGGCATCTTGCCGATCAGCGATCCCTTCCCGTGCACCACTTCATCGTGCGAAAGCGGCAGCACGAATCGCTCGGAATAGGCATATACCATGCCGAACGTGAAAAGGTGATGGTGATACTGCCGATACACCGGGTCTTCCTGCATGTAATGCAACGTGTCGTGCATCCACCCCATGTTCCACTTGAAGTCGAAGCCCAGCCCGCCACTCTCCACGCTCGCCGTCACGCCGGGCCATGCCGTCGACTCTTCCGCAATCGTGATCGCGCCCGGAATGTGCCGCACTTCCTGATTCAAGCGCTTCAGGAATGCAATCGACTCCAGATTCTCTCTGCCGCCGTAAATGTTCGGCACCCATTCGCCCGCCTTGCGCGAATAGTCGCGATACAGCATCGACGCGACCGCATCGACACGCAAGCCATCGACGTGATAGCGCTTCAGCCACGCCAGCCCCGATGCGATCAGGAACGCGCTCACCTCGTTGCGGCCGAGGTTGTAGATCATCGTGTTCCAGTCCTGGTGATAGCCCTCGCGCGGGTCGGCATGCTCGTAAAGCGGCGTGCCGTCGAATTCCACGAGGCCATGCGCATCGTTCGGAAAATGCGCGGGCACCCAGTCGATGATCACGCCAATCCCCGCCTCATGCGCGCGATTCACGAACTCCGCGAATTGCTCCGGCGTGCCGAAGCGCGCGGAAGGCGCGAATTGCCCGAGCGGCTGATAACCCCACGAGCCGCCGAACGGATGCTCTGCCACCGGCATGAATTCAATATGCGTGAAGCCCATCGTCTTCACATACGGAATCAGACGCTCGGCAAGCTCGTGCCAGTTCATGCCGCGATTGCCTTCCTCCGGCACGCGCAGCCATGACTCCGCATGCGCTTCGTAAATGGCGATCGGCGCTTGCGGCGTCTGCTTCGCGGAGCGCGTGTTCATCCATTCATCGTCGGTCCATGCGTAATGATCGATGGCGTCGGCATCCGCCACCACCGATGCCGTCGACGGCGGCTTCTCGCTCTGCATCGAGCAGGGATCGGCCTTCAGCGGCAGCGTATGGCCTTCGCGCGTGACGATCTCGTACTTGTAGCGCGTGCCCGCGCCGATGCCAGGGATGAACAACTCCCACACACCGGCGTTATGGCGCAGACGCATCGGATGACGACGGCCATCCCACGTGTTGAAGTCGCCGACCACCGACACGCGCCGCGCATTCGGCGCCCACACCGCGAAGCGCACGCCCGCCACGCCGCCATGCGTGACCGGCCGCGAGCCGAGACATTCGAGCACCGCATAGGGATCGGCGCGCGACAGGCGATCGAGCCATTCATCGGACAGCACCGGGCCGAAGGAGTAGGTGTCGTACGTTTCCTGCGGCGTGCCGTGCCAGTCGATCACCAGCCGATAAGCAGCGGGACGTTCGACATAGCCCGCGAAAAGCCCTGCATCGTGGATGCGCGTGAGCTGGCCCAACGGCTCGCCGTTCGAGGCATCGACGACACTTACACCGGACGCATTCGGCAGGAACGCGCGCACGACATAGCCGTGCTCGGTCTGATGCAGGCCGAGCATCGAGAACGGATCGGGGTGCCGCGCTTCCACGAGCGCATCGATGTCGAGCGGATTGAGGCCATGCGCCGGGTTACGCGTGTCCGATCCCGCGTCGCTACGGTTATTCATGGTGGGTTCCATCCGGATTGTCCTTGGTGGCGTCGGTCACGTGACGCGTGCCGGGCGCGGGCGGCGCGCCGGTGTCGCCGAGCAGCCGGCTCGCAAGCGATGCGAGACCGCGCAGCGGCAGGCCGATCCACGTCGGCCGGTTCGCGGCTTCGTAACGGATCTCGTAAGCGGCTTTCTCGATGAGGAAAAGATCGAGCAGGGCCGTGAAGACGCGCGCATCCGCAATCGTCTCCGGCGATGTCTCGATGGCCTGCCGATACTGCCGCAGGAACTTCTCTTCGGCGAACGCGCGCATCCTTTCGAACAACGCGCGCTTGCGATCGGCCGTCTGTGCAGGCGCGTTTTCCGTCGTCGGTTGCGCCGCGGCGCTCGCGTACGACAGCGAACGCAGCAGGCCGGCGACGTCGCGCAGCGGGCTCGTCTTGCGGCGGCGCTCCTCAAGCGTGCGCGCGGGCTCGCCTTCGAAGTCGATCAGATACGCATCGCCTTGCGCCATCAGCACCTGACCCAGATGGAAGTCGCCGTGGATGCGCGTGCAGAGTGCATCGGCATCCGAAGGAACGAGCTTCTTGACGGCGTTGAGCAGCATCTCGCGACGATCAAGCAGGCTTTGCGCGAGCCCCCGATCGTGCTCGTTGAAGCTGGCCGCCTTCTGCTCGAGGATGTCCAGCGCGCTCGTGAGCAGTTGCAGCGTGCCGTCCACCCAGCCCTTCACGTCCTTGGCGGTGGCACGGCGCGGCGAGAACGCTTCGTCATCGGTCGGCGAGGCGAGTGCGACGTGCAGCTCGCCGAGCCGCTTGCCGATGATGCCCGCGATGTTGCCGTAGCCTTCGAATCCGCCAGCCTGCGCGGCCTGGTCGGGCTTGGCGTCGTCGGTTTCGCCGGTGACCGCGAGTTCATCGACGACACGGCGCAGATAATCGAGCGCGTAGTTCCACGCATCGCCCTGGTTGTCGACGAAGCCCTGCAGGATCACGAGCGTATGCGGCACGCCTTGCGGATCGACGCGCACCACTTCGCCATACAGCGGGCCGGTGTTCGCATAGCCGAGCTTCGTCAGATAGCGGCTCATCTCCGCTTCCGGATGAATGCCGCCGACCACGCGCCGCACGAGCTTCAGCACGATCTTGTCGCCGATCACGAGCGAGCTGTTGCTTTGCTCGGCCGCAAGCCAGCGGATTTCCGGCGGCGATGCCGGATTCATGTCGAGCTCGTCGAAGCGCTCCGTGGGAATGAAGCGAATTTCGCTCTTCTGCACGGTCGGCACCACGGCGCGTTGCTTGAGCTTGCGCAAGATGCCGTAGGTGAACTGCGGCACCGCGAACGCATCGGTGATATGGCCGATGGTGCGGCCGCGGCGCACGCGAGCGAGCGCAAGCTGCATATAGAGCGGCGAAGTCGTTTCCGTGCCCCACGCAATCGAAAGCGGCAGCACGTAACGCTCGGTATGCTTGCCGACGTCCGCTTCGATCTCGGTGAAGGCGAAGCCTGCGCCTTCGATCGTCGTCAGCGCGGCGAGGCGCACTGCATGCAGCTTCTGATCCTTCGACGCGAACCAGCGGCGCTTGCTCAGATAGCTCGGCAATACTTCGGACTCCAGAAGACGCACGTTCTCCGGCGTCGGTCCCGTTTGTCCCGCGCGAATGACCATTGTTACGAACTCCGGCAATTGCTCTGACGGCGCCTGCGACCATGCGGGCCGCATGTTGCCGGGGCAGAGCTGAAACCACAAAAAGCCATAGGGCGGGAAGGTCAGCAGATACGTCAGTTGGCCGATGGCGGGGAACGGCGAATCCGCCGTCATTTCGAGCGGCACCGAGCCTGCGAATTCCGACAGATCGAGTTCCACCGCTTGCGGCGCACGCGAGAGGTTCGCGACGCACAGCACCGGCGGCTCGCCTTCCAGTTCGCGCAAATACGCGAGAATCTTGCGATTGCTCGGCTTCAGGAAGCGGATCGAGCCGCGCCCGAATGCATGCTTCGAGCGGCGCACCGCAAGCATCTTGCGCGTCCAGTTCAGCAGCGAATGCGGATCGCGGCTCTGCGATTCGACGTTGACCGCGTCATAGCCATAGAGCGAGCCCATCACCGGCGGCAGCACGAGCTGCTCTGGATCGGCACGCGAGAAGCCGCCATTGCGGTCCGACGACCATTGCATCGGCGTGCGCACGCCATCGCGATCGCCGAGGTGGATGTTGTCGCCCATGCCGAGTTCGTCGCCGTAATAGATGACGGGCGTGCCCGGCATCGACAGCAGCAGCGAGTTGATCAGTTCGATGCGCCGCCGGTCGCGCTCCATCAGCGGCGCGAGACGCCGGCGAATGCCCAGGTTCAGGCGCGCGCGGCGATCGGCGGCATACGTGCTCCACAAATAATCCCGCTCGGAGTCCGTCACCATCTCGAGCGTGAGTTCATCGTGATTGCGCAGGAAGATCGCCCATTGATTCGTGGCCGCGAGATCCGGCGTCTGACGCATGATGTCCGTGATCGGGAAGCGGTCCTCGCTCGCAATCGACATGTAGATGCGCGGCATCAGCGGGAAGTGGAACGCCATGTGGCATTCGTCTTCGTCGCCGAAGTATTCCTTGACGTCTTCCGGCCACTGGTTCGCTTCCGCGAGCAGCATGCGGTTCGGATACTCGGCGTCGATGGTCGCGCGAATCTGCTTCAGGATGGCGTGCGTTTCCGGCAGATTCTCGTTGTTCGTTCCTTCGCGTTCGACGAGATACGGCACCGCATCCAGCCGCAGACCGTCGATGCCCATGTCGAGCCAGAAGCGCATCACGCTGAGCACTTCCTTGATGACCGCAGGATTGTCGAAGTTCAGGTCGGGCTGGTGCGAATAGAAGCGATGCCAGTAGTACTGGCCCGCAACGGGATCGTGAGTCCAGTTCGAAGGCTCCGAATCGATGAAGATGATGCGCGTCTCTTCGTACTTCTTGTCCGTATCGGACCACACGTAGTAGTTGCGATGATTTGATCCCGGCTTGGCGCGCCGGGCGCGCTGAAACCACGGATGCTGGTCCGACGTGTGATTGATGACCAGTTCCGTGATGACGCGAATGCCGCGCGCATGCGCTTCCTGGATGAAGCGTTTGACATCGGCGATCGTGCCGTAGTCCGGATGCACGTTGCGATAGTCGGCGATGTCGTAGCCATCGTCGCGACGCGGCGAGGGATAGAACGGCAGCAGCCAGATCGCATCGACGCCGAGTTCCGCGATGTAATCGAGCTTCGCAAGCAGACCTGCGAAGTCGCCGATGCCGTCGTTGTTCGCATCGAAAAACGACTTGATGTGAACCTGATAAATGATTGCGTCTTTGTACCAGAGCGGATCATCGCTCAGCAGCGATGTCTTCTTATTGCGCTTCACCCTTGTATCCACGGTTTGCTCCAAGTGCTCTTAGTAGGCCATGTGCCCTGTTATCGGTTCACCGTCGTTCGGTGCGCGCATTCACTGTTCCCCGGCGAGCCGAGGCTTCGGCAAACCTCCGGCCGGCGAGATGCGCCAGATCGCGAAGGGCAGCGAATGGGGATTGAGCCGCACGTGTTGCCGCCGCCCGCGCCATTCGAAACGGTCGCCCGTCACCTGATCCTCGACCGCGATCGCGTCGCCTTCGTGCACACCCCAGCGTTCCAGCGTCTTCCACGGCAGTTCGATATCCGCGCCCTGCTCGTTGAACGGATCGAGATTGATGGCGACGAGCACGATGTTGTCGCCCGATGCGTTCGTCTTCTCGAAGAAGAGGATGTGATCGTTATGCGCGGGCAGGAAGTTCACGCCGAGATGTGTCTGCAACGCGGGATTCGCGCGGCGGATGCGGTTCAGCGCCGTGATCTCGCCAACGATGTTGCCCGGCCGGTTCCAGTCCCACGCCCTCAACTGATACTTCTCGGAATCCAGATACTCCTCGCTGTTGGGCAGTGCGGCTGACTCGCACAATTCGAACCCGCTATACACGCCCCACAGTCCCGACAGCGTCGCCGCCAGCGCCGCGCGGATCACGAAGCCGGGACGCCCCGAGCTTTGCAGGAAGCGCGGATTAATGTCCGGCGTATTCACGAAGAAGTTCGGGCGGAAGTAATCCTTCGCGTCGGTCTGCGTGAGGTCGTGCATGTACTCGACAAAGTCGCGCTTCGTTTCGCGCCACGTGAAGTACGTGTACGACTGCGAGAAGCCGAGCTTCGCCAGGCGATTCATCACGCGCGGCCGGGTGAACGCTTCAGCGAGGAACATCACGTCGGGATGACGCGCGCGCACATCGCCGATGACCCATTCCCAGAACGGGAACGGCTTCGTGTGCGGGTTATCGACGCGGAAGATGCGCACGCCCGCCGCGATCCAGTGCAGGAACACGTCACGCAGCGCGAGCCACAGATCGGGCTTGGCGTCCTTCGCATAGAAGTCCGGATTCACGATGTCCTGATACTTCTTCGGCGGATTCTCCGCATAGCGCAGCGTGCCATCGGGCCGCCAGGCGAACCAGGTCGGATGCTCCTTCAGCCACGGATGGTCCGGCGAACATTGCACCGCGAAGTCGAGCGCGATCTCCAGCCCATGTTCGTGCGCGGCATCGAGCATGCGCTTGAAGTCGTCCAGATTGCCGAGTTCCGGATGCACGGCGGTATGGCCGCCTTCCTTGCCGCCGATGGCATAGGGGCTGCCGACATCGTCCGGGCCGGCCGTCAGCGAGTTGTTCTTGCCCTTGCGATTCGCGATCCCGATCGGATGAATCGGCGGGAAATACAGCACGTCGAAACCCATCTCGCGAATGCGCGGCATCTTGCCGATCACATCGATGAAGGTGCCGTGGCGGTTCTCGTCGTCGCTCATCGAACGCGGGAAGATTTCGTACCAGCTCGCGAATCGAGCAGCGGCGCGTTCCGAGTCGATGCGATACACCACCGGATCGCGCGACAGGAACGGCCGATGCCGCGCCGCAGCCACCGCTTGCGCCGTCGCAGGAGCAATCACGAGTTCGAGCTTGCGCGCGTCGTCGGCTTTCGTGAATTCCTTGACGATTTTTTCGAGCGGGGCGCTGTCCGAGTCCTCGACCGTTTTCACTTCCGCGAGGATCAGCGCGAACAGATGCTTCGCTTCCTCGACTTCGAGTTCGACGGTCTGCCCGGCTTTGAGCTTCTTCTGCATGTGATCGACGAGCGACGCGTAATCGTCGCGCCACGCCATCACGACGAATTCATGGCGGCCCACGCGTTCGAGCGGAATGCGCGTGGTCCACAAGTCGAGGCCGAGCGGCAGCACGGGCGACATCGGCGTTTCGTGCCATTCGGTCTCGTCGGCGGCGCGCCATTGCACCGCGGCGGCGATCTTGTCATGGCCTTCCGCGAAGATCGCGGCCTGAATCTCCACCGCTTCGCCGACGATGCGCTTCGCCGGAAAGCGCCCGTGATCGACCGATGGCGTCACGCTTTCAATCGACACGCGCGGGGCGGCAATCGCCTCGGCCACCGATTTCTTGTCGGCGGCCTTCGCGCCGCGCTTCACTTGCGGCTGCGCGAGCAGCACAAACGGCTCGGCTTCGGCGCGAAACAGGCGCACTTCGCCCGCCTTCAGCGTGAGCGACGCGAGGCGTTCGGGCTTGGCGGCGGCATCGTCGAGGGGCGCAAAGCGCGTATAGTTGCCCGGGACGCCTTCGAGCAGATGTCGCGTATCGACCTGCACGGGCGCGACGAGGTCCGGATTGATGACGATCAGCACCGCCGATTCGCTATGCCGCAAGTCGCCGCCCGCCGCGCGGATCAGCGCCGCGTACGGCGTGCCCGCGCCCGTCAGCGCGCGCAGTTCGCCGACGCCGGAAAGCGTCGCGGTTTCGCGTTGCAACTTGTTCGCGCGCTTGACCTGCGCGGACAGATCGAAACGCGCTTCTTTCTTCGCGCGCTGATATTCGGCGGCGACGCCATACTGCTGCGACATCGGCAAGCCGACGCCATATTCGAAGCCCATCGGCACGAGCAGGCCCGTGCCGAGCGCAGCGGCAGTGAAGAGCGCGCGGCAGTATGCGCGTTCGATGAGCGCGGTGTCGCTGGTATCGCTCAGATCCGCGATCAGGCGCGAGCCGTAGGGTTCTTCCGGAAACGTAACCGGCGGCGCGATGCGCGACAGCGCCGCGTGTTCATCGACGAGCCACGCGCTCTTGAAATCCCACCAGCGCGTCGAGGCGAAGACGGCATCGAAGCCGGCATCGACGAGGCCGTGCAGATCATGCCGCGACACGCCCACGGTCGACGCGAGCCAGCGCGTGTCCGGATGCTTTTCGCGCACCGCCGCGCCGAGCCTGCGCCACACGTGCGCAGGCACCGCCTGCGGCGATGCGAAGCGAAAGCCGCCAATGCCCGCATCGGCGATCAGGCTCAGTTCGCGCGCCCACCAGGCGGTCAGTTGCTGCGCGGCTTCGCCATCGTTGAAGTTCGCGTGCGCGACATCCCGCTGACTCGGCGGGCGGCGCGGATCGAGCCGCGCATCGGCACTTTCGAATGGTTTGAACCAGTGCTTGTTGTCCTGATAGAGCCCGCCTTCCGCGCTCACGCGATCGATCACGATATCGACCAGCAGCGTGATGCCGTGCTTTTTCGCGGCATTTGCAAGTTCGCGCAGGCCGTCGGCGGCACTGGCGTTCGATTCGAAGACAGGATGCAGGCGATGATGATCCGCGACCGCGTCACGATGCCCGTTGCTGCCGGGCACGAACGGGGAGCCGATCAGAACGTGATCGAAGCCCAGCGCGGCCGCGTGCTCGAACTGGGCAGGCCAGTTGGCGAGAGGGCCGACGAGAAGGGGATCGATGAAGTAGATACGAGGCGCGTACGCGTGATGAGCTTGATGGTTTTCCATCGTTCGTCTTTTCCAGAGTCGTCCTGCGGTGGCGGGGATGCGGGCAACGAAATCGCGATCACGCTCACGGGTCAAACTGGCTGAAGGGCCGGTCCGCACGTTTCGGCGCATCGCGCGCTTCGCGGACCCCATGCGAAAGCTCGGCGCCGTCGACGATGCAGGCCCGGGTCGCGTTTCGCGATGCAAATGGATCGGGCACGGCTGCCGCCACGGTCCAATGGGTTTCCAGCGGGCGTTGCATCGCCTGACAGCACGTTGCGTGCCGCGCCTTTTGCGTATCCAAACGGCGCTTCGTCACAGCGATACTATGCGGCAAGCCGGGGCGCATGTGGGACGCCCCGTTCGCATGCGGTTCAAAACGCTACGCGCTCTTCGCGACGAGCGGCTTGCCGTTGCGGTGCGCGTGGTCGGTGAGGGGTGTCTGCACGTCGGCCCGGACAGGCAGACGGCGCAGGCGCACGGCCGTGCGGCTCGGGCGCAGGCCGGTGAGGCCGGAATACAGCGCGATCATCTTCGATACCGCCTCGGCCCAGCCGAAATCGCACGACATCGCGTTGCGCTGCATCGCGCGCCAGACGGGCGGACGCATGTACGCATCGAGTGCGCGGCCCGCCGCGGTGACGACGTCGTCGGGCGTTTCGCCGTCGAACAGAAAGCCCGTGGGCGCACGCGACGAGGCTTGCATCGCGATGGGCGCATCGTGCGTGCCGTCGCGGACATACACGGTTTCCTGCGGGGCGATGTCGGCTTCGTCGGCATCGACGATGGTATCGGCCAGTCCGCCCACGCGCGACGCAACCGGCAGCGTGCCGTAGCGCATCGCGTAAAGCTGGGTCAGGCCGCACGGCTCGAAGCGGCTGCCGTGCAGAAGAATGTCCGCGCCCGCGTGCAGTGCATGTGCGCGGCGCTCGCTATAGCCGATATGCACGCCGACGCGATCCGGCCACTCCTGCGCGAGCTTGCGGAATCCCTTCTCGATGTACGCCTCGCCCTGGCCGATGACCGCGAGTTGGAGGCGCGGATGCTTCTCCAGCAGGCGCGGAAGCGCCTGAAGCACGACATCGGCGAGTTTCTGACCGGTCATGCGGCTGCCGATCGCCATGAGTGGCGCGAACGGGTCGACCGGCAGGCCGAACATGCGCTGCAGCGTGCGCTTGCAGGCGTGCTTGCCGCGCATGTCGTCGAATGAATAAGTCCGCTCGATCAGCGGATCGATGGCGGGATTCCACGCGTCTTCATCGATGCCGTTCACCACGCCCGACAGCTTGTCCGCGCAGCTTTGCAGCACGCCTTCCATCAGGTGCCCGAAGCGCGGCGTGAGAATTTCGCGCGCATAAGTCTCGCTGACGGTCGTGATGCGGTCGCTATGAACGATGCCCGCCTTCATCAGACTCAGTGCGCCGTAGAACTCGATGCTCTGCGGATCGCTCAACGCATGCACGAGCCACTTCTCCGGCACGCCGAGCGAGCGCCCGAGCGACAGCGCGTAGTTGCCCTGGAACGCCAGATTGTGGATCGTGAAGACGCTCTTCGCCTGCACACCGGCGTGCTTCATCAGGAGCGGCGTCAGGCCGCTGTGCCAGTCGTGCGCGTGGACGATATCCGGCTTCTTGACGCCACGCACGCCCTGCGCGACACGCACGGCGGCCGCCGACAGCGTCGCGAAGCGGACTGCGTTGTCGGGATAATCGCGGCCCTGTGCATCCTGATAAAGCCCGGTGCGCGCATACAGTGCATCGCAGCGCAACAAAAGCACCGGCACGCCGGTATCGGGCATGCGCGCGCGCAAGAGCGAGGCATCGCCGCCGGGGAGATCGTGAAGCGTGCAGACCTTGCTGACGTCCACCGCCGTGGCGAGGGCCTTGGGGTACGCGGGCAGGAGAATCGTGGCGTCGACGCCGGCTGCGCGCAGGGCGGCGGCGTATGCGCTGACCATGTCGCCGAGGCCGCCGGTCTTGGCGAGCGGGACGGCCTCGGAGGCGACCAGCAGAACGTTCAAAGGCAAAGTGGACTCCTGTGCGGGCAAACGCGGGGCGATGGCCATGCGCTCGTGCACTCGACATCGGTGACGAGGACCAGCCGGGCCGCGCATTCCGGGTGCTGATCGGGTGATTTCTTTTTGGCTTGCGCAGTGCAGCAATGTGCATGCCACGACCCTGTCCCGTATGTGCGCGCTCGCACGATCATTTCGGACTTATGTTCGACGAGGGTCCGCTGTCGCGCATCTCGCGACAGCGCAAATGCGCATGCGCGTGCCCCGTGTAAAACTGACAGCGGCACGCGTCGCGTTTTTACACAGGACGTTAAAAGCGTATCGAGGTGATGTGAAAGGCGCGTTACGCGCGGCGCGCTGGCCTTACCCGCCGACCATGCTGGCCGCAATGTTCACCGACAATCCGAGGACCGCCAGATTAAAGAAGAACGACAGTACCGATTGCGCGAGCGCCGTGCGGCGTGCGTCCCGGGAGCAGAGCACCACGTCGGATGTCTGCGAGGCGACCGCGATGGTGAACGAGAAGTACAGGAAATCCCAATAGTCGGGTTTGAGGTGGCGGTCGGGGAACCTGAGCGCGGGGTTGCCGGGTGGCGAGCGATAGTAATGCCGCGCGTAATGCAGCGTGAACATCGTCGGGATGAGAAACCATGCGCCCAGCATCGTCGCGCCGGTCAACGCATAGTTCAGATACGCATGCGCGCCGTGACTCTTCGCCGCCGCGAGTTCCACGACGATCGCGACGAGGCTCGCAACCGCCGCGAGGCTCACGATCATCAGTACGGCGGCGGCGTTTTCATCCTCGCGCTCGGCGAGCGCCTGCACGTTGCTTTGCCGGGTGGTGGCCATCCGCAGCCAGATGAGCGCGAGATACAGCCACACGGCCGAGTCCCAGCCGATGAGCGCGCGCACGATCGGCCGCACGTTCCCCGGAATGAGAACGGTGACGCCAAAGCCGATCGCCAGGCCGATCAGGGCGCGGGGACGGGTACGCAACACGGGTGGAAGAAGATTCATCGTCTCGACGGGGAAACGCGGCAGTCAGCGATTATCACTGACGCGCCTTACAGACGCATCTGCACGTAATGTGATGGCCGCAGCGCCTGCTTTCGGGCGACAATCTGATCGGAGACCATCTCGAAACGCTGCCGCCGCTCGCCTCCCAAAACGCAGCGAAAAGCGACCCAGCACGCACACCGGCCGTTGAGCCGGCGCTAAGATTCGACGCATGAATGATCCTACTTATCCCGTCGTCTGCAGGCATCCAGCCAATGAGATCGGCCGCGATTTCGTCGTCGGCGATCTGCATGGCTGCGTCGATGCGCTGCGTTATCTGTTGCGCGAGATCGGCTTCGACGGCTCGCGCGATCGCCTGTTCTCGGTCGGCGATCTCATCGATCGCGGCACGGACTCGCTCGCCGCGATCGAGTTGATCGACAAGCCGTGGTTCTATCCGGTGCTCGGCAATCACGAGGATTCGCTCATCGCGGTCGCAACTGGAGCGATGCGCCGCCAGGCGTGGTACGCCATCGGCGGATCATGGGCCGAAACGCTGGCGGACGAGCAACTCAGGACGCTCGCCACGCGGCTTGCGCGCTTGCCGCTCGTGCGCGTTGTCGGCGAAGGCGAGGGGCGCTTCAACGTGCTGCACGCGGAATTCTTCGGCAGCGACGCCGATCTCGACGCGGCCGAGTTCGCGGACCAGACGCGCAGCCAGATGCTATGGGGCCGCGGCCTTGCGCTCGGCAATGCGGACCCCGGCCTGCAACGCGGTCTCTCGCCCACGTACTGCGGCCACACGCCGATGCGCGCGGTGAGGCAGATCGGCTCGCAGATTTTTATCGATACCGGCGCGTTCGCATCGGAAGGGCGGCTCACGATCGTCGAAGCCGGCACCGACGAACGATGGTCCGTGAAGGAGCGCTGGGCCGCGTCGGAGGGCGCGCGGGAGCTGGCGTTGCCCTAGAGGCACGGGCGTTGCTCAATTCCTCGCCATGAATCGAAAGCAAACAGGCGAGGCAGGCAGTGGCGACCATCGAAAGCAACGGGGCTAGGAGCGCGAGCGGCAATGGCGGCGCGAGCGGTGCGCAGAGCGACAACGCGGCGGCCTGCATCGAAGACTTGCCACCCGGCCTCCGATACGTCGACGACTCGCGGCGCGGCTACACCCGCGAATGGATCGACGGGGAGTTCGTCTACTTCAATACGCAGGGCAATCGCATCGAGGACGAGGCCGACATCCGGCGCATCAAGGCGCTTGCGATCCCGCCCGCCTATACCGATGTCTGGATCTGCCCGGACTCGCGCGGCCATTTGCAGGCCACGGGACGTGATGCGCGCGGACGCAAGCAATATCGCTATCACCCGCAGTGGCGCGAAACCCGCGATGCGAACAAATACGAGCGCATGCTCGCGTTCGGCGCGGTGCTGCCGAAGCTGCGGGCGCGCGTCACACGCGATCTCGCGCTCGACGGCATGCCGCGCGACAAGGTGCTCGCCACCGTCGTGCGGCTGCTCGATACGACGCTGATTCGCGTCGGCAGCGAGGAATACGCGCGGGACAACCGCTCGTATGGGCTGACGACCTTGAGGAAGCGGCATCTGAAGGTATCGGCGGGAACGCTGCGCTTCAAGTTTCGCGGCAAGAGCGGCATCGAACACGACGTCGCCGTGAGCGATGCGCGCGTCGCGCGAATCGTGAAGCGCTGCATGGACCTGCCGGGCCAGGACCTCTTTCAGTACCTCGATGCGGACGGCACGCGCCACGGCGTGACGTCGTCGGACATCAACGACTATCTGCGCGAGATCACCGGCGCGGATTTCACGGCGAAGGACTATCGGACGTGGGCGGGCAGCGTGTTCGCGCTCGCGGCGCTGCGCAAGCTCCAGTGGGAGACGGTGACGGAGGCGCGCAAGCATATCGTCGGGACGATCAAGGAAGTGTCGCAACTGCTGCGCAATACGCCGGCCGTCTGCCGCAAATGCTATGTGCACCCCGCAGTCATCGAGGCGTTCGAAGCGGGCGAACTCGCGGAAGCGTTGCCTGCGTCGCGCCGTCACGGACTCAAGACCGATGAAGCCGCGCTCGTCATCTTTCTGGAAAAAGAGGCGAAGCGCAGGGCGCGCGAGGCGGCGCGCAAGAACCGCAAGGGCGCAGCCGCAAGCGATACGCGGCTGACCGGCATGCTCGCCGATTCGAGCCGCAAGGCGCGCGCCGGTGCGCTGAAGGGAAGCGCCAAGGATGCGGCGGTCCAGGCGATCGAGACCGTCGCGCGCAAGACCGCGCCGAAGGCCGCGCGTCCGGCGACGAAGAAGCTGTCGCGCACGCGGACATCGACGGCGGTTGCGATCCGATGATCGCCTAGCCGACCTGATTCAGCTCGAACACGTAGTCGATCGTTTCGCCGTTCCAGTTGTATTCGAGATACGCGGCGTGATGGCAGTCGCGCAGCATCGTCGTGCGTAGCGCAGCGAGGCATTCGCCCTGCGGATCACGCACCGACGGATACGCGATGCCCGGTGCGCCCGCCGCCCGGATCGCGCGTCCTAGCGCCTTGCCGGGCGCGTAATCGTCCGGCGCGAGAAGGCGTGGATCGAGACCCGCCTGCGCGATGCGATCGCCCGTTAAATCGACGACCTCGCCCCGCGCGACGACCGTGTACAGGCGCATCTGCTGGCGCAGCGGCGCTTCCTTCGTCGCGGCGAGGAAGAGACCGGCGTGATAGCGCGTCTCCGCGATGGCCGTGCGCCGCTCGCGGGCACAATAGAACACGCCGTAGCTGCCGTCGGAAAAGCGGCTGCCGCTCGGATTCAAATGCGTAAACGCGGCCATGATCGGCCCGCATCCCGGCCCGAAGCAGCGTTCGTCGGGTGGCACCAGATCGAGTTCGCCGGTCTCGGTGCGCAGGCGGTCGTTGGTCATTGCTTCGAGCGCGTAGAGGGCGTCGAAATCTTGCGGCGACGCGACGCGGTCGAACAGATTCACCGCCGGAAAACGCGTCGGAATCACCCGATACGCCGGCGACCAGTCGAGTTCGCCATGCGGCCAGCGCGCCCGCCAGTTCATTTCAGCCTGCTTGTCGTTCACGCCCAGCCGCCTCGCATCGCGTCGAGATATTGGCGCACGGCGACGAGATCGCTGATATTGCCCGCCAGCATGCGATCGAGCGCCGGCTTGCCGCCGAACGGCGGCGCGGTGTTGGGACGCCTGACCCAGGTATCGGCGGCGTGCGGTTCGGGCAGCAGAATCTGCAGCGCCTTGTAGATGCCGAGAATCAGCGACAGGCGTTCGAGCGTGTCACGCGGCAGCCGCGCCGATTCGGGCGTGTTCTTCCATTTGAAGTACGTCGAGCGGCCGGGCGAGCCGAGCAGCTTGATCTGCTCGTCGGCTGACAAGGCCCAGTCGCGGGCGATGTTGATGAACGCGCGCAGGCCGGCCGCAGACAAGTCGCCGATATCCGGCGTGGGGCGCGGGACCGGATGTTCGGTCGTCGCCGAGGCAGCGCGTGCGGCGTGAGGCATGTCGTTAAGTCTCCAAAGGAACTCTTAACGCATGGTAGTCCATATATGGATTTATACAAGCGATATTTCGCCTGCACGCGACGACTGCGAGTTAATCTTCGTCTTCCGGCAGGGTGTAGCGGCGGCCGGGAACGTGGGATTGCAGTGCGTCGGCAATATCGGACGGCGTGCAATCGGCCGGCACCACGCAGCATTGCAGATGCGGATCGCTCTTCAACGACCACTCGACCGTCCTGTACGGCTGACCCCAGGGCGGCTCGATCGGCGCGGACAAGCGGCATCGGCTCAGCTTCAGCGCGGTATGGCTGCGCATCGCCCGGGCAAGATTGGAGAAGGATGAACGCGTGGCGGCGTTGCTGGACATGGCACATTCCTCACGTTGACGGCCCCGTTGAGCCAGATGGCGAGTCGAGTGTGTCCGCGGATAATTAAGCCGCGCTTAATCGGCGGTAACGCAATGCCGAGTGCGGCGAAAAGCCGCTTCCATGCTCCAATGCATTGGGATGCGCCGGTCAAGGGGCGCTTCGGCATTTTCACCACGCGCGGCGGCGTTTGTTTGCCGGCGGGTCAGCTTACTGTATATTCGTACAGTTGTCCGCAACAAGGAGTGTGCCGATGATCTCCCGCAACGATTCGCTCGAAGCCGCCGCGCTCGAACGTTTCATGCGCGCGACACGCGCGGTGAACGCGGCATTCGACGCCACTCGAGGCGAGCCGGCTCTGGAGTACGGCGCGCGCTCCGTGGCGCGTTCGCAGCAGCGCCTGGACGACGCACTGCGCGAACTCGAAACGTCCGAGCGCTCGCTCGACGCCATCCTCTCGCGCAGCGCGCGTCAGGATCATTAGAGGCAACAGGGGCATAAATCGATGGAGCGAAACGACTTGAAACTCGCATTCCTGACGATCGCTTTCGTGTTGAGTTCGTCGCCAGTAGCGGCGGCGACGCATTACACGGAAGTCTGGAATCCGCCCGAAGTACACGTTGTGAAGGGCAAGAACAAGGCGCATGGCGCATCGCGCACGGCCGGAAAGAAGAAGCGCAAGAGCGCGACGGCAGTCAAGCAGGTGGCCGACAAGGCTTCCATCGATCAGCCGGTCGCCGCGTCGCCGCGCAAGGGTAATTCGCCGAAGCAGACTGAGCCGGTCATACCGCGCAAGATCGATCCGAACGGACAGGTCATGCGCGTCTGAGGAACCGGCGCGACACCCAGAACGAGAAAGGGGCGCTCCATCGAGCGCCCCTTTCCTTTGAGCCGGCGACAGGGCCCTTATAGGCGTCCCATCAGCAACAGAACAATCACCACGACCAGCACGACGCCGAGAATACCGCTCGGTCCGTAACCCCAGCTACGGCTGTGCGGCCACGACGGAATGGCGCCGATCAGCAGCAAGATAAGCACGATCAACAGGATGGTTCCGATTGTCATTTGACTTCTCCTTGTAAAAGATCGCGCAACCATCCGGCTCGACGTGGCCTCCCCCAGGCAGCCGCACGTCGGAGCGAGCGGCGCGATGCCGCCGGCCGTTTGATGTTGCGATCGACAAGGAGCAAGGAGCAGCATCCGTGCCATTGGCGCAAAACCCTTACTAAACAAGGCGCGGCGCGCTCCCGGCGACGAAGGCGCGAACTTCGGCGATTGTCAAAAGGAAAGAGTTGATCGAGCGCCTTGAAAGAATAGCATTGGGGTCGGTTTCAAAATACTCCGCGGAAGAGCCAGAACAGCAGGCCGGCGAGCGCGATCGAGACCGGCAGCGTCAGCACCCACGCAAGCGCGAGACTTCGCACCGTGCGCCATTGAAGGCCGGAGCCATTCGCGGCCATCGTGCCGGCAACGCCCGACGACAACACGTGCGTCGTGCTCACGGGCAGCCCGTAGGCATCGGCAGCGCCGATGGTAACCATCGCGACCAGCTCCGCCGATGCGCCTTGCCCATAGGTGAGGTGCGTCCTGCCGATGCGCTCGCCGACCGTCACCACGATGCGCTTCCAGCCGACCATCGTTCCCAGTCCCAGCGCGACCGCCACGGCGACTTTCACCCACGTCGGGATGAACTTCGTCGCGTGATCGAGCTGATGCTTGTAGTTGTCGAGCACGGCGCGGTCATTCGGCGCGAAGGCAGGCGCGTTCTGCTTCCCCATCAAGCGCAACGCTTCCGACGCGATGTACATCTCGTTGCGCACGTTGCGGACATTGCCTTGCGGCACGGCGGCGATGGTCTCGCTGGGGCGGATCTGCGAATCGATGGAATCGATCAACGCCTTCAGCGATGCGACGCTGTCCGGCGCGAGCGTTTTGGTTTGCACGTAGCGTTCGACGCGCGCACGCGCATCCGCACCGGGAGATGCGTCGCCGGCATAACGCTGCAATGCCTCCGATGCGCTGTGGCTTACCGCAAGGAACGTCTGCGTTTCGCCCGAGGTCACGGCCTTGTTGAGCGCGTACGCGGTCGGCACGGTGCCGATCAGGATGAGCATGATGAGGCCCATGCCTTTCTGGCCGTCGTTGGAGCCGTGCGCGAACGACACGCCGGTGCACGTCAGGATCAGCAGGCAGCGAATCCAGAACGGCGGCGGCGTGTTCGGCTTCGGCTCCTTGTAGAGCGCCGGCACGCGCACCACGAGCTTCAGCACATAGAGCAGAAAGCCGGCAAGGACGAAGCCGATAATCGGCGAAAACAGCAGCGACTTGCCGACCGACACCGCCTGGCTCCAGTCGACGCCCGACGTGCCATTGGTCCCGTGCAGCATCTGGTTCATCAGGCCGACGCCGATCACCGAGCCGATCAGCGTGTGCGAACTGGAAGACGGCAGGCCGAGCGCCCACGTGCCGAGATTCCAGATGATCGCCGCGATCAGCAGCGCGAAGACCATCGCGAAGCCCTGCGAACTGCCGACGCCGATGATCAGTTCCACCGGCAGCAATTGCAGAATGCCGAACGCGACCGCGCCACTGGACACGAGCACGCCGATGAAATTCCACGCGCCGGACCACACGACCGCGAGGTTGGGCGTCAGCGAGTGCGTGTAGATGACCGTCGCGACGGCGTTGGCGGTATCGTGGAAGCCGTTGACGAATTCAAAACCGAGCGCGATGAGCAACGCAACGCCGAGCAGAATGTACGGGAACGCGGACGATTCGCGCACCGGCGCCAGATCTTCCAGCAGATGCATGACGCAGTAGACGGCGCCCGCCCCGATCGTGAGCAGAAACACGAGAAAAGCGAGTCGTTGCCCCGGCGTGCGGCCTGCGCGGGTGTTCGGAAAGACGATCTGGTTCATGGCGCGTCCTCGAGCCTGGAACATTGCGGAAAAGGCCATGTTTGCTGGTGCGCGTGTCGGTTTCGTGAACGCGTAAGCCTTTGTTATTTCATATGAATGCGCCTAAGAGAACGTCGATATAATCGCCGCGCTCTTCCTGACCAGCAACGACACGATCGATGACCAAGACGACCCCGCCTGCGCCGCGCGATTCGCTCGAACTCGGCGGCTCAGTGTGGCTGAAAAGCGGCGGCGAGACGCTCGGCGGCGCGGCGCGCATCGCGCTTCTGGCCGCCATCCGCGATACCGGTTCGATCACCGCGGCGGCCAAAGCCGTCGGCATGAGCTACAAGGCGGCGTGGGACGCGATCGATACGATGAACAATCTGGCCGGCGAACCGCTGGTCGCCAGCGCGACCGGTGGCCGGGGCGGCGGCGGGACGAAGCTGACGGCATCGGCGTTGCGGATCATCGACACGTATCAGGCCGTCGAGCGCGAGCATCGCAAGTTTCTTAGGCGGGTAGGTGAAGCCATCGATGGCTTCGAGGACGATTGGCGACTGATCGGGAGACTGGGATTGAGAACGAGTGCACGCAATCAGTTGGCGGGAAAGGTCACGAAGATCACGCGCGGCGCGGTCAACGACGAAATCGAGCTTGGATTGCCGGGCGGACAGACGATCGTCGCGGTCGTCACGCATGAGAGCACGGAGACGCTTGGTCTCGCGGAAGGCAGCGATGCGTTCGCGCTCATCAAGGCGTCGTGGGTCATGCTGATGGAAGACGCCCCGGCGAAGCTGTCGGCGCGCAATCAGTTGCGCGGGACCGTCGCGAGCGTGACGCGCGGCGCGGTGAACGCCGAAGTGACGCTTTCACTCGACGACGCGACGACCGTCACCGCGATCATCACGAATCAGAGCGCGGACACGCTCGGCCTCGCGCCGGGTCAGAAAGCGGTCGCGGTGGTGAAGGCGTCGAGCGTGATCATCGGCGTGAACGACTGACGACTGAGCGCGCGGGAACGCGATAGTCAGCTCAGGCCATCGCGGATTACCTGGACGTCGGTCCGGCGATCCGGCTTGTGATAGCTCTTCGACTTCCAGAGCGCCCGCACGTAAGGGTATGGATGGCCAGACAATCCGAGCGCGATTTCGGTGATCCAATGCTGCGTCGGCACGGGCACGCCATGCAGCGCCACGACGACGGCGGCCAGGCTCGCCGCTACCGGCATCGGCGAGAGCTTGCCCGGCTCCGCGCGCCATGCGATGCGCACGAACGCGAGCGATACCGCCGCGCCGAGCATGCAGCCGGCCACTACTTCCGACACCGAATGCGCGTTCACCACGACACGCGACCCGCTGACCACCACGCCGAGCAGCAAGCCGATCAGCACGCCGCCTACCCGAATCGATTCGCGCGTGGGCAACAGCGCGACGAATATCGCGACGGGCAGGACGGACGTCGCCATATAGGCGTGCCCGCTGATGCCGGTGAAGTCCACATGCCGGATTCCGATGCCCCATCCGATGAACGCGATTTTGCTCACCGCGACGAGCGCGCTGCCGAGGCCGAAGAGCGCGATCCATTCCACCGTGTATTTCCAGCGATAGCCGAGCGCCAGCCACGCAGCGGCGGCGAGCGAGACGGGCAGCATGACGCCCATGCCGCCGAGGGCAGTGATGCTCATCCAGACTGAAAAGGGCAAATCGAGGTTCATTGTGTTCGCGAGGTACGGGTGTTGCTGCACTGCGGCAGACGGACCACTTAATTGCGTGCGAAGCCAAGGAGTATACCCGTTCGGATCAGGCCGAATTTGTCGGAAAGAGTTACCCGCTTATGGCGCTCATCCTCTGCGTAAAGCGGGCATCGTATGATAAGTGCGGTCAAAATTTGTTTGCGCGCACTGAGCGCGTTCAGCTAGAAAACGAATTTGGTGCTATTGTGCAATGCAGCAAGATGCGCGTCTGTTTGTCGCGCACTAATCGAATCAACGTTTGTGGAGAGCCCAGCCGAATGTCGAAAAGCCTTACCAAAGTCTGGTTGCGCGGCTTGAGACGCCTGGTCGCTGGCCAAGTGGACCTGAAACCCCTTTCAAAGCCGCGCGCCGCGACAAAGCCGGTGCGCGCGAAAACCGTTAAATCGAAGATCAAGCCCGGCACAGCGACGAAAACCGCCGTCTCGCCCCGTACTCTGGCGCGCCCCGAAGTGCGCGAGTCTCGGGTGCGGCCGCGTGCGTCGGCGTGGGCGCGAGGCAAGTGGGATCGCTCGTATCATTCCGCGCCGCCTACAGCCGGGCGGTTCGTCAATCACCTGTCGTACGCGCTGTACATGCCGCCGAAAGCCACGCTCGGCCGGCTGCCGCTCGTCGTGATGCTTCACGGCTGCCAGCAGACCGCCGACGAATTCGCGCAAGGCACGCGCATGAACCTGCTCGCCGACAAGTACGGCTTCGCGGTGCTTTACCCGGAACAGTCGAAGCACGAGCATCCGCATCGCTGCTGGCACTGGTACGACGATTCGAGCGGCGCGGGCGGCGGCGAAGCGGCGTCGATCGTCTCGCTCATCAACGCGGTCATCGCGAAGCACGATTTCGATGCCGAGCGAGTCTATCTGGCGGGCATGTCGGCAGGAGCGGGGCTTTCCGCAATGCTGGCGGTGCGCTATCCGCAGCTGTTCGCCGCCGTCGGGCTTCATTCGGGCGTCGTGTTCGGCGAAGCGACGTCGGCCATCGGCGCGATGGACGTCATGCGGCGCGGCAGCCGCTCCGATCCGGTCGCCTTGATCGACGCAGCCGTCGATGTGCGCGACTACCCGGGCATGCCCGCGGTCATCGTCCACGGCGAGCTCGATTCGGTCGTCACGTCGGCGAATGCGGATCAGCTCACTAAGCAGTTCTTGCGGCTGAACGGTTTCATCGATGCCGCGGGCAATCGCCGCGCAGGCGATGTCCGCGAGGAAACGCAGGAAGACGGCGTCGTGCGCGATTACTTCAAGAACGGCCGGCGCGTGGTGAAGACGTCGATCGTTCGCGGGCTCGGCCATTCGTGGGCCGGCGGCGACGACACCGTCGCGTTCCACTCATCGAAAGGGCGGGATTCGGCTGCCCTGATGTGGGAATTCTTCAAGCACCAGCGCCGTTCCAAAGAAGCGGCGCAGGCTGCGTTCGTCGCGTAAGCGGCGGCGCATTGTTTCGACTGTTGCTAAATGATCTTTAGTATCAGTGTTCTAGCGTAAAAAGCTGGCGTCGCATCAGGGATTACCCTATAATCGCTTTCATAGGTAGTTACCCCAGTATTCCAGCGAGGCCAACCATGTTCCTGCTTTCCCGCTTTTTCCTTTTTCTGACCAAGTCCGCTGACCAGCGCGATCGCGAGCGCGACGACGAGTACCTCGCCGAAGCGACTGACATTTACGATCTCGAATATCGCATGAAGAAGCTCGACCAGCGCGCAGCGGCGCGTCATCCGTCGTGGATGTCGAACTAAGTTTTATCGCTTCATCGTTCGCGGTGGATGTGAAAATGCCGGCTGTCAAAGCCGGCATTTTTCATTTGTGCGAGCGATTCAGCTTACGCGCCGGACACATCCGACGCATTCGGCAGGTCGGGCGTATCGGGCGACTGAACGCCGAAGCATCCGCGATACGTCGCGTAGAAGGAACAATAAAGCGCCGTCGTAACGAGGATGGATGCCGGCATCAGCACCGCGAACGCCATTTCCTGGCCGACGCCGATCGCCTGCATCAGCGCGGTCAGCCCGAACGACACTGCCAGCGCAACCGCGATCCACAACACGCCGTATAGAACGAAGGCGCCGCGATTGCGCCAGCACGAAACGAGGCTGAAGAACAGCGCCTTCGCCGTCGGCACCTCGTGCCACGCGATGAGAATCGGCGCGAACCAGAACAGCATCGCGATGGGCAGATAACACGCCATCGCGACCAGCACGGCCAGCGGATTGAAGCTCGCAGCGACGGTCTCGGGATCGCCGGAAGGGCCGTTGCCCATCATCAGGTTGAGCAGCGTGCCGCCGTCGACGAGCGCCGAGACGCCGAAGATCACGCCCATCGCGATGATATACAGCACCCCGAGCGCCAGCAGCCGGCGCGCAACCGCATTGCCGTACGAGCGAAAGCCATCGACGAGAATGGTCGGCCACACGGGCTTGCCCGCGATGGTATTGCGGCATGCCGACATGAAACCCACCGCGATGCCCGGAATGAACAGCAACGGCAGCAACGGGCCGATGAGCGGCACGCGCGAGATCAGCGTCATCACGAACAGATACGCGAAGAACAGCGTGAGGAACGCGAACGGGTTGCGGCGGAACAGCCAGATGCCCTGGCGGAACCATACATAGCCGGTTTTGGCGGGAACTTCGATCAGTCGCATGGATGAGTTGCCGGGTTACCGTTGGGCGTGAGAAGAAGCGGCATGGATTCGCTCGCGCAGAATGCGTTCGAAATGACCGGGATCGTGCGGTTTCAGCAACTCCGCCTCGCGCGGGCGATGGAAGTCGTACAGCCGCGAGACCCAGAAGCGCATTGCGCCAGCACGCAGCATGTCGTTCCAGTGACGGTCTTCGGCCGGCGTGAACGGACGCACGGTCTGATACGCGCGCAGCAGGGCATCGACGCGAGCGGGATCGAGCGCGCCCGTTTCCAGGTCGATGCACCAATCGTTCACGGTGACGGCGACATCGAAGAGCCACTTGTCGACGCCTGCGAAGTAAAAGTCGAAGAAGCCGCCGAGGCGCGCGTGCTCGCGGCCGTGCGCGAACAGGACGTTGTCGCGGAACAGATCGCAATGGCACGGGCCTTCGGGCAGCGTGGCGTAATCCGCCGAGGCGAAGAACGCCGCCTGATGCGCGAGTTCGGTTTCGATGAGTTCGCGCTGGCTGTCGCTCAGAAAACTGGCGATGGCCGGCACGTTTTCCTGCCACCACGACAGGCTGCGCAGATTCGGCTGATGCCGCGCGAAGTCACGGCCCGCGAGATGCATGCGCGCGAGCATCTGCCCGACTTCGATGCAGTGCGCGGGCGTCGGCGCCAGTTCCGGCGCGCCTTCGAGCTTCGTGACGATGGCCGCCGGCTTCCCCTTCAGCATGCCGAAGAGCGAACCGTCGCGGCGCGGCATCGGATCGGGCACCGGCACGCGATGCGACGCGAAATGCCGCATCAGATCGAGATAGAACGGCAGCTGCGTCGCGGTGAGTTTTTCGAAGATCGTCAGCACGTACTGGCCGTGCGTCGTCGTGAGAAAGAAATTGCTGTTCTCGATGCCCGAGTGAATGCCGCGAAATTCGACGACATCGCCGAGATCGTAGTGTTGCAGCCAGTCGCCGAGTTCGGCGTCAGTGACGGGGGTGAATACGGCCATGCAGAATACGTCGGTCTGGTGGATGGCCCGAGCGGGCCGAATGAAGGAGCCCGCTGCTGACGAGCGGGCTTGGGACTATCTTACTGGCGTCAATAGCGCAGATTGACGGATGGCAGGCGCGTGCTCGCCTTGCCGTTGTCGCGCACTTGCGGCGACGTATCCGCAGGCGCGCTCATCTGATAACGCGTGCCGAAATTCGACTGGACGTTGATTTCGACGGGCTTGCCCTTGTCGCGATACTCGGTGATCTCCGTGCCGTTCGAGCTGAGTTCATGGAAGCTCGGCTTGCGCGGCGGCGAGATTTCCACCTTCGAGCTGACGTTGGCGGGCGGGCGATTGATGGCCTTGAGATCCGGAAGGCCTGCGGCTTCTTCCGGCGACATGGCTTGTTGCTTGGCCGGTTGTGCTGCCGGGTCCGCTGCCGATTGTGTGGCGTTGGGCACGGGTTGCGCGAAAACGCCAACGCTTGCGGCGGCGAGGACTGCCGCGGCGGCAGAAAGAAGGGGCTTCATGGGAGTTCTCCAGGCGATGGCGGATTCTAGCAAACCCTAACGCAAGCGAAGCATTGCCTTATTCTGCGCCGCTTTTGCGGCTGGCGGCATTGCACAAAAAAAGATGCAGGCGGAGGCACCCACGCGATGAGGGGCTTCATGGTTCTCACTTTCTTCCGTGTTAATGTGATTTATCACGAGGGCACAAAGACACGCACAAGACCATGACAAACGACCGCACTCAGAGCACTCAGGGCACGCCCGCAAACGACTTCCCGACCGAATCCTTCGACGATCCGGCCGCCGCCGTCACGCGCCTGTCCGCGATCTACGAAGCGAACACCGCCTTTCTGCGCGACGCCTTCGCGCGGTATCGGCGCAACGAGCAGTTCACGCATCGCGTGCGCGCGTGCTATCCGTTCGTGCGCGTGCGGACCGAGCTGAACTCGCAGATCGATTCGCGGCGCTCGTACGGCTTCGTCGCCGGGCCGGGCATCTTCGAGACGACGCTCACGCGCCCCGATCTCTTCGGCGATTACTATCGCGAGCAATTGCGGCTCCTCGCGAAGAATCATCACGTGGGCATCGAAGTGGGCGTGTCGGCGCAGCCTATTCCGATTCACTTCGCATTCGCCGAGGGCATTCATCTCGAGGGCGATCTCGACCGTGATCGCCTGCTCGCGATGCGCAATGTCTTCGATACGCCCGATCTCGCATTGCTCGATGATCGCATCGTCAACGGCACGTACGAGCCGGCGGCGGGCGAGCCGCATCCGCTTGCGCTTTTCACGGCGGCGCGCGTGGATTTCTCGCTGCATCGGCTGCGCCATTACACGGCGACTTCACCGACGCATTTTCAGAACTACGTGCTGTACACGAACTACCAGTTCTATATCGACGAGTTCGTGAAGCTCGGCCGCACGATGATGTCGCGCGCCGACGATGAAGAGACGCGGGCGTATCGCAGCGAGTATTCGTCGTTCGTCGAGCCGGGCGATGTCGTCACGCACAACGCGAACCTCGACGCGCAGCCAGAGGAGGGCGCTCCGCTGGCGCGCCTGCCGCAGATGCCGGCGTATCACCTGAAGCGCGCCGACGGCAGCGGCATCACGATGGTGAACATCGGCGTCGGGCCGTCGAACGCGAAGACGATCACGGATCACATCGCGGTGCTGCGTCCGCATGCGTGGATCATGCTCGGTCACTGCGCGGGCCTGCGCAACACGCAGCGTCTCGGCGACTACGTGCTCGCACACGGCTATGTGCGCGAGGATCATGTGCTCGATGCGGACCTGCCGCTCTGGGTGCCGATCCCGGCGCTCGCGGAAGTGCAGGTGGCGCTGGAGAAAGCGGTGGCGCAAGTCACGCAGCTGGAAGGCGTGGAACTCAAGCGCGTGATGCGGACGGGCACGGTCGCGAGCGTCGATAACCGCAACTGGGAGTTGCGCGAACATCGCGAGCCGGTGCAGCGGCTGTCGCAAAGCCGCGCGATTGCGCTCGATATGGAAAGCGCGACGATTGCCGCGAACGGCTTCCGCTTCCGCGTGCCATACGGAACGTTGTTGTGCGTGTCGGATAAGCCGCTGCATGGCGAACTCAAGCTGCCGGGGATGGCGGATCAGTTCTATCGTGCGCAGGTCGACCAGCATTTGCAGATCGGCGTGAAGGCGATGGAACTGCTGCGGATGAACGGGTTGTCGAAACTGCACTCGCGGAAGTTGAGGAGCTTTGCGGAGGTGGCGTTTCAGTAGGAGCGGGGCAGGCAAGGCCGCGTGGCTCGCGGCCTCGAGCTTCTTATTCCTGCGGACGCGGCGCGGTGAGCAGCCGCGTGTAGTTCATCCATCCCGTCACCGGCGCTTCGGTGCCATGCGAAGGTGTGCAGCCGGTCTGTTGATCCAGTTCTGCCGGCGTGCAGTATGCGCCTTCATAGGTGACACGAACCCACGGCGTGTTCGTACCGGATGCTTCGGTGACGTTGCGAATCGTCGAGGTATCGGCGCTCAGCTTCGAATCCTTCGGAACGATCATAAGCGCCGCGCACGTCGAGCCGGGACAAGAACGCAGATTCATGTCGATGCCACCGAGCCACATATCGATGACGCCGCGGTCGTTCCAAGCCGCGGCGACCGGCGCCGCCTGGATGGGTTGACTCGGCGGCGCGGCCGGCGCGCGCGCGACGCTCAGCCTGCTGATTCGGTTCAGATCGTCGTTGCTGATGCGGCGGACAAAGCCGAGCGTAGCTTGCTGGCCGTCGCCGCCTGTCATCGTCAGGTTGTAGGCCGTGTGGTCCGCGTTCCACTTCTTGCGAAGCGTGAGGATCTCTTCCTTGCGGTCGACCACGGTGTTGACGTTCACCGTTTCCGCGTCGGGGTCGACGTCGCCCAGCGTAACCGCCAAAGGCGTGTCGCCCTGGACGATCTGCAGGCGGCTGTCGGCGTATTGAATCGTTGTCAGCCCCGCCGTCGAGTTCCAGACTCCCGAGATATCTTTCAGAAGAGCCACCTTTTGGTCCTGCGCAGGGTTGGACGACGAGTTAGCCAGCGGACTCGTTCCCTTCTCGCAACTGGCGAGCAGCGAGACGGCGATTGCCGCCGCGACGGCCACACCTAGTGTTCGATTCAACGCTTTGTTCATGCTTGATCCAGGCTTGCCACTCGGGCAATGACGGCGGCTCTTCAATCAGGCGCCCTCTCGAAGAACCGGGATTATCGATGGGAGCGGTGGAATGGACGCGGGACTGCAGCGCGTGCGCTCCCGTATCCGCATCCGATGCGGCGCCGGCGCGCGGGCTTAAGCAGCCGGCGCGCGCGAGAGCATACCGTTCGGACCACTAGGCTTTATGGAAATCTGTCAAGCCGCGGCAAGGTTCTGCCGGGAGAGATGAGGGCGGGGAAGGGAAGGACCGCGCGGTCCTTCCCGAAGTGGGTCTACAGCCTCACAGATAAAACATTCGATCCTCGTCCGACTTGCCTTCAGCCGGCGCCTCGACCGCTTCCTCGCGATCTTCATAGAACCGCAGCACCGCATCCAGCACCTGATCGGGATCGTCTATGACCTGCATCAAATCCAGATCTTTCTCGCTGATCACGCCATTGGTGAGCAGCGTGTTCTTGAACCAGTCCAGAAGCCCCGCCCAGAACTCCGCGCCAACCAGCACGATCGGCACGTGACGCGACTTCTTCGTCTGAATCAGCGTGAGCACTTCGGCCAGTTCATCGAGCGTGCCGAAACCGCCGGGCATCACGACGACCGCATCCGAGTTCTTGACGAACGTGACCTTGCGCGTGAAGAAGTGACGGAAGCGCAGCGAGATGTCCTGCCACTGATTGCCCGACTGCTCGTGCGGCAATTCGATGTTCAGGCCAACCGACGGCGACTTGCCCGCGTGCGCGCCCTTGTTGGCCGCTTCCATGATGCCGGGGCCGCCGCCGGAGATGACCGCGAAGCCTGCATCGGAGAACTTTTGAGCAATTTCGATGGTGCGCTGATAGTACGGCGACTCCGGTTTCAAACGCGCCGAACCATAGATACTGATGGCAGGGCGGATCTCCGAGAGGTACTCGGTCGCCTCGATAAACTCTGCCATAATCGTGAACATCTGCCACGACGCGCGAGCCTTCTTGGCCGTCGCGCGCTCTTGATCTGCGAGCGATCGCAGACTCGGAATCACTTTTCTCTTGTTCATAATGCCTGAAGAACTCAGTCTTGAAGGTAAGACCCTGCTATTGGTCGACGGTTCTAGCTACTTGTACCGGGCTTACCACGCGATGCCAGACCTGCGTGGTCCCGACGGCGGTCCCACCGGCGCGCTGTATGGAATGGTGAACATGCTGCGGCGCCTGAGGCGCGAAATCAATGCAGAGTATAGCGCGTGCGTCTTCGATGCAAAGGGCAAGACCTTCCGCGACGACTGGTACGCCGACTACAAGGCCAACCGTCCTTCCATGCCCGACGACCTCTCGAAGCAAATCGAGCCTATCCACGTCGCAGTGCGTGCGCTCGGCTGGCCGCTCGTCATGATCGAAGGCGTCGAAGCCGACGACGTCATCGGCACGCTCGCCGTTCAGGCCGAGAAGCGCGGCATGAAAGTGATCGTGTCGACGGGCGACAAGGATCTGGCTCAACTCGTGACGGATCATGTCACCCTCATCAATACGATGACCAACGAAACGCTCGATCGCGCGGGCGTCGTGAACAAGTTCGGCGTGCCTCCGGAGCGCATCGTCGACTATTTGTCGCTCATCGGCGATACCGTCGACAACGTGCCCGGCGTCGAAAAGTGCGGCCCCAAGACCGCGCTCAAATGGCTCACGGCATACGAAACGCTCGATGGCATCGTCGCACACGCCAGTGAGATCAAAGGTGCGGTAGGAGACAATCTGCGCAAGGCTCTCGACTTCCTGCCGATGGCCAGAAAGCTCGTCACCGTGCACACGGAATGCGACCTCGCTTCGCAAATTGCGTCGATCGAAGAGACGCTGCCGAGCCGTCCCGAAGCGCGCGACGAACTGCGCGATGTCTTCCTGCGTCACGGCTTCAAGACCTGGCTGCGCGAGATCGAAATCGCGGATGCAGTGGAAGGCCCGACCGACACGCCGCCCGCCGAAGTCACCGAGATCGTTCATCACTACGAGACCGTGCAGACGTGGGAACAGTTCGATGCGTGGCTCGCGCGCATCGAGGGCGCGGAGATCACATCGTTCGATACCGAAACCACGTCGCTCGATCCGATGGTCGCGCAGATCGTCGGCATCTCGGTGGCGGTCGAAGCGGGGCATGCCGCGTATATTCCGGTCGCGCATCGCGGGCCGGATGCGCCCGTGCAACTGCCGCGCGATGAAGTGCTCGCGAAGCTCAAGCCCTGGCTCGAGGATGCATCGAAGAAGAAGGTCGGACAGCATCTGAAGTACGACGAACAGGTGCTCGCGAATTACGGCATCGACTTGCGCGGCGTCGAGCATGACACGCTGCTGCAATCGTACGTGCTGGAATCGCATCGTCCGCATGACATGGACAACCTCGCGCTGCGGCATCTCGGCGTGAAGACCGTCAAGTACGAGGACGTCGCGGGCAAGGGCGCATCGCAGATCGGCTTCGACGAAGTGGCGCTCGACAAGGCCGCCGAATACGCCGCCGAAGACGCGGACGTCACCTTGCGTCTGCATCAGGCGCTGTATCCTCAGGTCGCCGAAGAAGAGGGCTTGTTGCGCGTATATCGCGACATCGAAATGCCGACATCGCGCGTGCTGCGCAAGATCGAACGCAATGGCGTGCTGATCGACCGCGAGAAGCTGGATGCGCAAAGCAACGAGATCGCCAAGCGGCTCATCGAATTGCAGGCGCAGGCGTACGAACTCGCGGGCGGCGAATTCAATCTCGGATCGCCCAAGCAGATCGGGCAGATCTTCTTCGAAAAGCTGGAGTTGCCCGTCGTGAAGAAGACGCCGAGCGGCGCGCCTTCCACCGACGAAGAGGTGCTCCAAAAGCTTGCCGAAGACTATCCGCTGCCAAAGGTGCTGCTCGAACATCGCGCGCTGTCGAAGCTGAAATCGACCTATACGGACAAGCTGCCGCGCATGGTCAACGCATCGACGGGACGCGTGCACACGAACTATGCGCAGGCCGTCGCGGTGACGGGGCGGCTGTCGTCGAACGAACCGAACTTGCAAAACATTCCGGTACGGACCGGCGAAGGGCGGCGCATTCGCGAGGCGTTCATCGCGCCTCCGGGCTGCAAGATCGTCTCCGCCGATTACTCGCAAATCGAGTTGCGCATCATGGCGCATATCTCCGGCGATGAATCGCTGATGCGCGCGTTCAGACAGGGCGAGGACGTGCATCGCGCGACAGCGTCCGAAGTGTTCAGCGTGACGCCGCTCGAAGTCGACAACGATCAGCGACGCATCGCGAAAGTCATCAACTTCGGCCTGATTTACGGCATGAGCTCGTTCGGGCTGTCATCGAATCTCGGCATTACGCGCGATGCGGCCAAGCTCTATATCGACCGCTATTTCGCGCGATATCCGGGCGTCGCCGCTTACATGGACACGACACGCACGACCGCCAAAATGAACGGCTTCGTCGAAACCGTGTTCGGACGGCGTCTGTGGCTGCCCGAGATCAACGGCGGCAGCGGCCCGCGCCGTCAGGCCGCCGAACGCGCGGCCATCAATGCGCCGATGCAGGGCACCGCCGCCGACCTCATCAAGATGTCGATGATCGCGGTGCAGGACTGGATCGAAAGCACGGGCATGCGCACGAAGATGATCATGCAGGTCCACGACGAACTCGTTCTCGAAGTGCCGGAAGAAGAACTGCCGGACGTGAGGAAGCGTCTGCCCGAACTCATGTGCGGCGTCGCTGAACTGAAGGTGCCGCTCGTCGCGGAAGTGGGCGTCGGCAACAACTGGGAAGAGGCGCATTGAGGGTTCGGCGCCGCGCGTATGTCCGGCATGCGGCGGCGGCGCTTGTCGATGCGACGCCGGCTCGCGCACAATGAAGCGAAGCGCCAACACGCAGCGCGTACTCGCGCACTCGATTCCAACGCCATAGGGAGAAGCTCCATGCATCGCTTCATCATCGTCGGCGGCGGAGCCGGCGGTCTCGAACTCGCGACGCGTCTCGGCGACCGCTTCGGTTCGAGCGCCGGCAAGCCGGACACCAAAGCGCCGCGTGCGCAGATCACGCTCGTCGACCGCAATCCGACGCATATCTGGAAGCCGCTGCTGCATGAAGTCGCGGCAGGCAGCATGGACCCTTTCACGCAGGAACTCGAATACGCCGCGCAGGCGCTATGGCACGGCTTCGAGTTTCAGCAGGGCGAACTGATCGGGCTGGATCGCGCGCAGAAGCGCATCAGGATCGGTGCGCTGCGCGACGACGAGGCGGGCGAACTGCTGCCCGAGCGCGAACTCGAATACGACACGCTCGTGCTCGCCATCGGCAGCACCACGCATTTTTTCGGCGTCGAAGGTGCGCAGGAGTTCTCGATTGCGCTCGATACCGTCGGCCAGGCGGAGCTGTTTCGCAAGCGGCTGATCGCGGCGTGCATGCGCGCCGAACACGTCGTGCCCGAGCCGGTTGCGGCGGGCGTCGACGAGAGCGCGCCGCTGCCGGCCGTGGAAGCCGCGCCGCGCATTCAGGTGGCGATCGTCGGTGCGGGCGCGACGGGCGTCGAATTGTCGGCGGAACTACGCAACACCGCACAAGTGCTGGCCGCTTACGGGCTGCACAAGCTCGATCCGAAGCACGACATCGGCATTGTGCTGATCGAAGCGGGGCCGCGCATTTTGCCGGCGCTGAAAGAGAGCGTGTCGAGCGCCACGGCGGAACTGCTCACCAAGCTCGGCGTTCGTCTGATGACCGGCGAGACCGTCGCCCAAGTCACGCGCGACTCGATCCGCACGGCGAGCGGCAAAATCATCCGCGCCGACCTGACCGTGTGGGCGGCGGGCATCAAGGCGCCCGCGGTGCTGTCGCAACTCGACGGCTTGCCCACCAATCGTCTCGGCCAGTTGATCGTGCGCCGCACGCTGCAAACGGAAATCGACGATAACGTCTTCGCCCTCGGCGATTGCGCCGCGTGCCCGTGGCCCGGCACGGAGCGCAACGTGCCGCCGCGCGCGCAGGCGGCGCATCAGCAGGCGAGCTTTCTGTTTGCGGCGTTCGAGCGCCGCATGCAGGGCAAGCCTTTGCCGGAATATACGTATCGCGATTTCGGCTCGCTCGTGTCGCTCGGGCGTTATAGCGCGGTCGGCAATCTGATGGGCGGGCTGATCGGCGGCAACATGCTGATCGAAGGGCTCTTCGCGCGCTTCATGTATATGTCGCTGTACCGGCTGCATATCGCGGCGCTGCATGGCTACGCGCGCATGATGCTCGATACCGTCGCGCACTGGCTGCGCCGGTCCACCGCGCCGCGCGTCAAGCTGCACTGACGGCGCGCATCCGCACGGCAAAGCTGTTTAGAATGAGCGGCGCGCCGATGTCCGGCGCGCCCGGGCATGCGGCCTTCGCCCGTGACAGTCGTCCAGCGCCGCGCTGCATGATGTTCAACGAGAAGCGCGGTTTCCGGTTCAGCGCCATCGACGGTACGCGGCCCGATACAGCCGACGCCCGCATCGGCGGCGCCTTGGCGGCTCTTGCCGCAGGAGCTTCGTATGCTGACTCCCGAAGTCGACAGCCTCATCCCGCACGTTCCGTTCGATCGCCGCGGCTTCATCAAGGCCGCATTGGGCACCGGCTTCGCGGCTGCCGTGCTGCCGGTCTCCGCACAAACCATTCATACCGATAGCGACGGTCTTGAGGCCGGTTCCATCGCCGTGCGCGGCGCGGACGGCACGCTCGTGCCGGCGTATCGGGCGCAGCCGAAGGGCAAGACGCATCTGCCGGTGATCATCGTCATTCACGAGATTTTCGGCGTGCATGAGCATATCGCCGATATCTGCCGCCGCTTCGCCAAGCTCGGCTATCTCGCGATTGCGCCGCAGCTTTTCACGCGCCAGGGCGATGCAGCGTCGATGCCGTCGATCCAGCAGATCAACGATCAGATCGTCGCGAAGCTGCCGGACGCGCAAGTGCTGTCGGACATCGACGAGACCGTCAAATGGGCGGGCGAACATGGCGGCGATACGAAGCGTCTGGGCATTACCGGCTTCTGCTGGGGCGGGCGCATCACGTGGCTCTACGCCGAACACAATCCGAACGTGAAGGCGGCGGTCGCGTGGTACGGGCGGCTCGTCGGCAACAAGACGGCGACGACGCCGAGCAATCCGATCGACAACGTCGGCGAGCTGAAGGCGCCGGTGCTCGGACTGTACGGGCGGCAGGATCAGAGCATTCCGCAGGACACCATCGAGCAGATGAAGCAGGCCATCGCGCACGGGCCGCAGAAAGCGCGCGGTTCGCAATTCGTCGTGTATGACGATGCCCCGCATGCCTTCTTCGCCGATTATCGTCCGAGCTATCGCAAGGCCGACGCCGAGGACGGCTGGAAACGCGCGCTCGCGTGGTTCCGCGAGCACGGCGTCTGAAACGACGGCCTAGGGGTTCGCGCCGGTCGCGACGGGGCGGCCCGGATCGGCGCTCCATTCGCTCCACGAGCCGGGATAAAGCGCCGCGCCATGCAGGCCGGCGACTTCCATCGCCAGCGCGTTGTGGCATGCGGTGACGCCCGACCCGCATTGCAGGACGACGCGATCCACCGGCGTCGGGCCGATCAGCGATGCGAACGCTTCGCGCAGTTCGTGCGCGGTCTTGAAGCGGCCTTCCGGCGTCAGATTGTTCTTGAAGAAGTGATTCAGCGCGCCGGGGATGTGGCCGCCGACGGGATCGATCGTTTCGTTCTCGCCGCGATACCGGTCCGCCGCGCGTGCATCGATCAGCAGATGATCGCGCGTGCCGATGCTGCGCTCGATCGCCTGCGCATCGATCGTCACCTGGAGCGGCGCGGCGGCCTTGAAGCTCCCTTGCGACGTCGGCGGCACGGCCGTGTCGAGCGGCTTGCCGGCTGCTTCCCACGCTTGCAGGCCGCCATCGATCAGCGCGACGGAGTCATGGCCGAGCCAGCGCAGCAGCCACCACAGACGCGCCGCGTACATGCCCCCCTGAGCGTCATAAGCGACGACCTGCTGTCCTTCGTTCAACCCGAAACTGGCGAGCTTCGCGACGAGCGCCGCACGGTCCGGCAACGGATGGCGGCCGTTCGTACCGGTCTTCGCGCCGGACAGGTCGCGGTCGAGATGCAGATAATGCGCGCCGGGAATGTGGCCAGCGGCATAGGCGGCTTGTCCGGCTTCGGGCGCGGCCAGATCGAACCGGCAATCGAAGACGACGACGCTGCCCGGCGCCGTGTCGAGCTGCCCGGCGAGGTTCGTCGCGGATATGAGCGTGGTGTAGTGAGTGTGCGGCATGACGGCTCCTGAGGCAGCGCTTGCAATGCGGGAATAGCCATAAGTCTAAAAGAAAAAACGGGCTCGAAAGCCCGTCTTTTCGCATTGCAAACCGCGCTCAGATGGCGCCGAGCTGGTGGCGCAGGAACTCGTGGAAGTGCTGCATGCCCGATTCCATCGGGCTTTGATACGGCCCGACCTGATTCTCACCGCGCGACATCAGCGCGCGTCGGCCCGCATCCATGCGTTCGGCGATTTCATCGTCCTCGCGCGCGGTTTCCATGTACGCCGCACGTTCCGCCTCGATGAACTCGCGTTCGAACAGCGCGATTTCCTCGGGGTAATAGAACTCGACGATGTTCGTCGTCTTCTGCGTGCCGTGCGGAATGAGCCACGACACGACGAGCACGTGCGGATACCACTCGATCATCAGACCGGGGTAGTACACCATCCAGATTGCGCCGAAGTCCGGCGGTGCGCCGTTACGGAAGCGCAGGACTTCGTCGTGCCACTTGCGATAGATCGGGCTGCCGGGCTTTTCCAGATTCTTGTGGACGCCAACCGTCTGCACGCTGTACCAGTCGCCGAATTCCCATTCGAGGTTGTCGCACGAGACGAAACTGCCGAGTCCCGGATGGAACGGCGCGACGTGGTAATCCTCCAGATAGACCTCGATGAAGGTCTTCCAGTTGTAGTTGCACTCGTGGACTTCGACGTGATCGAACATGAAGCCCGAGAAGTCGAAGTGGCGCGCGGTGCCCAGCTTCGCGAGATCGGCCGCGACGTTGCGGCCCTGCGCCTCGAAGAGCAGGCCTTGCCAGTTTTGCAGCGGCGTTGCGCCAAGATTCAGGCAGGGCTTGTCGGCGAAATGCGGCGCGCCGAGCAACTGGCCGTTGAGATCGTAAGTCCAGCGGTGCAGCGGGCAGACGATATTGTCCGCGCTGCCGCGGCCGTTCAGCATGATGGCCTGGCGATGGCGGCATACGTTCGACAGCAGTTCGATGTCGTTTTGCCGATTGCGGACGAGCACGCGCCCTTCGCCCTCGCCGGGAAGCGCAAAATAGTTTCCCGCTTCGGGAACCATGAGTTCGTGCCCGACGTAGCGAGGACCTTGCTTGAAAAGTGTGTCGAGTTCGCGCGTAAGAAGCGCTTCGTCAAAGTAAGCCGTGACTGGCAGTTGGCTATGAACAGCCTTCAACTGCAATGCATTGCTCAGATTGGACATTCCCACTCCCGTTAAGACGTGAAAGCAGTGAACAACCCAACCATCGAAGATTCGATTTAGGGAGCCCGCGATTATACCGAAATCCGCCACACCGGGGTGTATAAGGTCTTGATTTGGGTATAAATTGTCGCAAGAGTTCCGTCGAACCCGCGATTTTTGCGCGCCCGACGCGCTTCTTGTTCGTTTGAATTTCTCGCGGGCGGCGAAGAGCGGGCTTGCCCCGCGTGTCGTCCGGCATCCGTACCGGGTGCGGGTCGAAAATTTGGCTTTTGCCGTAGAATGTGCGACTTGGTTCCAATTTTCAACTGCACATCCACGATTCATGGCGAAGACCGCAGTCCAGGCAACAGGCGATCAAACCGGCGACAACACGCCGGGCGCAGACGCCGCGTTGCTTCCGGACAATTACGAAGCCGCGCTGGCCGAGCTCGAATCGCTCGTGGCGCGCATGGAAGAGGGCGCGCTGAGCCTCGAAGAATCGCTCGCGGCGTACCGTCGCGGCGCGACGCTTGTGGGCTTTTGCCAACAGCAGCTCGAAAAAGTGGAGCAGCAGGTTCGCGTGCTCGACGGCGAGACGCTCAAGCCGCTGCCCGCCGACGTACAGCGCGCAACTCAGGGCGCGGGCGCCGCCACCGACAACGGGGACGATCTATGACCTTCGAACAATGGATGCGCGCCACGCTCGACCGCGTCGAAACCGCGCTCGAGCATTATCTTCCCGGAACCGACATCGCTCCGGCGCGGCTCCATGAAGCCATGCGCTACGCGGTGCTCGGCGGCGGCAAGCGCGTGCGCCCGCTGCTCGTGCACGCGGCCGGCGAACTGACCGGCGCGAGCGCGCACGCGGTCGAAGCCGCGAGCGCCGCACTCGAAATGATCCACGTGTATTCGCTGGTGCACGACGACATGCCGGCGATGGACGACGACGCCCTGCGCCGCGGCAAGCCCACGGTACACATCCAATATGACGAAGCGACGGCACTGCTCGTCGGCGATGCGCTGCAATCGCAGGCGTTCGTCGCGCTGACCGCCGCAGGCAACGGCCTGTCCGATAGCCAGCAGGCCGCGCTCGTGCGCGAACTGGCCATCGCAAGCGGTTCGGTCGGCATGGCGGGCGGGCAGGCGATCGATCTCGAAAGCGTTGGACGCAAATTGTCGCGGCTCGAACTCGAGACGATGCATCGCAAGAAAACAGGCGCGCTGCTGCGCGCATCGGTGCGCATGGGCGCGCTCGCGGGCGCGCAGCCGGGCGCCGAAGCGCTCGCCGCGCTCGATCAGTACGCCGCCGCCGTCGGCCTCGCATTCCAGGTCGTCGACGACATTCTGGACGTGACCGCCGACTCCGCCACGCTCGGCAAGACGGCGGGCAAGGATGCGCAGCACGACAAACCGACTTACGTGTCCATCATCGGACTCGACGCATCGCGTGAACTCGCTGCTCAACTCGGACGCGACGCGCACGCCGCCATCGAGCCGTTCGGCCCACGCGGCCAGCGGCTTGCTGAACTTGCAGACCTGGTCGTGAACCGGGTGCATTGAACGTTGAATGCGTGACGAACCCCACGGCGCAACAATCGCGCTGAACGAATCACGCCAGTTTTCCTAAAATGGGACGACGATGTACGACTTGCTGAAATCCATCGACGATCCGGCCGATCTTCGGGCCCTCGATCGACGCCAACTGCAGCCGCTTGCCGACGAACTGCGGGCCTACGTGCTCGACAGCGTGTCGCAGACGGGCGGCCATCTGTCGTCCAATCTGGGCACGGTCGAGCTGACGATTGCGCTGCACTATGTCTTCGATACGCCGAGCGACCGCATCGTGTGGGACGTCGGCCATCAGACTTATCCGCACAAGATTCTGACCGGCCGCCGCGATCAGATGCCCGGCCTGCGTCAGCTCGGCGGCATCTCCGGCTTCCCGCGCCGCGCGGAATCCGCCTACGACACGTTCGGCACGGCGCATTCGAGCACGTCTATTTCGGCGGCGCTCGGCATGGCGGTCGCGAACAAGCTGCAGGGCGACAACCGCTACTCGATCGCCGTGATCGGCGACGGCGCGATGACGGCGGGCATGGCGTTCGAGGCGATGAACAACGCGGGCGTCGCCGACGACCTGCCGCTGCTCGTCATCCTGAACGACAACGACATGTCGATTTCGCCGCCGGTCGGCGCGCTCAATCGCCATCTCGCGCGCCTGATGTCGGGCCGTTTCTACGCCGCCGCGCGCGCGGGCGTCGAGCGCGTGCTGCGCGCCGCCCCGCCGGTGCTGGATCTCGCGCGCAAGCTCGAAGAGCACGCGAAGGGCATGATCGTGCCGGCCACGCTGTTCGAAGAGTTCGGCTTCAATTACATCGGGCCGATCGACGGTCACGATCTCGAGTCGCTCATCCCGACGCTGCAGAACATCAAGGAATTGCGCGGCCCGCAGTTCCTGCACGTCGTCACGAAGAAGGGCCAGGGTTACAAGCTGGCCGAAGCCGATCCGGTGCTGTATCACGGCCCGGGCAAGTTCAATCCGGCCGAAGGCATCAAGCCGTCGACCGCGCCGTCGAAGAAAACCTACACGCAAGTGTTCGGCGAATGGCTTTGCGATGCCGCCGCGCAGGACTCGCGCGTGGTCGGCATCACGCCCGCGATGCGCGAAGGCTCGGGCATGGTCGAATTCGAGAAGCGCTTTCCGGACCGGTACTTCGACGTCGGCATCGCGGAGCAGCACGCGGTCACGTTCGCGGGCGGCCTCGCGGCTGACGGCATGAAGCCCGTCGTCGCGATTTACTCGACCTTCTTGCAGCGCGCTTACGACCAGTTGATTCACGATGTCGCGTTGCAGAACCTGCCGGTCGTGTTTGCGATCGACCGGGCGGGTCTCGTCGGCGCGGACGGCGCGACGCATGCGGGCAACTACGACCTCGCGTTCCTGCGCTGCATCCCGAACATGACGGTGATGGCCGCATCCGACGAAAACGAATGCCGCCAGATGCTGTACACCGCGCTGCAGCAGCCGAACCCGACTGCCGTGCGCTATCCGCGCGGCGCGGGGACGGGCGTCGCCACGGTCAGGCAGATGACCGCGCTTCCCGTCGGCAAGGGCGAGATTCGCCGCGAATCGTCGCAGAAGCTCGGCTCCGGCAAGCGTATCGCGATTTGCGCGTTCGGCACGATGGTCGCGCCGTCGCTCGCCGCCGCCGACGAGCTGGATTTGACGGTCGCCAACATGCGGTTCGTGAAGCCGGTCGACGCCGATCTTCTGCGCGAACTGGCCGCGACGCACGACGCCATCGTGACCATCGAGGAAGGCTCGATCATGGGCGGCGCGGGCTCGGCCTGCGTGGAAGCGCTGCTGGCGAGCGGCGTCGTCAAGCCGGTGCTGCAACTGGGCTTGCCGGACGCTTTCATCGACCACGGCGATCCCGCGAGGCTGCTCGCGAGCGTTGGCCTCGACGCCGCCGGTATCGCGCGTTCGATCCGCGAGCGTTTTCTGACTGCCGTCGAAAGCGCGGGCAAGCTGACCAAGCGCGTCGCCTGACGCGCAACCCGGCTGCCGAGGCACGCCCCGGGGTGCGGGCGCGCCGGACTCAAAGTCAGCCATGCGGCGCGGGGTTTTCCCCGCGCCGCTTGCGTTTCATCGCTTATCGCCGCTCAACGCCGGTCGTCTCCGCGGGCGGCGTAAAAGGACATAACAAATGAACCAGATGAATCCCGCCTTCGTCATGCCCGACGTGCAGAGCACGCCGGATACGCGTCAGATCGATATTGCGCGTGTCGGCGTCAAAGGCGTGCGGCATCCGCTGTCGGTCAGGACGGCGAGCGGCGTGCAGCCGAGCGTCGGCGTATGGAACCTCGACGTGCATCTGCCCGCCGACCAGAAAGGCACGCACATGTCGCGCTTCGTCGCGTTGCTCGAAGAGCATCGCGCGCCGCTCGATCAGTCCGCGCTGCAAACCATGCTCGCCGCGATGCTCACAAAGCTGGAAGCGCATTCGGGCCGTATCGAAGTGAGCCTGCCGTATTTCGTGATGAAGACCGCGCCGATTTCGGGCGTGCAAAGCCTGCTCGATTACGAGGTGACGTTCGTCGCGGAAAAGCGCAACGGCGACACGCGCCTGTCGCTGAAAGTGCTCGTGCCGGTGACGAGCCTGTGTCCGTGCTCGAAGAAGATTTCGCAGTACGGCGCGCACAATCAGCGATCGCACGTGACGATCACGGCGGAACTCGCCGGCGATGTGGCGGTGGAAGAACTGGTGCGTATTGCGGAAGAAGAGGCGTCGTGCGAACTCTGGGGCTTGCTGAAGCGGCCCGACGAGAAGTTCGTGACCGAACGCGCTTATGAGAATCCGAAGTTCGTCGAAGACCTCGTGCGCGATATCGCGGTGCGGCTGAACGCGGACGATCGCATCGCCGCGTATGTGCTGGAAGCGGAGAACTTCGAGTCGATTCACAATCACAGCGCGTATGCGGTGATCGAGCGAGACAAACGCTAAGCGTTTCCGCTCTCACGCCGAACGAAAAACCGGTCCTCGCGACCGGTTTTTTCATGCAAACGCCGGTTGCGCGGATACATGCGCTTCCCGCACCGACTCGACGACGAGCGACGCCAGCCGCTCGACCGGCGCTGAACCGCCCGCCGATGCGCGGTGCAATGCGAGCGGAATCGAGGGCAGCGACGGCAAGCCGCATTCGGCTTCGTCGAGCGCGCGCACGGTCGACGGCAGCCCGTAGCACGTCCGCACCGTCACGCCGAGCCCTGCGGCTGCGGCGGCCCAGAGGCCCGCGAGGCTCGGGCTCGTGAACGCGACGCGCCATTTGATACCCGCGCGATCCAGCGCCGCCGTCGCCGCGCTGTGAAAGACACACGGACGATCGAACGCGATCAACGGTAGCGGCTCGCTCGCGTCGCGCTGAAACGGCACCGTCGATGATCCGATCCAGCGCATCCGCGGCGCGGCGATCGGCTCGAATTCCTTCGCGCCCGCCAGGCCCCATACGAGCGCCAGATCGAGCTGGCCGGTATCGATCCGTTCCAGCAATTCTGTATTTCGCGCGACGCGCGCCTCGATCCGCACCTTCGGATGCGCCCGCGCAAAGCGGCCCAGCACATCCGGCAGCACGGCTTCGCCGAAATCTTCCTGCAGGCCGAGCCGGATCCACCCTTCCAGATCGACACCGCGCACCGCGACGGCGGCCTCATCGTTCAGTTCGACCAGGCGCCGCGCGTAGCCGAGCATCACTTCGCCGGCGTCGGTCAGCGCCAGGCCGCGCCCGGATTTGCGAAAGAGTTCGATGCCCGCCTGTTCCTCCAACTTGCGAAGCTGCGCGCTGATCGCCGACGTCGACCGTCCGACCTGATCCGCAGCCTTCGCAAAACTTCCCAACTGCATTCCCGCGACGAAACTGCGCAGCACGGCAAGATCGAATGTCGTTTGGCTCATGGCAACTGTCCCGTTTAATCGAATGATCGATGCAAAACTATTTGATTTTCAGAACGATGCTAAGGCGTCAGACTGGCCGCAGTCAATGATTGCGAGGTGCGGCATGGCAACGACTTTCGACTCGACCGCGCCTGCGGTCGGCGGTGGGCATCGGTGGAAAGTGCTTGGCGTGGGCGTGGCGGCGAACGCGAGCTTTGCCGCCGCCGTGGCCGGGATACCGACGACCGCCGTGTGGTTGCGCAGCGGCTATCACTTGAATAACGCGGAACTCGGGCTCGTGCTGGGGGCGCTCGGGCTGGGCGCGGCGGTATCGGAATTGCCGTGGGGCCTGCTGACCGACCGATGGGGCGATCGCCGCGTGCTGCTGATCGGCCTCATCGCGACCGCCATCGCGCTCGTCGCGATGAGCGTGTTCGTCGCGCCATCGGCAAGCGCGGGCGCACCGTCGCTCGTTTGGCTCGTGACCGGCATGTGCGCGCTGGGACTATTCGGCGGCAGCGTGAACGGCGCGAGCGGCCGCGCGGTGATGGCCTGGTTCGCGGAAGGCGAGCGCGGCCTCGCGATGAGCATCCGCCAGACCGCCGTGCCGCTCGGTGGCGGGATCGGCGCGGCGTTGTTGCCGTGGCTCGCGTCGTCGGTCGGTTTTTCCGCCGTATTCGGCGCGCTGGCCGCGATGTGCGCAGTGTCCGGCGCATTCACCTGGCGCTGGCTGCACGAACCGCCGCGCGCCGCGCAGCCGCCGCAGCATCCGCAGCAAAAGCGCGCCGCGCCGCTCGGCGATGTGCTCGTCTGGCGCATGGTGCTCGGCATCGGCGTGCTGTGCGTGCCCCAATTCGCGGTGCTGACGTTCGCCGCCGTCTTTCTGCACGATGCGGGCCGCTTCGGCGTCACGTCGATCAGCGCGACGATGGGCGCGCTCCAGCTCGGCGCGATGATCATGCGCGTCTGGAGCGGCCGCTACACCGACCGGCATGGCAATCGTCGCGGGTATCTGCGCGTATCTACGTGGATCGCGGTGGCGTCGTTCGCGGCGCTGGCGGCGGCGACCGCGCTCGGCGCGGCGGGCGCGCCCGTATTGCTGGCGACGATGATCGTCCTGGCGGGCGTCTCGATATCGGCATGGCATGGCGTCGCGTACACCGAACTGGCGACGCTCGCTGGCACCGCGCGCGCCGGCACCGCGCTCGGCATGACGAACACCGCCGTCTACGCCGGCCTGTTTCTGACGCCGATCGCCATTCCGCACGTGCTGGCCGCCGGCTCGTGGACGGCCGTCTGGCTCGCGGCGGGCGTGTGCGCCTCGCTTGCGCTGCCATTGTTTCCGAGGCCCGCGCGACCTTAAATTGGGCCGTCTCTCACACTACCGGGCGCGCGAATGATCCTCATTGGCCAATACGATTCCCCGTTCGTGCGACGCGTCGGCATCGCGTTGCATCTTTACGGCATCGCGTACGAGCATGGTCCGTGGTCCGTCTTCGGCGATGCCGGCAAGATCGCGCCGATCAACCCGCTGATCCGCGTGCCGACGCTCGTGCTCGATTCCGGCGACGTGCTGATCGAAAGCGCGATGATCCTGGATTATCTCGACGAACAAGCGGGTGCAGCGCGCGCGCTGATCGCATCGGACGGCGCCGCGCGACGCGAGGCGCTCAAGGTTTGCGCGCTGGCCACGGGTCTCGCCGACAAAGCCGTCGCGCTGGTCTACGAACGCGTGTTGCACGAGGAGGAATCGCAGGCGTGGGTGGATCGCTGCAGGGGGCAGGTCGAGCGCGTGCTCGATGCGCTAGAAGCCGACCGCGCCGCGCGCCCGACGCCCTTCTGGTTCGGCGAATCAATCGGTCATGCGGATATTGCCGTGGCGTGCGCGCTGCGTTTTGCCCGCGAGGCGCACGCGCCGGTTTTCGCCGGCGCACGATGGCCGGCATTGATCGCGCTCAGCGATCGCTGCGAGACGCTCGACGTGTTCCGGTCGGTCGTGCAGCCGTTTAGTCCGCCGAAAAAGAACTAGGCGCGTGCGAGCGAGGTCAGGTCCCAGCGCGGCTTCACGGTGAAGGCGTAGTCGCGCACGGCCTGCTCCGGCCAGCGCGTGAGCCGCAGCGCGCCGGCCAGTGCGATCATCGCGCCGTTATCCGTGCAAAGCGACAAATCGGGATAGTGGACGTCGAAGCGCCGCTTCTTTGCCGCCGCCGACAGCGCTTCGCGCAACTGCCGGTTCGCCCCGACGCCGCCCGCGACGACCAGCCGTTTCAGGCCCGTCTTCTTGAGCGCCGCAAGCGACTTCGCGACGAGCACATCGACGGCGGCATCGACGAAACCGCGCGCCAGATCCGCCTTCGACTGTTCGCAGACGTTCGCGCCGAGCTTGCGGCTCTGCGTCAGCACGGCGGTTTTCAAACCGCTGAAGCTGAAATCGAGGTCGCCGGAGTGCAGCATCGGACGCGGCAGCGTGACCGCGCCCGGCGTGCCGAACTCCGCGAGCCGCGATACTTCCGGCCCGCCGGGATAGCCGAGGCCGAGCAACTTCGCGGTCTTGTCGAACGCTTCGCCGGCGGCGTCGTCGAGCGTTTCGCCGAGCGTCTCGTAGACGCCGACATCGGTGACGCGCATCAATTGCGTATGTCCGCCCGATACCAGCAGCGCGACGAACGGAAACGGCGGCGGCGCATCGACCAGCAGCGGCGACAACAGATGCCCTTCGAGATGATGGATGCCGACCGTCGGCTTGTCCCACGCCATCGCCAGCGCGTTGGCGATGCTCGCGCCGACCAGCAGCGCGCCCGCGAGCCCCGGCCCTTGCGTGAACGCGATGGCGTCGATGGCGGCGCGCTCGACTTTCGCCTCGCTCATCACCTGTTCGAGCAGCGGCAGCGCCCGGCGGATGTGATCGCGCGAGGCCAGTTCCGGCACGACGCCGCCGTACTCGCGATGCATCGCAATCTGCGAATGCAGCGCGTGAGCGAGCAGGCCGCGCTCCGTGTCGTAGAGCGCGAGGCCGGTTTCGTCGCAGGAACTTTCGATGCCGAGAACGAGCATGATCGGGACGTCGGAGGGTAACGGGAAAGTATACCAGCGGGCGCCGGTTACAATGCGCGGCATGGAATCCTTCGACATCGCCGTGATCGGCGCGGGCGCGGCCGGCATGATGTGCGCGGCCGTCGCGGCTCAGGCGGGCCGGCGCGTCGTGCTCATCGACCACGCCGAGCGCCTCGCGGAAAAAATCCGCATCTCGGGCGGCGGCCGCTGCAACTTCACCAACATCAACGCGCAGCCGGCAAACTTCTTGTCGGCGAATCCGCATTTCTGCCGCTCGGCGCTCGCCCGCTACACGCCGCGCGACTTTCTCGCGCTGCTCAAGCAATACCGCGTGAAGTGGCACGAGAAGCACAAGGGCCAGCTTTTTTGCGACGATTCCAGCGAAACGGTCATCGACGTCCTGCGCAGCGAATGCGATGCCGGCGGCGTCGCGTGGCGCCGTCCGGTGAGCGTCCATGCGATCCGTCACGACGGCGCGCGCTTCACGCTCGATACCACTGCTGGCGCGATTCACGCGTCCGCGCTCGTAATCGCGACCGGCGGACTTTCGATTCCGAAGATCGGCGCGACGGATTTTGGTTATCGCGTCGCGAAGCAGTTCGGGCACAAGCTCGTCGATACGCATCCCGCGCTCGTGCCGCTCACGTTCACCTCCGCTGACTGGGCCCCGTTCGCCGCGTTGTCCGGGCTTTCGCTGCCGGTTCGCATCAGCGCGGGCAAGGGCAAGACGCGCGGCGAGTTCGACGAGGACTTGCTGCTCACGCATCGCGGGCTTTCGGGGCCGGGCGTACTGCAAATCTCCAGCTACTGGAACACATCCGAACCGATCCACGTCGATCTGCTGCCCGAACTGGACGCGACGGAACTTCTGCTCGACGCGAAAGCGGGATCGAAGAAGCAGATCGGCAATTTCCTGACCGAGCATGTTCCCGCGCGGCTCGCGCATGCGTGGCTCGACGCGCAGCGCGTGCCCGTCGATGCGCGCCTCGCCGATCTGCCCGACCGCACGCTCAAGGCGCTCGGCGCGTCGCTGTCGGACTGGACGCTGACGCCGAGCGGCACCGAGGGTTATCGCAAGGCGGAAGTCACGCGAGGCGGCGTCGATACGCGCGAACTGTCGTCGGCCACGATGATGAGCGAACGCGTGGCGGGACTGTACTTCGTCGGCGAGGCGGTGGACGTCACCGGCTGGCTCGGCGGCTATAACTTTCAGTGGGCGTGGGCATCGGGCGTCGCGGCGGGCAAGGCGGCAGCCGAGTACGCGCACGGCATCGCAAAGGTCGCCTGAGGGGGCGCGCGGGCGGGCGTTTTGCCGGTCTCGAAACGCGAACCCGTTTGCTATACTCGGACGGTCATCGGAGGATTCCTTGTGCGCTCTCGCGCCGCTCCTTCGCTCTGACTGGCGTTACGGCGGCGCGCATCGCTCGGAGCTTCCAACGACTCGCTACAGTCCCGCTTGAGGAGGCGCTCCCAAGCGGGTTTTTGCTTTCGCGGCGCGGTCGAACGTCGGTCGGGACTTTCCATTTCGCAATTGCACCGGGTGAACGATGAGCCTCAAAGACCAGATCAACGACGACATGAAGACCGCCATGCGCGCACGGGAAACCGAGCGCCTCGGCACGATTCGTCTGCTGCTCGCGGCGATCAAGCAGCGTGAAGTCGACGATCGCGTGACGCTCGACGACGCCGCCGTCACCGCGGTCATCGACAAGATGATCAAGCAGCGCAAGGACTCGATCAGCCAGTTCGAATCCGCCGGCCGCACCGATCTCGCCGACAAGGAAAAGGCCGAACTGGCCATTCTGTCCGCGTACATGCCCGAGCAGCTTTCCTCCGATGCCATCGCCGCCGAAGTGCAGGCCGCGATCGCCGCGACGGGCGCGGCTGGTCCGCAGGACATGGGCAAGGTGATGGGCGTCCTGAAGCCGAAGCTCGCGGGCAAGGCGGACATGACCGCCGTATCCGCGCAGGTCAAAGCCGCGCTCGCCAAGTAACGCACGCCGCGCTGACTACCGGTGATTCCGCACGCATTCCTGCAGGATTTGCTCAACCGCGTCGATATCGTCGACGTGGTGGGCCGCTACGTCCAGTTGAAGAAGGGCGGCGCGAATTTCATGGGCCTGTGCCCGTTCCATAACGAGAAGAGCCCGTCGTTCACGGTCAGCCCGACCAAGCAGTTCTATCACTGCTTCGGCTGCGGCGCGCACGGCACGGCAATCGGCTTCCTGATGGAACACACGGGGCTGACGTTTCCGGAGGCGGTGAAAGACCTCGCGCAAGGCGCGGGGCTCACCGTGCCGCAAGAGCCTTCGAATTCGTTTCGCGGCTCGGGCGGCGGCGACAGCGCGCCCAGCAAGGCGGTCAGCACCGCGTTGACCGACGTGATGCAAACTGCCTGCGATTTCTATCGCAAGCAGTTGCGCGCCGCGCCGAACGCCATCGCGTATTTGAAGAAGCGCGGCCTGACCGGCGAAATCGCCGCGCGCTTCGGCCTCGGCTATGCGCCCGACGGCTGGCAGAACCTCGAAACCGCGTTCCCGGATTATCGCAACGACAATCTCGTCGAAGCGGGCCTCGTGATCGTCAGCGAGAAGACGGACGCGCAAGGCCAGGCGCGCCGCTACGACCGCTTCCGCGAACGCGTGATGTTCCCGATCCGCAATGTGAAGGGCAATGTCATCGGCTTCGGCGGACGCGTGCTCGACGGCGGCGAGCCGAAGTATCTGAATTCGCCGGAGACGCCCTTGTTCAGCAAGGGCAGCGAGCTGTACGGCCTGTTCGAAGCGCGTCTTGCGATCCGCGAACTGGGTTATGCGCTCGTCGTCGAAGGCTATATGGACGTCGTGGCGCTCGCGCAGCTGGGTTTCGCGAATGCCGTGGCGACGCTCGGCACCGCCTGCACGCCGGTCCACGTGCAAAAGCTCTTCCGCCAGACCGACACCGTCGTGTTCAGCTTCGACGGCGATTCCGCTGGCCGCCGCGCCGCGCGTCGCGCGCTCGAAGCGGCGCTGCCGCACGCCGCCGACAACCGCACCGTCAAGTTCCTGTTCCTGCCGAAGGAGCACGACCCGGACAGCTACGTCCGCGAGTTCGGCACGGACGGCTTTGGCGAGCAGGTAGACCGCGCAATGCCGTTGTCGCAATTTCTGCTCAACGAGGTGCTGAACGACAAGGAGCTGGAACAGCCGGAAGGTCGCGCAAAGGCGCTCTTCGACGCCAAGCCGCTCCTGCAGGCGCTCCCGGCGAACGCGTTGCGGGTGCAGATCCTGCATATGCTCGCTGACCGGCTCGATACACCGTTCACGGAAATTGCGGCGCTGTGCGACATCGATTCGCGCGCCGCCGCCGTGGCCCGCGCGTCGGTGCCGAAAAGCGAACGTCGTCGCGTGACCGGCCAGGAACAGCGCGCGCTGCGCAATCTGGTGATGTATCCGGGCATCGCGGTATCGCTCGATGGAGATAGCGAACGCACGCTCGTCACCATGACCGAGCACGGCGAACTGTTCAGCGAAGTGATCGGCCACGCGCGTGAACTGGGCGGCGCGGCGGAATTCCAGATGCTGTCGGATGTCTTGAGAAATGCTGCAAATGCGCCTACATACGAGGATATCTTCCAGGAAATTCTCGCCTATGATGAAAACGTGCGAGATCTGCTGCTTCGCGATCCATCGGATGAAGGTGCGGCGGACCGCGTGGAAGAGCAGAAGCGTCTGTTAGCGGAGGAATTGCAGGCGACGGTGGTGAAGCTGCGTCACGACACGTATCGAGCGCGCCTGGACCAACTGGCGCGGCAATCGAACTTGTCGGCGGAAGAGGTCGCTGAGTTCTCGGACTTGTCGGCGAAAGTCGCGCAGATCAAGGCTGGCAGGGCCGCTAGCGCAGATGCCGAAAGGTGAACTGCTATAATAAAAAGTTCAAAATTCGTTGTTTTTAGTCACTTAGTTTGTCGGGTTCGCGTCAGATCGACGCGGGCCAGCGAGCGACGCGTGACAGAGTAGATCGGGAAGGTCGGGTAGGGTGAAGCAAGGCGCTGGCTGAATCGGCTGTCGAGCGGACGCGGTAGCGGCGAGTGCAGTAATGCGCCGCGAAAGCGTGCCGAGACACGCGGGAACGAGCGGATAAGCACGCCGACGAACAGACGGGCGCAAGCGAAGCGGCTGCTATTGCGGGTAGAGCGATTCACGATCGGGCGCAGTGCGTTCGAACCGCGATAGGGCTCCGGGCAGGGGCACGCGGCAGGTCAGCAGGAAGCGGCGTGCGCATTGGGTATTCACGGTTCAATCGGTTGCCGTCCGGCAGCCGCGAGTCGAGACTAGAGCCTGTATGGCGAACTCCATGACGAAAAAGCTGAACGATGTACCCGTCGAAGACGACGCAACGCAAAACGCAGAGCCGGCCGCCGCACCTGCGGCGAAGGTCGAGAAGGCCAGGGCTCGCGACCGCCGCGCAAAGGAGAAGGCGCTGCTGAAGGACGCGTTCGCGTCGAGCGCGCCCGGCACGGTCGAAGAGCTTGAAGAGCGCCGCTCCAAGCTGCGCGCGCTCATCAAGCTGGGCAAGGAGCGCGGCTTTCTCACGTACGCCGAGATCAACGATCACCTTCCGGACAACTTCACGGAGACCGAGGCGATCGAAGGCATCATCAGCACGTTCAACGACATGGGCGTGGCGGTGTACGAGCAGGCGCCCGATGCCGAGACGCTGCTTCTTAACGACAACGCACCGAATGCATCCTCCGACGATGAAGTCGAGGAAGAGGCCGAAGTCGCGCTGTCCACCGTCGATTCCGAATTCGGCCGCACGACCGATCCCGTGCGCATGTATATGCGCGAGATGGGCACGGTCGAGTTGCTGACGCGCGAGGGCGAAATCGAGATCGCGAAGCGCATCGAGGACGGCCTCAAGCATATGGTCATGGCGATTTCCGCCTGCCCGACGACCATCGCGGACATTCTCGCGATGGCCGAGCGCGTGCAGAACGAGGAAACGCGCGTGGACGAACTCGTCGACGGCCTCATCGATCCGAACGCGGAAGACACCGACGGCTTTTCCGAACAGGAAGCTGAGGCGATCGAGTCCGAGGAAGAGGAAACGGACGAGGAAAGCGACGAAGAAGAGGAAGAGGACGACGGCGCTGCGCAAGCCAGCGCCAACGCCGCTCAACTCGAGGCGCTCAAGCGCCAGTCGCTCGAGAAGTTCTCGCTGATTAGCGAGTGGTTCGAGAAGATGCGCCGCGCGTACGAGAAGGAAGGCTACAAGTCGAAGGCCTATCTGAAGGCGCAGGAGGCGATCCAGACCGAGCTGATGTCGATTCGCTTCACGGCGCGCACCGTCGAGCGCCTGTGCGACACGCTGCGCGCGCAGGTCGACGAAGTGCGTCAGGTCGAGCGGCAGATTCTGCATACGGTCGTCGACAAGTGCGGCATGCCGCGCGCCGAGTTCATCTCGCGTTTTCCGGGCAACGAGACGGATCTCGACTGGGCGGACAAGGTCGTTGCCGAAGGGCATGGGTATAGCGCCGTGCTCGAGCGCAATATTCCGGCCATTCGCGAACAGCAGCAGCGCCTGCTGGATTTGCAAGCACGCGTGGTGCTGCCGCTGAAGGATTTGAAGGAAACGAACCGTCAGATGGCGGCGGGCGAATTGAAGGCGCGGCAGGCGAAGCGGGAGATGACCGAGGCGAACTTGCGTCTCGTGATTTCGATCGCGAAGAAGTACACGAATCGCGGCTTGCAGTTCCTCGATCTGATTCAGGAAGGCAATATCGGCCTGATGAAGGCGGTGGACAAGTTCGAATATCGTCGCGGCTACAAGTTCTCGACGTACGCGACGTGGTGGATCCGGCAGGCCATTACGCGGTCTATTGCAGATCAGGCGCGCACCATCCGCATTCCGGTTCATATGATCGAAACGATCAACAAGATGAACCGCATTTCGCGGCAGATTCTGCAGGAGACCGGTCTGGAGCCGGATCCGGCGACGCTTGCCGAGAAGATGGAGATGCCGGAGGACAAGATCCGCAAGATCATGAAGATTGCGAAGGAGCCGATTTCGATGGAGACGCCGATCGGCGACGACGACGACTCGCATCTCGGCGATTTCATCGAAGACAACAACACGGTCGCGCCGGCGGATGCGGCGTTGCACGCGAGCATGCGCGATGTGGTGAAGGACGTGCTGGACTCGCTGACACCGCGCGAGGCGAAGGTGCTGCGGATGCGATTTGGCATCGAGATGAGCACGGATCACACGCTGGAGGAAGTCGGCAAGCAGTTCGACGTGACGCGCGAGCGGATTCGGCAGATCGAGGCGAAGGCGTTGCGCAAGCTGCGCCATCCGAGTCGGTCGGACAAGCTGAAATCGTTCCTCGAAGGCAGTTGATGCGTTCGGCGGGCTTGTATTGAGAGACGTTGTAAGGCAAACTCGCAGACCTTCGAGAGTCGCCTTGCGCATCGTTCTGAAGCATCAGAAAGCGCCGCTGCGGCGCTTTCTTTTTGTCTCTTTTTGCTTGCTGCGCTTGTATGCGCTGTCTCAGGGCCGGAAGCTTAACTGGTATAAGCTGTCGACTCATAATCGACCGACAGTGGGTTCGAGTCCCACCCGGCCCACCAATATTCCTCCGTAAAATCAAAGATTTAGAGAAATTTAACGCGTTTCAGGGACGTGCCAGGGACAATTTTGAATTCGGAATCCTAAACTGACGGTTAGCTTTCGGTGAAGGTATGTTGCTTTTTCACGATCGAGCCGGTGGACGGCGATGCCGGTCCGGTCAAGCTAACAGGTAGGGTTGCAGTGAATTCCAGTCAAGATGGGCGCGTGCCTCTGCTGAAGCAATGCGTCGGGCAACTCGGCTTGGCTCTGATAGTGGGGCTGCTGCGGTTTTTCGCGGTGCTGCCCTACGCGTGGGTTGCCCGCCTGGGTCACGCGGTGGGCACGGTGCTGTATGCGATTCCGAGTTCCCGAAAACATATCGCGCTGGTGAATCTGCGCCTGTGCTTTCCGGACAAGCATGCGCGTGAGTACGATGACCTGGCGCGAGCACACTTTCAACACGTCATTCGAAGCTATTTCGAACGGGGTATCCAGTGGTTTGGCAGCGAGCAGTCGCTAAACAAGCTGGTGCGTATTGAAAGCCGCATCGACCTGGACGCCCAAGACGCGGGGCCGACGATTTTTCTGGGCTTTCACTTTGTGAGTATTGAGGTGGGGTGCATTCTCTACTCCACGCGTTTGCCGGCGGCGTCCTTGTACACGCGCATGTCGAACGAGCGGCTGTGCGAACTGGCTCGGCGGCAGCGCGGGAGATTTGGCGCGCAGATGATTGAACGCTCGACGAGTGCGAGAAAGATCGTGGGATTGCTGCGCTCGGGCATCCCCGTGATGCTGGCGGCGGACATGGACCACGGCATCGAGAACTCCGTGTTCGTGCCGTTTTTCGGCGTTCCCACCTGTACGCTCACCTCGGTCTCGCGCCTGGCGAAACTGGCCGGAGCGAGGGTCGTGCCGTTCGTCACGCAGGTGCTGCCCGATTACCAGGGCTATCAACTGACGGTGTACGAACCGCTCAGCGAGTTTCCCTCAGACAGCGATACGCTCGATGCAAGTCGAATCAACGCGTTTCTTGAGACGCTGATCCGGCAGTGCCCCGAGCAATATTATTGGGTGCATCGGCGTTTCAAGAATCGCCCAGCGGGAGAGCCTGGGGTGTACTGATTCAGCGTGAGCTTGCCACCGACATGCCCAGCGCCGACTCCAGCCGCGCCATCTCGAGGTCGTTTTGGTTGCCGTCGATCCACTTGGTGTAGATGCGCAGGAACATCTCCACCGTGTGGCCGAGTTGCTTGGCGCAGAACGCGGGCGTCATGCCGGCCATCAGCATGCTGGTGGCATAGCTGTGGCGCATGTTGTAGGGGCGCCGGTAGCGGATGCCGAGCCGCTTCAGGATGCGCGACCAGTAAACGCGCAGGAACGCCTCCTCGCTGTGCCAGGGGCGGCCGTACCGCGGGTCCTGGAACACGCGCCCGCCCGCGAGCCCTGTGACCGCACGTTGGCGCTGTAACGCGGCGCGTGAGCGGCTATTGAGCCGCACCAGCCGCGCTTCGGCCGTCTTGGTGCGATCCTTCTCCTCCCCGCCGACCAGCACGCGCTCGATCGAGACCGCGTCGCCGTAGAGATCCACGTAGCGCCATTCGAGTCCGTTGAGCTCGGAGGTGCGCAGCCCCGTCCAGAACCAGAATTCGATGTAGTTGTGAATCTGCGGATCGACCTTCGCTGCTTCGGCGATGATCGCCTCCGACTCGGCGCGCGAGAACGTATCGGCAGGCTGGCGCTGGTGCTTGGCGCGCGGCACGGCTTCGGCGAGGTTGGTGGACAGCAGTTTGTCGGTGACGGCGAGTGTGAACGCCTGACGCAGCACGGAGACGTAGTTGTTGATGGTCTTGCCACTCAAGTCGACTTGGTGGAGGTGGTTCCTGCGGGCCTCAGCCCCTAGGCGAGCCGGTGGGTGATGTGCGCGACGTACGCCTTCAGGGCTTCGCCGATGGTGAAGCCGTTGTGCAAGGGCGCGATCTCTTTGAGAGCCACGCGAAAGGCACTCGCGTGCTCGCACGAGGAAAAGCCGAGCAGCATGGCGATGCACTCGCGCCCGCTGTCGGACAGTTGTTCATAGAGGTGTTGCGGCGCAGTCGCTGCGCCGACTTGATCATTGACCATGGTGTTCATTTCGGTGGTTCCGTGTTGGGTTGAGGCGGGGAGCATTACCGCTCTGACGCAACGCGAAAGCGAGTCGTTTATGTGGTCATTTGCATCTGTGCGATCGGTGCAACGGCCGCGAGCGAATCTGTCGTGAACCGTTGACCGGGAAGCGATGCCCACCCTCGGGAAGGACGGTCCATGCCACGCAGCGCCTTTACCCCCGCTGCGGCGCAGCGCCAGCTGGTGCTCAAGCTCGCGGCATGCGGGACCTCGGTGGCGGAGATCTGTGCGCTGGTGACGGGCGCGCGTGGCCGTCCGGTGACCGAAGAGACACTGCGCCGCCACTTCGCGCAGGAACTCACTGAAGGCGCGGTGCGCGCCAACAGCAACGTCGCGCAGTCGCTCTACAACAAGGCGACCGGCGGCGACACGATCGCGGCGATCTTCTGGCTAAAGTGCCGCGCGCACTGGAAGGAGACGGCACAGGCGGTCGAGGTCACCGGGGCCAACGGCGGGCCGCTACGTGTGCAGTCGATGAGCGATGCCGAACTCGAAACCATCGTCACCCGAGGACGGCAGTCGCATCAGTTCCGCCGATTGCGTTGACGCCATCAGCGTCGAGAAGGCAGCGGCCGAACTGCTTACGCGGCGCCGTGCTCGGTCGGATATCGTCGAGTATGCGAATGCGATCGAAGTGCCGGGCCGTCCGGTTGGAGGGGACGCCGGCGATGACGCGGACGCCGACGACTGCGATGAGTTCGAGCCGATCGCAAGGCCGCTGGCCGCGCATCATCGGCTGATCATGGAGCGTGTGGAGGCGACCAGCCGCACGCCGCACGGACGGCTGATGATCTTCACGCCCCCAGGCAGCGGGAAGAGTACGTATGCCTCGGTCGTCTTTCCGTCGTGGTATCTGGGCGCGGCGCCCGAGCGCAGACTGATCCTCGCGAGCTATGGCGATGCACTCGCGAGCCGTATGGGCCGGCGCACGCGCTCGATCGTGCGACAAGCCCGCTGGCAACGCATGTGGAACACGGAACTGGCCGCCGACTCTCATGCGGCGCACGCGTTTGCGCTTAACAACGGCAGCGAATATCTCGCGTGCGGCATTCTCTCCGGGGTCACCGGCAACCGTTGTGGCGGGCTTTTGATCGACGATCCCGTGCGCGGACGCGAGCAGGCCGACTCGGAAGTCGTACGCGACAAGGTGTTCGACGCCTATGAGGACGATCTGAAGACCCGCCTGGTGCCCGGTGGCTGGATCGTGCTGATCCAAACGCGCTGGCACGAGGACGATCTGGCGGGCCGCATCTTGCCCGAGGGCTGGCACGGCGAGAGCGGGCGCATCGCCTGCCGGGACGGCAATACATGGGACGTACTGTGCTTGCAGGCTCGCTGCGAGACCGACACCGATCCGCTCGGCCGTGAAAAGGGCGACTACCTGTGGCCCGAGTGGTTCGACCGCAAGCACTGGGCGCAGTATGAATCGAACCCGCGCACCTGGGCGTCGCTGTATCAGCAGATGCCGGCGCCGCCCGAGGGCGATCTGTTCAAGCCCGAGCGCATCGCGGTAGTCGACATCGTCCCGACGACCTACATCGAGTGGGTGCGCGGCTGGGACTTGGCGAGTGTCGAAGGAGATGGTGACTGGACGGCGGGCGCGAAGCTTGGGCGGCTCATCGATGGGAAGCGCAGGGATCGGAAATCGTGCGCGGTTCGTGGTGCAGGCAATGTTTAATTGAGGACGAGTTCGGTCCGCGAGCCACCGAGAGCCATTTCTATCAGGATGGCCTCGAACGCTTGCAATCAGCCGCGCGCCGTCACAACGGCGAATGTCTTGCCACCGAGTACACCGGTTCGCACGACCGTTACCGCTTCCGCTGTGCGGCGGGCCATGAGTGGACACAGTCGGCCAGCCCGATCTGGCTGGGGCACTGGTGCGGCCGATGCGTGAAGACGGCACAGCGCACGTCGATTGAGATGTTGCAGGCGTTGGCCGAATCGCGCGGCGGGAAGTGTCTGTCGACGCAGACGGAAGCGGTAGGTGTTAAGCTCACTTGGGAATGCCGTTTGGGGCATGTGTGGCAGACCACGCCGGCGGTCATTAAGCAGGGATCGTGGTGTCCCAACTGCGCGAACCTTGAAAGGTCAAAGAAGCGGCGCCAGCGCCAGCGGTGGGACGTCGAGGGCTAGCAGGGCAAGCCGGACAGCCGCCGCCATGCGACGTCCATTCGGTTGGTACGCGCGGGTCCGGAACGCAGCCGGGGACAATTCCGGGGACAGTCGAGGGGCATGGAGGGGCATACAGGGGCATGGCCCTTCGACATATCAAACACTTAGTGCCCCTGTGTGCCCCTACATGCCCCAATGGCTGGGTTCGAGTCCCACCCGGCCCACCATGCATTTCTTAGCCTTATCAAACGCTTATTGTGCCGTTAAGCATAAAATGGCCACTTGGACACCTTATGCTTTATTGTCCGTTGGGCCAAGTTATGCTTTATTCGCAGCCTCACACCGCCGCGTAGGGCACCGGCCTGCCTGACCCTCCCGCGTGACACCTCCAGGTCCCCTTCGCGCGGTTGTAGTGTGTCTGCGGCGCCCGCCCGCTCGGGCAAGGTCGCCAAAATTGTACGGTCCGCCGCGATACTCGTGAATTGATGCCCGGATTCCGCGGTCCACATACCGAAAACTTAAACGTGGCTCTCTCCATCGGTGGTAGCCATCGCCGGCACGACATTTTCGGTGACCCTGCTCTCAGGCTCCATGAGCCGCAACCCGCCGGCAGCGAATGTTCTTCTCTGTGCTGCCGATCCCGCTCTTCCTTCTCTGACGGCTTCAGAAGCCTCCAACCCTCGCCGCGCTACTCTCGGTCTCCCTCACCGCCTTTCAAATGGCCTGTGGCGCCGTTTCGACTGCACCAATCGCATACTTCTCCAATATCCGCGAGCTGAACCGGTCTGCGAGCAAGACGTGGCCATGATTTTCCTGCCTCGATGCCGACGGCCTGAGCTTTCGACTTTCTTATTATCCGCTCCGCGGCACTGTTGCGATCTCGCCTTCGCACACGGAACCCAAAGGCCTGCGAAAGGCTTTTCCACGGTGCTGACTTGTCGGAGAGCGGAGCCCCAGCTCTCAGCAGCGCGGTGCCCCAAGCTCTCAGCAGCGCGGTGCCCCAAGCTCTCAGCAGCGCGGTGCCCGGGCCACTCCGTAATCGCAAGTGCCAACCTCTTTGCCAGCGGCTTTTAAATCAAATGGTCGTCGGCCCAATCAGTCGGACCGGTTTCTTTCCAGGAATCGGGAACCTGTTGAGGGAGGCATTCTGTTTCAGTATCAAAAAAGAGAAGGTCTTGACCAGCTCCTTTCCACGAACTGCGAAACTCGTATGGCAGGCACTCCACTTCTCCAACGAAACATAGAGCGCCTTGAGTGCCCATTGAGATGAATGCCTCGGCGTTACGATATTGGTCGTAGAACGCATCGTCCGCATAGCAACGCGCACGCTCATCCCATTCATTAAAATCGTTTTGCAATTTTCTGGCGACTTTCGACCCGAAAGGAACGGCTTGCAACCCGTATCGCAGCAGTTCGAAGAACGGGGGCGGCGTGTTCGGAGTCGCCATCTCCTGGTCGTGACCGACCATCTCAGCCAATTTAGCGAGGAACGACAGATACCCGTTTTCCGCGCAATTTACGTCGAAGTAAAATGCTTCTCCCCATGAGTAGACCGCACCGATTTCAAGTCCTGCGCTGAGTTGCGGATATTCAGCTAGTCCTTCGAAACGGATGAGTTCTTCGCGTCGCTTACCGGATTGTGGGTCGAACAGTGCTGTAACTGGTATCCCCGCGTTCGCGCGCTTCTTAAGACCGCAATAGGTAACGTAATATCCAAGAAAAAACTGGTCCGTCATGCCGCACTCCAAAAAATGCCTATAAATTGTTTTGAGAATTCGGCGCCCACAGATGATTTCGAAGCGTCGAACAAATCTGGTTGAAGTGGCCTGCTGAGACGGCCAATCTATAGTTGAACTTTATCATACAATTCTCTTTGTTTTCAATGGGTTGCGCGAATTTTGTTAATAATGAAAATTACCTACTAAATGAATGTAATTTTTTGATTTCCAGGTCTTAATGCGCCCGGGCCCATTCCAAAAGGTCGGGCTTTTTCGCGCGACGCAGCCGTGCTTACAGATGCTTTTGGCGACCATCGGAGGCAGCGAGGGACGCTCCCCCCAATTTTTTGCAACGCCTGCTCGGAGAACGTCGGGGACGGCCATCTGACCATCTCGCCGATGCACTACGAGCAACTTCATGAGAACCAAAACGACTGCATCACCAGCGAGTTGCCCACCGCCGGCCGGCGTCGTGGTCGAAATAGGCGACCCGCCGACCGGCCGTGGACAACGCGCGGCGCCGCCTAAACCGGAGGGAACCCGCCATCAAGTTCGCGCGAGCATTGTCAGTCGCCATCGCACCGGGAGGATCACGTCGTGCGCGCAGCCCGCTTCCACATCGACCATCCGGTTCGCTCGACATTGCGATCTGCGTCTGGGAGCAAGGCATTGCGGCGAACCAAGCGACGTGAAGGCGAGGTTAGGGTAAACACCTAGATTGAAAAATCATATTCCATTTCCGGCCGCTTTTTTGTTTTTCCCGAAATCACTCGCCTTTACTTGAGTTGGACGCTCTTTTCAATGCCCCACTTCGGCTCTAGAATGCACTCATTCAAATGCCTGACCGGGAAACGAGGCGCGGGGTTAAGGTAGAAAAGTACGTTGGCTTAAATTCGTCTTTTTCGTTTGTTCAACGCCATTAATTTAATCAAGCGACGAGGTACCTGTTTTGCTCTGAATATATTTGATCTCTTGCGCCGGGCACCTATTCGAGCATTCCGGCGTGGTCTCGACGAACTGTCGATTAATCAATTGATTTGGAGTGCAACAATGTACATGGAAGGATGTTTCCTCGTTTACCCGAAAGTCGAAAAGATTGAGGGGCCGTATTCAGAAGGTTCTAGCGATTTCAAGGAGATGGTAGTGGTCGCACCGCCCGATTATCCTAAGTTGGCTGACGGGCTAGAAATCGGCGCCATCTACAAGGCGGTGTTGCGACCCGACGGGAGCAATAGCGCAGTATTGCACGGCATCTCCTCGCGTGAGCAATATCGCGACTGGTGTGAGAAGTTGGTCAGCTTGGTCACGAACGGCAAAAAGCTGCGAGAAAGACCAAAAGACGAGGTCGAATGGTCGAATAAGCTTTCAGAACTCGTCCAAGATAAGGACAACTATCCGGAAACCGACGGGCGTGGACCCTTCTGGGAGATGCTCCGTTATGCCATCCGCGGGATGACTTTCGGGCCGGTCGTCTGCAAGAAGCTGGATGCGGATTTTCACAAATGGAAGCTGAAGGCCTCCGTCTTGGGCAATTCGGATTTCGTTCAGATGTACAATTTTATGTGGTCCACCTTCCGCTTGGTCGGTGACGCAGGGATGGTTATACATCCATGTTACTGGGATGAAGACACGGAGCCAAAGCTCGGAGTAGAAACGATTAAGCTACTTCGCGGTGACGAGTACGTCGACATTTGAATCTTGATTACGTAGGGAAACGCTCAGGCGAACGCAATGCAACGTTCGCCAATTCCAACTGTAATCGCAAACTTTTTTGCGTCCACCGTAATCGGAACGGATAGGAATTGGTTGTGCTCTGAACTTACTTGATCTCGTGCGTCCAGCGCTGTGCCGTGCTTTTTGCGCGTGCTTTCGGCGCGACCGCCGATATCGCAAACCATTCGGAGCATAAATATATGAGTAAGCCCGCGTATTTCGAGGTCAATCCGCTGGTACGGAAAGTAGAGCCACCGTATTATCCTGCCGAGATAATGTGTCCAGGAAGCCCATGGAATGTTTCAACGCACATGGTTGTAGTCGCGCCTCCTGATTATCCCCAGCTCGCTGAAGGACTTGAAATCGGTGCGCTCTATGAGGTGGTGAGGAACCCTGGGGGTACAACCAGTGGTCATTTCTTTCTCGACAACTATTATTTCGAAGGGTGTGAGAAGTTGGCTGCTCTCATTACGGGCGGCGAGCGACTTGCAGAACACCCGAGTCGGATGGTCGACTGGTCGATCCAACTGTCGGAGTTGGTAGTCGACGAAACCAAATATCCGGAAAGCGAGGGTCGTGGGCCGTTCTGGGAACTGCTCCGCTATGGTCTCCGCGGTATGACCTTCGGTCCGGCCGTTTGCAGAAAGCTCGTCGCCGACTTCGAGAAGTGGTACATCGACGCTTGGGCACTAGGTGACCTGAGTTTTACGACTGGTATGTTTTCATGCAAGACTGCTTCGAAACTGCGAACGGTACCGGTATGGTCGTTTATCCGCAGACGTGGTGGGACAAGAAGGGAGATTTCTGGTAACCGAAGCTCGGGCAAGAGACCGTTGAGCTGATTGATGGCCCCCGGAAAATATGGAGTTGCGATTTCAATGACGATGACGCAATCTAATCTGTAAGCAAGCGAGCGCGAGCACATGCTGCTGCGCTCGCTATTTTTTTTCAGGCTAGCGATCCGGGCCGGCCGTCGCGGACTGCCCGACTGCAGAACTGGTCTTTTGGTCCGTGACTCTCCGCCACCGTTGCAACGTTTGCTCGGAAAGTTGCTCTGCGTGCGCAAACCGCTGCCGCTCAACTTCCGCGCAAATGTTGGCGCCCTGATTCTCCGGCGGTGCCATTGACACTGACGAAAAAGAAAACCCGCCATCGCAGGCGGGCAAAATAAGAGGGCGGGTGCGATCCAAGCGCCCGACAGAAGTTTCCTCTGCGACACGGTTCTCTACAAGCGTCGCGGTGAAATGCTGAATTTCGCGATCGACGACAACTCTCGCGTCCTGCCCCGTGGGCCACAGTCGACCTTATTCTTCTTCGCCTGCCGAAGCTTGGTAGGCCCTCATCGCAGCCTGCTGGTCGGCTTGATACCCCAGCACCGATGCCTTCAACACGAAACAGTTGTTTCCCGCTTTGTGGTGAAGCTTAAGCTTTCCCTGTTCGATCAGCTTTGCGACGTGCGGAGGGGACACGAATAGCAGCCTCGCCGCGTCGGCGGTGGACATGAAATCGTCGGCATCAGCGCGACGCGCAAAGTGCTGACTCAGAACCTCGTTGAGTATCGCTTCCATGCCGTCCAGAAGTTCAGGTCGAACATCGGCTGGTAAACGGGGGCCCAGATTCCGAACCAACTCTTCCAGGCGCTTCCGAGCGAGTGCCATCGTGTCTGCCTCTGCTGGCGTCGCAATATTCGCGCTTGTCGACATCGTGGCTCACCAGTGATACGTATCCGATCGAGTGTAGACCATCGGCGAAAACAAGGAAGCGAAGCTGCCTGTGATCCGGCAACGAAGAAATAAGCAACGCCTCGACTTACTGCGCGGACCCGTATGAGTCGCGGCGCAATTCCGCGCGGACGTCGCGGTGAGGCGCGGTCCTGCTGTGATTCCCGTTACAGCTTTTGCTGCGCAAACGGCCGCCGTCGCGCCGATGAGGCTATCTCGAAGCGTAGCAGGCGCTAATCGCCGGCCGGATTCGATAGGGCGCGTCCACGCACGCCGACGATTGATGGCAAGGATGCTCGACAGGCGGTTCGAGCGACGAACCGATTGACGAGGTCGCGAATCTCGTTCTTCCGGATGGACAGGAACGAATCGAACCATCCACCACCTGGCTGCCAACCATCTACCCGAAAGCGGCGCCCACCTCGCCGTAGCCTGGGCGACTCCTGAATCGGGCATCCAGGGTGCAGCGCCGACACCGCATTCGCCACTGTTCGCGACCGGGCAGCGCCGCGACACGACGCCCACGCCTGCCACAGCGCAATTCCCCGCGTCCACGCTCGCTTCTATCAACCAGCAACCCGAACCGGCCATCGGGTCAACTGAAGGAAAGCGGATGTCCGCCGCGCGGTGCGGTCGCTAAATCCGTCGGGATCAGCGACGAACTCAACGGTGATTTTTCGCGGTCGCTTGTTAGTCCCATGTCGCCGCCTCAAGCCGAGCCGCCACGCACGGTATCGCAGGTACGTCGCCGCGATGCGCGGCTGGCTCGAAAGCGAAGTCGGACGTTGCCTGAACCGGCTGGTCGCGGCACGTGCACCGGCCGAGCTCGTGCTGGAGCGGCTGGACTTTCGCGCTCCGGGCCTGAGCCGCCGGCTCAACAGGCTGTTCACATGAAGTTCCGAATCCTCAAGTTCGTCGTGATTCGCGCCGATAACAGAGCTATGGCGCGGAATTTTCGAGCGACTTCGGAAGTACATGAATCGCGCGCCGAAAAGGGTGGCTGTCGAGTGAGTAACCAGGTTGTGTCGACACCGCGACCTCTATCGGCGGTGCAACGACGATCCCGGTTCGCTGAAAGTCAGCGCCAGGCGGCCGAATGTCGCGAATGCGCGAAATTTTGTGTGATCGCACCATCTCCCGTGACCGTCATGCGTGCATGGACGCTCTATACGACAGTGTGGCCCCTTCGTGCTTCACCAGTTCGCGAGGACAGAAGAGATGGGACCCGCACCGGGGTGCGATCGACGCGCCAGAGAGAAGTATTGGATTGTTGATGATTTTGCAGGAGAAGGAAAATGACTAAGCTGAGCGAATCCCAGACGGACCTCGTCGCGACGGGCCAACTTTTGCCGCTGCGATCGTTGGGCAACAGGCCGAAGCATACTCGCGGAATGCCCGATGACACGCCCGTTCTGGTGTTTCCAGTGGCGCCGTATGAAGCTCATCTGTTTTCCAAGGTGGCAGACAGTGCTTGCTTTGGATGTGGACATGTCCCGCTTGTCGACGGAAACTTCATGACCATGCGTTATCAGATGGATGATTTGCAAGTCAATTGGGTTGCCCAGATGACGGACCCAGAGGTTTGGTCGGCTATTGAGTCTTGGAAGCGCGTCGGAAAGGTTGTTGTTCTTTTTGCCATCCATGAAGCCGATGGTAGCCGGCGCGGTCTCATCGGTAGCGTCGACGTTGAGAATCATAGGCTAGCCAAGGAGACGTTCCGGTATCCCGAACAGGCCCCGACGGTGCACGCGTGGCATCAGATGGCATCGCTTGTACGCCTTGGGCTTCTCCAGCTGGGAGCGACAAGCGATATTGACGGCGTGCCGCTTCGACATGTGCTGACGGGCGTTCTTGTCACCGAGCGTCTCGAGGCAGTTATAGGCGAGACGGCGCCGCTCGTAACCACCTAAGGGCAGAAAGCAATACTCTTCAAAAGCGCGGCCGTGGCCGCGCTTTTTTCTTGTGCTCTCGACGGAGCCTTGGCCATGCGAGATGTGATTGAAGTCGCCCGGTTTGCCGAAGGGCACTGGACCGAGCAGCCCGTACTGGTGCTCACGCATTGGCGTGGCCTGAGCAGGGATCTCGGCATTTCGCCGGACACTGAGCACTTGGAGCCGGAGAGCGCCGCCGCGCAAGGTGTGTGCTTTGGGGTGGAGGCGGGCATCCAAGGAGTGAACCTGCGGCGCATGTCTGCAGTTAGCGAGCTCCGCCTCGCGAAAAGGACCTGCGTCGACGCCTCCAATTACAGCGACAGAACCGGCTCGACGATCTGTTCTGTTGACGACGGGGCATCGCGTCCATGGCTGCATCGGTGGGAGTCGGACCTGAACAAACGTCTGAAGCTGCCTTTTTTGCAATGCTTCACGCTTGCGCCGGCCTTATCCTCTGGCTGATTCTGACGCTAGGTCGCTTTCCTTCAGTGCGGATTACTTGCCAGCCATTCCACACGACGGCTTCGAGATCCAGACCCCGCGTGGGTAAGCACATCACAGTTTGGAATTGATTCGACGGGTCCAGAAAGTGTCGAGAGTAGAATTCAAAGAAACCTTCGAATATCAAGCTGGGCACTTCGTCGAGAATTAAAAGTGTCGGACAGTATTTCCCTGAAAGCCTTGCCGCGGCAGTAATTAGTTCAATAATCACGCGCTCAATTTCTCGGGAGCTGAGAGAGCGCAATGCAAGACCAGGGTGTGTCCCGTGAAGGTCACATGTCAGGACATTGGAGCCATCTTCGCTCGGTTCAAAGCGAAGATTTGAAACTTCGGCATGAGCGAAGCTGTTGACTTCGCTCAACAGCGAACGAACAGTTTTCTCTGGGAGCTTCAATGCGTCGGAGAGCATCGCTAAATCGTCGTCGATTGAAAAATTAGGTCTTGAAGGCCTGAATAAGTTGAAACCTATCGGCACGAAGGCGACGGATTTTTGGTCGATGGAATATTTTGTGCCTTCACTGTCACATATGAACTGTAGTGTCTGAAGCTTGGGGTTGAGCAGTGAAAGCCTCACCTCAAGGGGTTGGTCCGACCATTCCTCCCAGCGTTTCAGAATGCGTCGGTCAAAGAACCCGGCGATCCACTCTGTAAGTGCAGTCTTGCCTGTCTCGTTCGGTCCATAAAGAAGATTTAGCTTCGCCAGCTGCACGGTTTGGGGTGATGTAAATAGCGGTCCACGCAGAATCGTCAATTCATGCAACCATCCGACAGGCGGATAAAGTCCCTCATGTTCGAGTAACACGCGAGCCTCGTGTAACGCTTTGTAGCTGAGCAAGGTTTCCGGCGAATAGGCCACGCCGCTGTTGTTATCAACCGCTTTGGCATGAACGCCGCACAACCATATCCCATTGCTTGCGCTGCTAAGCTCTGACGCCGATAGGCCGCCTTGTCCTCGCGGTCCAGCTGCAGACGCGGAATAAATGTGAGCGGCGTAACCCGTTTGCGACGTGGTGTTGTGAGTTGGTCCCGGGCCCGCCGTCCTTCGATTACATCCAGGAAAGCTGCATACATATCCGGCATTCCGTTCGATTGTCTTCCGAACGGCGGCAGTGAAATTCTCTCGCGTCATGCTCTTGTCGATCTTGTTTGATATGCCTTTCCTATCTATCGAGAGCGCTCGCAAATCTCGATGGTAGGAAATAATAGCGTAGAGCACGTGGAACGTGGGCGACTGCACTTAACCAACACGCCGCCGGCGCGAGCTTACTAAAGTTGGCCGGCAAAGCGTCGAGTGACGATCCGTTTTCTTGCCTAACCAAGCAGGACGGACGTTTCGACGTTGTCAGTGAACGTTGCTTGTTGGCCGAACCGAGCTGCACGGCCTTCCTTTTCCTGAACTCGAGTCTCGCCGCGCCGACCCAGCGCAGCATGTGGTTCTCCGCCACCCTGGAGATGTTGAAGCGCGGATGCGCAGCGATCCTCCAAGCGGCAAATATGGGTGCGCCGAAATCCGTGGCTCGCTGCGCGGAGTTTCGGATACGAAGCGGATACTCTCGGTTTCAGCGCAAGGTCGGCGGTGTCGCGTCGTCACGGCGCAAAACCCAACTCGCGCGAACTGTCGCACCGACCGGCCACGACCGGCTTGAAGCAGATATGCCGGGACGTGGAGGGTGGAGGGTCCTGCCCGGCGGTGTTTATGCCGACAGTCCCGCCGCTTCAATCAGACACTCGCCAGTACACGATTCATCTCGCGCTCGGTCAAAAATGCCATGTAAACCTTCTTGGGCAGCGCCACACGTTCGAGTTCGGGCAAATTCCTGAGCAGTGGTATGTCGCCTCCTTCAGTGAGCAGATTGATCCGTCCGCGCGCAAAACACACCTTGACTTCTTCGACCGAGCAAGACTTCGAGAGCGCCTTAATGGCGTTGATGTTGCCGTCACGTTTGATACGCGCGGCCCATGAGTCTTTCGACATCGTGATTCTCCGTATAGCCTGCCGCGGCATTGCAGTAGGTTTGACAAAGCATGCCTCCAGCTCACCGGCGTAGCGATGTCTGCTAAAGTGAAGGCATTTGCTAAACCATTGATTGGCGAAATCTGACATGCTCTCCGTACGAATTTGTCCCGACTTGCACGCGCGGCTGAAAAGAGCAGCGCATCAGCGCGGCGTGTCGATCACCACGGTGGTGGAAGGTCTGATTGAAGAGAATCTGCTTGAGGACGTCACGGCGCAGTTGAAGTTCGACAGCCTACAAGCAATGGCGCATGCGCAAAAGGGTGAACTCCAAATGCTTGAGAGCGTCGTGTTAGCCGCCACCGAACCAGGAAATAAAAAGGACTCGGCGTCTCTTTTGATCAGACTCCGAGACACGATTCAGCGAAACCGCCAAGCCAGGACTCGCACGCAAAAGGAGATCAAGGCGAGCCGCGAGGCGCACGCGCAGATGCGCGACTCACCGCCGCCCAGAAAGCGCGACGCTTCTGTGTTCGACGGACTTGGAGCCGCAGACACGGCGGGCGTTGAGCTCTCGCAACTACCGTTGCCAGAGCGGCGCCGTCTACGTTTGCGCGCTGCCTTGGGCCGATGCCCGAAGGGAACTCGAACCCGCCTTGCCGCTGCGCTTGGAGTATCGCCCTCCTTTTTCAGCCAAATGCTATCGAGCCCCAGCAGTCCAGGCGCACGTCCCGTCAACGAGAAGCGGGCTCGCAGCTTGGAGGTTGAGCTTGGATTGCCCGAGCGGGCGCTCGATGCTATCGAGCCTCAGGCGGCGATCGTTGACATTCAAAGAGCGCTCCTCGACCTTGAATCGGTCCTGCGCGAGGTCAAGCCGCATGCCGCCAGGTCACCACGAAAGCGTCGCCGACCACTGCGTGAGCAATCTCCCCCGTCCTTGCCGTATTGACATAGGACCCGCGAGAGCGCTTCATGGCCGCGACTTCACTAGGCAAAAGGAAGTGTTCCGTAACCGGACGCCTTTGCATCGCCTGACTACGTCTATGCTGTTTTAGAGGAATGCAGCGCGTACTGCGAAGGCCGAGAGGCTACATTTAGGAGAGCGTACATGGCAGAGCATGGTTTCTCTCGTGGGAAGCGGGATGGTTCAATTGCAGGCCACGAGCGATATTCCGGGAATGCCCCCGCGGCATGTGTCGGCCAACGTGTTGCTTACCAAGCGACTCCAAACGGTAGTTCCAAAGGCGATTGGCATAGCAGGCGCTAATCGCCGCCGGCGTTCGAGAAGACCGCGTTCACACGTCCGAAAGTGAACGCGGTTGTCCATGCTGGAAGCAAGCCGGTCAATCTGCCGCTGCACGCCTAGTCCCCATTTCACTTCGCTCCAAGCATCCGGGCGTCGACTGCGAAGGTCAACCGGCGCAGCGTTGGCTCCTTCGGCGTGGAAGTAGCGACCGACCTCACTCAAGCCTTCGCTGCTTCCCCAGCCGCCTAGAGCCGCAGTGTGAGGCACTCGCCTCAGACCTACTCAATACACTGTTCGCGATCGATCATGGTCACCGGATCGGTCGGCAGTGGCGTTCCCGTTACGCCAATAATGCCCCACGCATATCCCGCGACCAGAACGAGCACCATCTGAGACGCGAGCGTGAACATGCGAAGATGCCACTGTAAAAACCAGCATTTCACGGCCGGCGCATCACGAACCTCGTTCAGCGTCTGTCTCCGCGCATCAGGTCAGTCGACGAAACCCGTGGTTTGGTAGACAACCCAAAAATCTCCCGTCCAGTCGGAGTTCTGGAAGTAGTCGTAGTCCATGTCGAAGTAGCCATGGTCGTTCGCGCTTGGTCCGCTGGAATTGCGGATGCGGAACGTTCTTTTGGACTGATCGTAACCAGTGGCCAAGACCGCGTGTCCCATGATCGGAGTCAGCTGATCTGGTCTAGGCTTGTGCAGCACCTTGGTGGATTTATCAAAGGGGCCATAGATCCGGAATCCGAAAGCGAATGGGTAACCGCTGGCGATGCAACTTTCAAGGACGGCAATGTCCCTGCTCAACGGTTCATAGGAGATAGTGCGGTACTTGCCCGCCTTCTGTAAGAGGTTTGAAGGCGGCGCTTGTATCGCGCGGGCGTTTGGGGGAAAGAGGTGGGTGCGCGGGTCGCCCGGTACATTGTCGTAAGGCCAGTCACTTTCGGGGCAGACTCCAACATTGGCCACAGACGCGATGGCGTCCCGCAGCTGTCCACCAGCATCCAGTGTTAGGCTTCCCTCAGTTTTACGTTGCTGATAATAAATGAATAGGCGGGAGGGCGTGAAGTCGTCAGGCTTTTTGTGAACTCGCCTCGCATACTGAACGGCCGCTGCTATCGCATTGGCGGTGCAAGTTCCCATATCGCCCTGGTCATAAGCGGGGGGAAACTTTCCGGAAAGGTCGGCCGACGCCGGCCGCGGTCCTGGATTGGCGAACTGAGGCGTAACGAGCAAGCGGTCGCGCGGATCTGGACGGTCGGGAATCCAACCGCCAGGTAGAGATTGTGGAGTACCCGAAGTGCCGCCCTGCACGGTCCTCGTTAAGCCCACGCCAGCAGCGACGGCCAAACCCGCAGCCAGGACCGTGCGCCGATCGATGAAACGCGCCATATCCTTCTCCTAGACTTGGCTGCGGTGATCGCAAGATTCTTACACCGCCGCACCGTTATTTGAAAACAGCAGCCGCGCTTTCCGGCTGCCCCTGTTCGTTGAGGACGACGACGCGAAGAAGGACTTGCTTCGCCTCTTTCGAGTAAAAGCCGTGAGCCTTTGGATCGCGGGAAAGGTATAGTAACCGGGCGAAGCGAACGACATAGACAGGGTGAGTACCGCTCAACGTCACCGGAATCTGGTCATTGTCGGCAATGACCAGCCCCGGCCCAAGCGGGACTCGAGAGCACGAGGCCGCATTCGTATAGCCCGGACAGGGACACGGGGCTGGAAAAGTTTTCGGACACAGGCTCTTTCTAACCGCCCCGCTTGCAAGGTCGACGATCGTGCCATACTCCAAATCCCGCTCCTGGGGCTTGACGTAGCGGTCAATCAGTTGGACGGCAAATTCGTCCGCGCGCAATTCGATCTTGTATTGAAGGTAGTGGAACACCGAAAAGCCATTTTCGGTGCCGTGATACGCCGCAGATTTGTCACCATGAACGATGTGGCCGAGCTCATGAGCGAGGACGAGTTGCAGGATATGTTCGCGCACCTTAGCCCTTTGGGTCTCGCTGTACACCCGGGCGTAGGCGTCGAGGTCGTCAATCAGATCGTCAAGCAACCTGAGGTCACAGCGAATCGTTCGGGTCGATGAGTCGGCTCTGCAGTTGCTATAGATACCGGGCACGGGGCCTATCCGCGAGTCCCCGACGACGATAGCAATTGGTGTCTTTACTGTGACTTTGGAGGTTTCCCGCGGGAGGTCGTCAAATGTCTGGATTACATAGCGTCCAACCGCTGGCCGGAACTGGTCCATGACGATGGTGACGAGATGTCGTGCGTCGGCAGGGGAAATGGCGTCAGCGGCCACCGCCTGATCTGCGGCCATCACGGCTATAGCCTGGACTGCCGTGGCGCAGAAGAAGAGCAACCTGAGGTATCGCAACACATCAGACCTTGGAATAAGGGGCCGCATCGTCTACTCTACTGTGCCAATACCAATGCTATCTGACAAGGGGTGAAGCGATGGCACTTTGGAAATCTTGGCAAGCGACCGTCGCGTTGGCTCTTGCAGGGTGCGGAACGATCCCCGACGTGACGATAAACTACTACTATCCCCGTGCAAAGACGCAGTTCGCGGTTACGCAGACCATCGGATGCAGCCCAAAAGTGACTGGCAAGCATCGGATTATTCGTTCGGTGATCTCCGTGGCACCGTCCACTACCAATAGCGCGGACGTCGATTGGAAAAATCCGGACGGTTCCACCCATCAGGGGCAACTTCGCTATCGTGCTTTTCATGGCAGTTTTAGCGACGCCGATGCGACAGTGACCTTGACGCCCGATGGGCGCTTGGCGAGCATCAATGCAACCAGTACCGGCCAAGCCGACACGATCATCAAAGACGTGATTACAGTGGCCGGCGCCGTCGCGCTCCTTGGGGTGCCGCCTGCCGGTCCATTCGTCGAGACTGTCGAGGACCAGGCATGTGACCAGGTTGACAAGTATTCGGCGATCGTGGCGGAGGCAGGAGCAAAGAACGCAGCGCTTCTGACGCTGACGTTCAACGCGCTCATCACCTATACCGCCGTAACCGGTGCGGATCCGGTCTTTGCGATCGATAATGCGATTTCGCCTGGCTATGACGAACAACTCGGGAATCAGACCAGCATCAATTTCGTGCCCGATGTGGCCAGCAAGCCGGCGTACGACGCTTTGAAGCAGGTTCTTGGCGACCGGATGACGACTATGCTGAAAGTGACTTCGACCAAGGAAAATCTGCGGGTCATGAATTCCACCGCGCCGACAACTGTGGCGCCGGCGGACGGATTCCCGCTTGAGCTCAACAAGGTCGCGTTATTGAACCTCGAGATTGACGGTCATGCGGGCGACATGCTTCAGTCTAGCCAGATCTGGGGCGGTGTCGTGCCGGTTCCGATGCGCGAAACCTATCAAGTCCCAATTCCCTCGCCGGCAGCGTTCGGGAAGACCGCATTCGGCATCGGACTTTCGGACTTCGGCTCAATCACTTCTCTGCATTACGGAGAGACCAACGGCGCTCCGGATGCCACTGACGCCGTGGGTCAGATCGCTAAGGCATTGCAGCCGAAGACACCCGAGGACAAGGCCAACGCCTTGAAGGGACAAGCCGACCTGATCGCCCAACAGCAGCGGCTCATCGGATGCCAAGTATCGCCCACAACTTGCAAGTGATCAGGGATGCAACTACGCGCCTTATCCGGAAGGAATCAAGCGGTTGAGAACTGGCCAAGACCGTCGCGGCGTCTAAAGTGGCGGGTCGGTTTTCGCGGACGGACCTCGGTCTCGCCCGCCAGCGCACGTCTGGAAGCTTCTTCTCGGTCACCGTGGAAACGGTGCGCTTGTGCATCCCTCATGTCGCACCTTCATGCGAAACCACGGATCCTCAGTTGCTGCCTAATGCACGTGCGCGACCGGTGCCTGACCAGCCGCCGCCTCAAATCGCTGGGAGAAGAAGCGAGTCTTTCGGTTCCTGACTCTCGGCCAATTTTTCCAGTGCCTGCTCGAAGACCCGATCGGCGTTCGCGAACCGCAGGCGCTCGCTTTCGAAAATCGCTTGGATGTCTTCCCTCGTCAAGACCAGCACCCCCGTCTCCGCCGCCGCGCGAAGGTCTGCCTTTACTTCGTCTCGAGTCATTGCCGTGACGATGATCGGCAAAACGCGAACGTGTTGCAGGCCAGACGTAGCGAGCATCTTCCGCAATGCCACTTCGCGAGCGCTCAATTTCGACAACTTGCTCTCGGCTCGGAGCAGCCCGAGCGTGCATTCGACGACAACAAAATCGCCCCGCGGGCTGACTGCCAGAATGTCGAAAGAGTCGCGCGTCTTCGGGCTCATCCCGAAGCTGACGGGCGCGAATCCTAAACCCCACAACACCCAAGCGACGGCCGACTCGAAGTCGTCTGCCGCTTTGCCTCTCGGGGGAAGTTCTGGAAGCAAATATCCCCGCAACAAGGTCCCGGTCTGATCCACGCTCGAAAGGACCGCCGCGCGCGCGTTTTGATAAGTCTGCGGATCGGCGAACCAGCGTAGGTGATGAGCGTGCCCGGCGTACGAAGCGATGCACTGAATCACTGCGCCGCGCGGCACCTCCAGTGAGAACTGACCAACGACGTCGCCTGACCGTTCGCTCCAATCGAGCTGGTTGCCGTCGACCGATCCGCGATTGACCACGATTCCCTTGTCCAGAACTCGATACCCCAGTCGCGCGTTCGCACAGTCGAGGTCTGGCGCCAGCCAAAGCCCCAAAGCAGCATTTCCATCTTTGACGCTCGATCCGACCCAGACCTCAGCTGCGGCGTGTGCGACCACTTCGAGCATCGTCTGCGTGTTTGGGGCGGCGCCGAGGCCGTATTCGACGCTTAGCTCAGTTAGCGAGTCGAAAGGCCGCGCGGCGGCTTTAAGCATCCAGTCTGTTTGCGGCTGCGGGGCGAGCTTATCCCGTCTGCCTCCGCACAGCGTCAAAACCGCGAGCCGATTTCCCTTCGTGAGTCCCTCGTGATGAAGAAGATCTGGCGGTCCAACGGAGATGTTCTGATTGTCGTCGGTATGAAGGACGAGCTTGCCCTCGGGGATTGTGAAGCCGTCGGACGAGGCGATTTCTTCAATGGCTCGGACGAAAGCCGAACTTCCGCCGGATAGTTCTAGCTCGCCCGCAATAAGATCGCCGACCTCGAACAAAGCCTTGGTCGGAGTACGGAAAACCGAGGACAGATACATGCGCGCAGCAAGAATGACGCGAGCGTCGCCGCGTTTGACGGCTACGAAGCTCAGTCTCGCTTTGGAATATGCGGACGTCCACGGCTCAATCGCCTCGAAGAAGGCAGCGATCATGTTTTCGACGTGCTGGTTCACAGGTTCTCCAGGTGGAGCGGCAGCTAGATTAACGGCGTTTCTACGAGCATGTAGGGAAGGGGCGGGAGCAGGGTCGTCGCGCGCGACACCTGCAGTCCCTGGCTGCCAGTGCAGAGCACCCCGCGTTCAGACGAACTCGCGGTGAACTCGTTGCTTGAACCTCGCGATGGCCCCCGACCAAGCGGCCGCCTTGCGATTTTGTTACGACGGTCACACAAACGTCAGGGTGCCAAAGCAGTCCATCTGGATGGCGGACCTGTGCGGACAATGAAGCTAGGGCGTGACAAGCTCGGCAAGCTTGGCCGCGACGTCCGCCATCGACTCTTCGGCAGTGCTCAGGCCGCTTCGTGATCCAAGCAGCGGGCTGACATCGCGGAGAGCGTCATACGTCGTCTCGTGCACGATGGGAACGAGCAGGTCACGCGCTAGGAGTGCCGAAAGCTCTTTGTCGGCGATGCCCTCTCCCCGGACGCGCTTCAGCAGCGCAGGGGTCACCAGGACGATCCCGACTCTCGACTTCGCCAGTCCCTTGTCAATTTCACGGAGCAACGACGTGCCAAGGGCGACGTCCTTCTCGCTGAACCAGACCGAGACCCCGCGCGATTCGAGCAGATCATGCAGATCCTTGGCGGCCCCTTTCCGGTCGTCCCACGCATGGCAGAGAAAGACGTCCCGTAGATCGGGCACGGACGCTCGCTTCTCAACGTTTTCGCGGACCGGAGTGAGCGTACGCACCTCGGCAGGCGTGTACATAACTGACGAACCTGTTCGCGACCAGCGCGGCCTTACGCTGGTGCCGGACCCGCCGACGCTGCTCCGGCTTCCCCCGCTGCTCCCCGACGATGAGTAGGGTGGCGAGTAGGAAGAGGGCGAATATGAGTATGACCGGTAGCCGCCATAGCGGCTACTACATGCGGGGCAGGCCGCTGCCCCGCTCGCTGTGCGATGGCCCTGTGCTGGTGCGGTGCATCTAGCCATGACTTAATCCTTCCATCTGTATCCGCTTGTTCAAGTAGAGGGTTAACAGCCGTTGGTACCGAATGCCATCGAGTCTTTCCGGCCCTACCGCAGAGCGGTGCGGAATAGGGCTGGAAATGCAGAGAAGATGCGCGACGACGCCTACTTTTTCGGCTTGCCCGCGCCGTTGTGAGCGGGGCGGTCCATCGTGTAGCTTTGTCCTGCCTTCGGCGTAGGCGGCATCGGCTTGCCTTTCACCGCCGTTCGTTCTTGCCCGGTCTTACCGCCTCGTGGGCCAACGACTCCATATTCGCCAGATCGCGGCGCAATTTGGCCGGGTTTTAGTTTCTCTGCCATTGCTTAACACTCCTAACCACATGCGACGGCTTGACCCAGCGGATCGCCGGTTTGCTGTCGCGCACTTCCCAAGAATCAGTCGCCTACTCAGCAACATCTCGGCGGCTGGCCAGTGGCGTCACCCCGTACTTCTTACTACCCGTGTAGCCACGAGGCAAACTATACCACAAGCGAACCGTCTAATGTTTGAATTTGCACAAAATAAGGGAGGAGTGGGGGCGAGAAACACAAGATCTTGTGTGCATGCCACCCTTGATCACCACTCCCAGATTATCTGACCCTTTTATTCCGGGTCGCCGGTGCGGTTGACCGATGACGACCGGATCTGGCTTTGGCGCATCCACCGCGTCGGCGGGCATAAAAGAAAAGCGGCTTGCGCTCGCGAGGGCGTGTGCTCGCGCGCATCAGCGACCAAGGCACGATGTTTGCGATATCGCGGCCGAATGCGGCGCGAGCCAGCCGTCGCCGGCCGGCGGCCACACAAACAGGGGAAGCTACTTCTCGAAAGCTGGGCCGAACCGCCAACTCGACCCTGGCGGGCCTTGCCGAAAGTCACCAACAAATTGTCCGCTGCCCAGGCCTCCGCGAGGCAAGGTCACAACAATTGTGCGGTCTCGGCTCTACCGCGTTCGTTGGCGAGCAAATTCAGCGGGATCCGCGCCGAAAGGTTGATCGCGACGCTTCCGGATAGGCCCCAGCCGGCGCAGCCAGACATTTTTGGTGACCTTCGCAAGGGCGCCGACCTGCCAAAGGGCGGCGTATACGCGCCAGCAGCGCGAGTCAGCGGCCTATCGGGAGAGCGACATCCGAGCAGAGTGACTCGGCCGAAAAGCTCAAGCGTTTCCTGTATATTCCTGCAGTATGTCGTAGACACCGGTCAGCCCAGATAAATCTTCTTTAGACACATGGGCGATGATTTCGCGAAGATTCAACGTCTTCCCCTTAGCGGCAACCTCTGGGTAGATCCGCTCGATAATCTTTCTTGTTTTTTTCCGACTTTCCGCGCTAAGCTGCTGTCTGTGTTGATTCCAGCGTAGAGCCAGGACGCGCGCTTCCTCATTGGCGTGAACATATAGCTGGCGGACGCCAACATCTAGGCTTCGCGCCGCTTCGCTAACACTGACGACGACGGCAGATGAGTCATTTAATGCAGCTAGTTGCGCGCGAATCCGGTCCCAATCGTGAACTTTGCGCGGCGCTCGCTTTTTTACTTCAGGAAAGAGGGAGTCCAAATCATGAATGTTGGCGTACGCATCGGGCCAGTCGGTGGGGTTGCCGGCCAGCAGCTGTGGAAGTGTCAATCCGGTTTGTGAGGCGATGCGCAAAAGAGCGGACAGTCTAGGCGTGCCTCCCTCAGAAAGCCAGTAGTGAACATTGGTTTTCGGAAGGCCAATGCGTCGAGCGAATTTCGCGCTTTTCCCGTCGTCCAACCGCTGGACCAGCTCGCGGATGCCGTCGAGCAAGGCAGCCAGTGACGGCCTTGATGTCAAGCTGTATTGCACAGAGAGCGTGGCGCCGAGCTGGCCCGCAATCCAAATTTCTGCGGACGTGGCCGGTTCCGAATCACCAGCCCCAAGAAAGCCCCCACAAGAAGTACACCACCCTGGTACGACATAAATGGAATTGTGCCGAGTGTTGGCGCGGCCACAGTCGGGGCACGCATGCACGAGCCGCGTTTTGTGTTTAGAGCATGCACTTACGACACCGACATCCCACGACAGCCGAAAGTAGGGCGTAGCGCCTGCCGCTCGGTCATCGGCAAGGCAATGCGGGCACCACTGCGCCGACGTAGCCCGAGCACCTTGCTCTGCGATGACGTCGCGCCACGGAAGCAGTGTCAGCGAAGCCAGATTCTCGACGCTGGTCAGCTTCGAAAGTGCGCACACCCAGTCGTGTGCCGTATCGGACATTCCGCTCAGATTAATTGCATGCCATCTCCAGCCGTCCGGGAGGCGCCACTGCATGCCTCTTTCAACGGTGTGTCCAAGTTTGGTCGCTGAAATGCAGTGCGACAGGGCGAGCCGACAGAAATAGCTGACCATGCTCTCCACTTCCGGCGTTCCGACGCCGATCGGTGCGACGGGATTGAGCAGCGAGCGTGGGATTAACAGTTCTTCATTCATGTTTTGCTGACGTTTCATTCTTATCCTGGCGCACGTTTGATTTTGGGCATCACCCGCGTAAAGCTCGGCCCAATGGCGCTCTCTCCGTCGATGATTTCCTCGAGAATCCGCTTGCGCTGTGCCTCCGTAAGGAGCGCGCGTTCTAGTGAATCGACCGACCATGAACCAGCGGCTTCGGCTAGCTTCGCGGCGCGGATAAGCACGCTGCTCAACGTGCCGACGCATCCGAGCGTGTTCTCCAGCAGAGGCTTTGTGTATTGCGTGAGCTGTCCTCCCCAAAGGTTGAGCAGCGTTCTTTCAAACGCGAGAACGCACGCTCCGAACGCCTTCACGTCTTCTGGTCGGTCGTCGCGGTAACGCTCGAAGTGAAGTACGTGAGTGCGTCGCGCAAGTTGCGCGGAAAGAGAAACGAGCAGATACAGGTCGTACGATCCGACCAGGACCATCTGCGTACCGCATTGGTTTGCCAACGACTTGAGCGTATCAAGCTGAATCTCAAGCCGATGGTTGCCGCGGGTCTGGCGAATGATGTGCGCCGCCTCATCGATGACGAGAAACTGAACCTGGCGCTCGCGTAGCCCTCGCTCGACGGCAGTCCGAAGGGCAGCTAGGCTGTTGCCAGTAGCATTGCGCGGCCGTATTGCTCTTCCGGTTTCGTTGTCGACTCCATACAGCATCTTGGGTGCTTCAAGGTCGTCACCGAGCTGGCTCAGAATCCGGCGGTAAAAGAGCCTCCACGAGAAATTGTTCTCGCCCGACGACGGCGCTTCAACGTAGACGGCGGGGATGACGCCACCGTTTGCTTCCATTTGGGAACGACCTTTCTCGAGTGCGGCCTCAACCATGTGCCGCGATAGCGTCGTTTTTCCAGCGCCTGTCGGGCCACATACGAGCAAGATGCTGTCTTGGCTGCCGGTGTAGATGAGCGTATCGAGTTCGCTCATCACCTCCGTGACGCGAGTGTGCTTGATGCGCTTTGCCGTGAGCACCCTTGCCGGGTCGATTGCCGGTGGCTGCAATTTTTCGTTGGGTTGTGACATGTGGTGGCGTTTAAAAATCTTCGAAATCAATAAGGTCGTCGTCGGCATCAATGGTCTCTTCGGACGGCGACAACGGCGGGCTAACGGGTTGTTCTTGCTGAGTTGGCGCTGCCGTTCCCTTCGGCGCATCGGCTATCTGCGGCGCCTCCGGCTTGAGACCAACTCTGCGCGGCGCGACGACAGGTTCGACGCTTGCAAAGTGCAGGTCGCTGTACAGGAGCCGGTTCTCTGCCTGGCGCTCAAACTCTGTCGCAAGCGCTCCCTCCGGCGTGAAAACCTGAATAAAGTCGCGAAGCCGCTGTTTATCGCGCTCGGTATCCGAAACGGATCCGTGCCGACGGGCGTATTCCTCGGTCAACGTTCGCTTCTCGACGTCCGTTAGCAGAGCTAGACCTTGCAGGGTGCGGCAATGCGCACGGACCCAAGTTTCCTTGACGCGAACATAGACTGAAGACGCATCCCAAGGATCGTAGCGGACCTGCACGCTCTCGCCATCGAGCTGTGCTGAATCGAACGCATCGCTCCAGTAGAGCCTCTGGTCCACTTTGACACCACGTTGACGGTGGACCTGGCGCGTGCCCGTGCGGTCGACTGGCGGACACGTCGCAATCAGGAAGTCGCGATTAAATTGGATATGCGTCTGCGAACGTTTGCCGTTCTCTCGCATGCCGCGTACGAAGGCCTCGCGCGGTGACTCTTGGAGTGCCGGATGAAGGTTTTGGTCGTAGAACTCGCAAGCCCAATGCTCAATGCCTGCGTAGAGCGCGCCGAGCGTCCACTCTGCGAGCTTTTGAGGCAGGTGGGAGCCGGTGACCATGCGGACGTTCTTGGTCGCCTTCGTATTGCCAGCAAGGTTGTGGATGTATTCCGTGTTCAAGCGACCGAACATGCGCTCCAGCACGGCTCCATGCCTTGGCTGCCCGGCCGGTCGAAAGCGCAGGTTGGTACCCATCGCACGAAGAAACGACTCGAATGCGGCCGACAGGAAATCGCTGCCATTGTCGACGACGATGAATTCGGGAAGGCGATTGAACCTTCGCACCATGTCCCGGACCGTCATCATGACCGACGTGTACGACGGCGAATCGAACGTTAGGTAGAACGCCACGATGCGTCGCGACCAGGCGTCGACAGCAAGCGACAGCCACGGTCGGCCCAACGGCTTTCCAGTCCGGCTCGAAATCACCTCAATATCGAGTAGCGTGTGGTCAATATGGACGTACTGGAACGGTCGGCTTCCATGCGCCGGTGAGTCGTGGTGCAGGACGTCTATGAACGTGCTTTGCTGATATGCGATTCGCTTTCCGAGTCGCGTGCGGACGTCATCATTGGTCTCCAGCGTCTTAATCCGGTCAATAAGCGTCGGATAGGAGGGCGCCTTTTCGCCCGCCTCATCAAACGCGATGAGAATCATGCGATAGCAAGTTCTGTAGTTGATGGCCTTGCTGTTGCGCCACTCCGTGTCGATGACTTCGTCCATCAATTCGACCTGACGCGCACTCAAGCGTGGCCTGCGATTGCCCTTCGCGCCGGTTTGGGGCACCAATGCAAGAACGTCGTTGTCTCCATTGGCGAGCGCGATTTCTTGGCGCGCTTTCCAGCGGCGAAGCGTGCGGCCGGATACGGATGCTTGGCCCGGCTCTGCCTCAAGCAGGGCCTGCCTGCGAAGCGCAGCCTCGAAGTCTTCCTTCGAGAAGCGACTCAAGTCTTGGCTGGATTGCTTGTCCTGTTGAGGGCAAGTCACTTGGCCTTTTTCGTGCGCGCTCTCGAGCCATGACCGCGTCAACGAGATTGTCGACCCGTCCTGTCTGTTGCAGACGACGGAGTCGCCGGCAACCATCACGATGGTGAGCTCGTTGCCTTCGTAGATGAACTTCGCGCCGTCTGCGATGTTGAGGGCGAAGCGGTCAACACCTGGCAGGTTACCCGTGCGGCTGTCGGCAAGCATGAAATCGCGCAACGCTTCATCGCGGTACAGGTGAAAAGAGCGCTTATCGGCGAGCGACTGGCCATCAAGGTCGGTGGCCACGCGGTTTCCCGCGATCGCCTGGTTCAGAAAGTCCGCGTCGAACTCATGCGGAGCCGCGAGCAGTTCCATGAAGCTGAGGGAGCCATGCTCTTGCAGCGCCGTGTGAAGGCGCGCGAGGACGTCGTCCGGACATGGTTCTGCCAGATGAAGATAGTCGGCCAGGTAGAGCAGGTTATCCACGCGCCGGCGCGGAATCGATGCATCGCTGAAAACGCGATAGCGGATACCGAGGTCGGCGAGCTGTTTCTCGATTTGCGGCGCATACCATTGGCCGTCGCTGTCTTTCGAGAAGCGATACGGGTACTTCTCCGCGAGCCGGGCGAGTTTTGCTTCAGACTTCCATTCCTCCAGCGTAAAGCCGTCTTCGCTAATGGTGAGGAAATCCGGGACGTGGAGCACGTTGCGAATCTGGCCGGTCGATTCATCTTCCAAGCGGAGCTTCAATTCGCAGGGGCGCGTGTAGTACTCGTGCACGTCGTTGGCGTGCTCTTTCGTAACGGCGACGGCAAACTCAATGTGGCGAGTTTCAGTGCGAATTTCGCGGCCCATCTTCTGGCTGGCCAGGACGGTGACCACGGCTCCGGCTTGGGGCATTGCCGGACTGACGGGCGCTTGAATGCGGGCGTCGAGAATGAGTTGGCGACCTGCGCAAGGCGTGCCGAGTTTGTCGAAGAGGGCGGTGAGTTGGGTTAGGTCGAGCATTACGTCGTTGCGAAATGAAGGTGCATATAGAGGTGTAAGAACACCTGCGGCGCATGATCACCACTTCGGTCGCATATGACCGAAAATCGCCGAAGTAACTCTTCGATAAAATGATCGGGGTGGACGAGGGAAGGCGCGGAAGCGGAACGACCGAGAAGTCGCTAGGGTATGCGGCGGGGGGGAGTTGCCGGATTAATGCGCGGTAAGATCGATCCGAAGCTGGCGCTGTTGAAAGCGCGGAGTCGGATACTCAGCCGGCAGCGGCCGAGGAGAGGAGATGGCCGGATGGCTCGACGGCGAGCATCGCGAGACTGCAGCCGGCAATTTGGGAATGGTGCAGCGAGATGACTCTTGGGGCCCTTGCCGCCGCTCAGGGAGTCGTACAACGCGGCCGTGCCAAGCGCTTTCGTCGCTCGGATTCTGGTTACCCAAGCGTTTGCTCGCAGTCTTCACCGGGTGTATGCGACTGACTACGCGCCTCCGCCCCGCACACAACTCGTTTGCATCGCTCCGCCCGTCGAACAATAGCCGCGCCAATTTTCAATCATTGCCGAGTCGAACGAGATTTGCTCCTCGTTGGTTTCCGGCCAATAGCTTGCAATGAATCTGCATTGCTGGCTGAGGAACATGATCACGGGCCGGTATTCGCTCGGTCTGTGCGGCGTCTGCTGGAGCAAGATCGCGTCCGGACATGAAGCTTTAATGGAAGCCAGGTTCCGCGCGGCAGAATCATATGCGCCATCTGCGTCAGGGTGCTGCGCCTTGATCGCGTGGACCCACGCAATAGCCTTGTCCCGACCGGACTGAAGCGCTGGGCTGTCGCCGTTCGGGCTTAACGTTATCGTGAACGACGCAGGGGCTTCTCCGGAAACATCCACCGGCATCGGGTCTGACCTCTGGACTGCACGAAGCGCAGCGTCATCCCATTGGGAGTTCCCGCTCGAGCGCGAAACACTCGCGGACAACAGGGTGCCCGTCCGGCCGAGGCGAACGGCAATCACTGTTTCTAATCCGGAGGTATCGCCCGCCCATATGATGTTCGGTCGAACCCGGCGCTTCACTCGTTCCGCATAGAAGCTCGAAGGAGCCGCCTGGGGTGAGCTAGAGATCGGTTGCGCCGAGACCATGACTCCGCTCTGGCCGGATGTTGTCACATCCGCATTGACAATCGGTTCCGCAGGAGCGGGCGCAGAATCTACCGGCTGGTTCAATATTGCAACGAGGCGATCGCGCTGTTCGTTGTACCAGGTCACGAGACACGACTTGTTGAAGCAATTGGCGTTTCGCCAGTTCCATGCCCTGCGAGCGGTGTCGGCAAACGCCCGCTTGTCGGGTGCGACGCCCTTAGCTTGTGCAAAAACGGTTGCCAAGTCTAAATCCAGAGACGCAAGCTCGGCGTCGTTGCAAATCAGTTTCTCGGACGTGGAACGCGCTTTCGTACAGTCAAAGCTGGTGATGACTTTTGGCTCGTTGCGCACAGGCGCACCATAAGCGGCCGCGGGTGCATTGGATGACAAGTCACTGACCGCGCTGTTTGCAGATTGCGACGGCGCTGCTGTTTCGCTGTTGCTCGAATTGTGCGACGCGCCCACTACCATGCGGATGAAGATGGCAACCACGATGCCGACGATCCAGAACCATCCGGAGCGCTTCTTCCCACCGGTAGCCGAAGCCGAACTCGGAGGGACTTCCGAAGCGGTAGGCTGGGGGTTCGGTGAAGCCTTGTGTTCTTGCTTCTCCCTTTCTGGCGGCTCAGCGGTGCGTTGCTGTTCTCCGCCGGATGCCGGACGGACCGGTTCCTCTTCGTCAAGAAGAGCTGCATCGTATCGTTGCCGCTTTTCAGCATCGCCCAAGACCTCATACGCCTCATTCAGGATCTTCATGATGCGAGTGGCGTCCGGACTGCTGTTCTTATCCGGATGGTAACGTTGGCTCAACGCCTTGTAGGCCGCTCGTATGACTTCGGGCGGCGCGTTGCGGGATACCTTTAGGTTGTCGTAGTGCGTGTGCGGTCGAGACATGCGCGGGAATCGTTTTGAATTTGTCTCTGGATTACGGCACGGCCCACGAAATATTTAGCACGGTAGAAGGGGCGTCTTCACGCTCAGCCACGTTTTCTCGAGATCATTCGGAATCAAAAGATCGGGAGGGCAGCCGCGGACGCAAGCCTGGCGACGCGGTGGCACCGCCGCCGAACGTGAGATGGGTCAGGCTGACTGGCGACGAGCGCTATGGCGCCGCAGCCGGCCCTCGCGGTGAGCCGCAGCAACAGGACAATCACGGGCCGGCTCAGAAGATTTGCGCAATTGCCTTGCATTGCAGGAAAAAGCCCGCTCAAAATCAATGGGCTTTTCACGATTTCGATTCCTCGCAGCGCTGATCACGACGCGTCGGGTCCCGTGCCTTTTCAGCACCAACTTTGACACATTGGTTGAGACCGCAGCGAACGCAGTTCGTCGTTCGTGTTTTTCAGGCTGACTGATTGGTAGTCGCCATGAATCTTCGCGAGGAGCGGTCGGCTTTCTCCCAGTGCCAGCATCGCACGGTCTGCGTTGTCAATGCCTGCGACCGACAGGTTAGCGCGTTCCGCCGGTGCCACAAGTTGGTCGGTCATCGTACCGAATTTGTCGAATGGCCGATGTCGCGACGTCGGAGGATTGCTTCTTTTTTGATAAGCGTTTCGAATCGCCCTCGCCCTCATCACGGTAAATCGGTCGTATGCGACTGAAATGGTGCAAAATGACGCTTCGGTCGCGGATTCCTGCAGGACGAAAGGCTAGCAGCATCGGAGCGCTTCGCTAGCTAGACGCCGCGCTCGTACAAAAGTACGGCGGGCGCCAAGCTCAGCAATGCAAGCGCGGCCGGCCGGCGTAGACGAGCTGCGAGTTGGCGCATCGGAATCTCGAACTTTGAGGGGGAGTGCCATGACTACGCCGGAACAGCGTACCGCATCTGTGTTGGCGACCAGGGATTTCCTGAAACGCTCGTTGACGGGAAGACCTACGAGGTACCGGGCGCCGTCCGAGCTCTCGCGAGGGGGCTTCTCCTGGGCTATCCGACGCCCACCGACATCTTGTTGTCATCGCTGGAGGCTCCCCAGATTTGGGCATTACCGGATGGATCGGCAGAGATATAGTGACCATCGGCGAGGGTCTCTCGCCAGCAGGACCAACCGGCGCCGCCCTGAGAGCAGGCTGGGCGATTGGACGCCTGGCGCTGGGCAGCGGCCGGTCCGTCGGATGGAACGGCGAAGTCTAAAGGCTCCGTCGATGAAGCGACACACGCTGGCCTCGGCAAGCCGCCGTTTCGGAGCGCCGGCCGGTGGCGGATCCGCTTCTACAAACAGTTGACTTTCAGATAAAACGAGCGAACTACTCGGCAAACATCTCAGTGCCGAAATAAGCCAAGTTAGCCAACATAGGCTATACTTCCTCAGTAGCTGCTTCCAGCTCACTCTAGGGAGGTGCCTCATGCCATTGTTCTTTGCTCCGCCGGAGACAAACGCGTCACGGCGCGAACGCACGGACCACCTTGCCTCAATTGAGCAGGGCATCGCACAGATGCTCTCCCGGTTCAAGCCTGGGCGCAGTGGCTCTTTCTCCGTACAAGACCAATTGCACGTCGTGCTTGCCAGCGCCGCCGTATCAGGGCTGCCTGCAGTTTCCAGTTCGATGATCGAGCGTGTAGCGGCGCAACTTCGCAGCCACAACGTAATCGACGAAGCACTCGAGAAGGTAAACAGCGCCCACGTGAAAGCGCTGCGTGGAGCGGGACTGAATGAATCGGTTCTCGAACTGCTGCAGTCCTGGGTCGAGACGATGGTCGAAACGCGTTTGGTGCAACGGCAGATTGAGTTTGAGCGCGTCATCGAGTGCGTGCGCGAGCAAATTCCGCAGGCGCGGGTAGAAGCGCTGCAGGACGATCCAGCTCGGCTGCTTTCGGCAGTTGCGATGGGGCAAGCGCTCGGAGGAATCGGAGATGAGTCCGTGCGTCAGCGGGAAAAAGCTGGAGAGCTCTTTTCTGTCCTCCGACCCGGGCGTAAGCGCGGTCGCGAGTATCCGGCCTTCCAGGCTTGGACGGGCATTTCGGGTGAGCCGCTCAAGCAGGTGCTCGATGCGCTTGAGCGACCGGAGGGCGCAGCTGCGTACGCGTTCTTCACTTCGCCGAGCGATCTTCTGGGAGGGCTCTCTCCCGTCGAAGCGATGCTCGGAACGATGACTTCTCAAAGGAGTCTCGCGGACGATGCTGCAGGATTTTTATCGGCTCCGTCCGCAGAACGGTTGGAGGCGGTACTTCAGGCAGCCAAGGCATACGCGGCGGTGCTCGCATCATGAGTTCAGCGGCGCCGCCTGTGATTCGTGGCAGTGAACTCGAACTAGAATTGCTCGACCCCAACAGCGAAACACTCGTGCGTCTGTTTTCGCATCCGGGCGGAGACTGGGATCCGCCCGATGCAAAGTACCGCAATCTTCGTGTCGATCCGCCGGCTGGTCACAAGGATGACTATGCGGTGCTCTATATGGGTAACACGCTGCCGACGGTGGCGATCGAATGCCATATTCTGTCTGCGGATGCGATGGACCGCTACACATGGCTGACCGAGCGGGCCAAAAGGTATCGCGTGGTCAGGTACACCCTCGACGGTCCCGCCGTGTTCATGCCAATCGACGGTGCTCGCAACCGCTCTGCCTTGGGGCTGGCGGGCGGCCAGAGGAAATTCGCCGGATACGAGCCCTATCAGGAGGTGGCGCACGCGCTGTTCAGGCGTTATGGGAACGTCATTCACGGCCTGAGCTGGGAGTCTTTCCACCGGAATCAGCCGGGTCGGGTCTACGCACTTTGGCACCACCATAAGCCGACAGTCGGGTTGAGAATCACTTCGGCGAACCCTTATCCCTTGCTTATTGAGGATAACGAATGGAATTCGTTTCTCGCAGCTAATCCCGATATTGACGAAATCCGGTAGTGGCGCGTGGATTCCCGAAGATGAGCATGTATGCGCGTGATGCTCAGCCCTGAGAACCCGTAGCCCGTCCTTACGACGGGCTACGTCTTTCGTCGTCCAGCTCTTGCGTCAGCAAATTGCATTGGGCCGTCGACTGGCTTGGTGACCTTGCACGGAGACTGTCGGCTTACACGCCGTCGCGGGGATGTCGGTCCGCATCGATAACAGGATTTCCGCGATCGCAGGCCGTGACGCCAGCAGAAACACTGCAGCCAAGGATGCCGGTGGCCGGCCGGCAATGATGCGGCCGAGCGTTCGGTTCGCGGCAGATCTGCCTATACGGGATTTTCGGCTTGTGCCGTAACCTCGTTCAAAGGAGATCGCCGTGCAGGTGCTCATTTCCCCGCAATTCTGTACCGACCAAGCCGGGCGCCGCCATCACGACGCGATAGGAGCGGTTTCCAAGACGAGCTCCCTCGCAGGCGAAGAGCCGAAGGGCACCGACGATGCTAGCGTGAGCCGCTTCGAGCAACGCCTGGCAACCTTCATACTCGATGGCAAGCGTCGCGGCGGGATGGAGTTTGGGTCGGCGGAGGTCGTGCAGCTGCTGCGGAACGTCGCCTTCCACGACGGCGAATCCTTCGCATGCGAGATGCTCGACCTCGCGAGCCAAGCGTGCGACTCCGACATCGCCGACTATGAGCTGTACCGAGAGGTGGCGTCTACGCCGCTGAGCGCTTGAGCGACCTCTCGCCAGCAGTTGTCTGGCCGGCTGCTCGCAGTCGGCCTTCCGCCGATTTCTGCAGGCCGGCCTTGCCTTCTTGGTGTTCGACGGGCTCGTCTGCGGCACCGAACTCAGCTTCCATCTCTTCCGACGACGCTGCGGCCGGCGGGTAGCGGTGCGCATTGGCGGCCAAATCGGCAGCGATGAGCGCTTGAGTGCGTTGGTCTGAGAGGGCTGTCGCGCGCTTGAGCAAAGCCTTCAGAGGGTATTCGGATTAACGTGTGAAAACCGCTTCACACGTAAGCTTCGATTGACCTCACCGAGGCTGTCCAGGACCGGAAGTACGGATTGGACAATCTCGGGTCGGCAGACCTACCCCGAGGTCTGTTGTATCGCGCGACGTGCTGGCGTACCAGCGCGCCGAGGAGTGCATCGCGAGACGCCCGGCTCGTACCTGTATCACCCAAAGAACGTCTCTGAATCAGGTTACGCGCCGAGTTGACATCCGCGTGCCGACGGTGTCCGCACCACAGGCATTTGAAGTTCGCCTGTTCGGTGCGGTTGTTTTTATCCACGTATCCGCAGGCCGAATCGGCCTGTGAGGAATACGCGGCGATGACTTTGTTGCATGTGATGCCGAAGCGCTCTTCGAGGTCCTTGAGCTTGGCCTCGAAGAAGCCACGGCCCATGTTCGAAAGCAGCCTGTTGAGCCGGCGGCTCAGGCCCGGCGCTCGGAAGTCCAGCCGCTCAACGACAAGTTCCGCCGGCGCGCGCGTCGCGACCAGCCGGTTCAGGCAACGGCCGACCTCGCTCTCGAGCCAGCCGCGCATCGCAGCGACGTACTTGCGCTATCGCGCGTGCCGGTTGGGCTTGAGGCCGCGCTTCTGGAGATACTGCGCAAGGTTCATGATGCGCCGGTCGTAGTATTCGAGCTTCGAGCGCCACTGCCGGCCAATCAGGTCGCCCTGATCGGTCGCGAACAGCGTATTGAGTCCCAGGTCCAGGGCGAGCGCTTCGCACCGCGGCTGGTAGGCGGCGCGTGACGCCGCGAGGGCAGCGGTGACATCGGTCAAGATGCCCACGCCGAAAGTGCCATCGCTGCGTTGGTTGACCTGCACGGTCAGCGCCCGGACGCCGGCGCGCGTCGTGAAGTACGGATAGGTCTGCAGCGGCAGGTTGACGGCTTGCCTTTGTCGAGCGTGGACAGTCGCGCCCACATCCGGAAATGCGACGCCGTTTGTGACGGACTCACAGTCACCATCCGCTGGTCGACGACCATGTTCAGACGGTGCAGCGCAGGTCGGCGGTGACGCTTCATCACAGCGCGGAACATAACCTGTGCAAGCTGTCGCACCTCATAGGAGATAACAACGCCATCACGCATGGTCAGCGGCACAGACAGCGTCTGCCACGCGCGCCGGCGATTGATGAAGTGCAACTGATGCTTGAGCGAGGACGACGACGGCAGCACATCACAACGGTACAGTTTGCGGGTTTTGGTGGGCACGCAGAGTATAGCTCTGCAATGTCACCGTGCCACCGTTCTTTCAAACCTACCCTACAGCTTTCCACACGATAATCCGAATGTCCAAAGTTTATAGGTTGGTCGCCATGTCGAAATCCCGCGTTCTATGCACGTCACTCTAGCGCCTTTCGGAGGGCAGAGCCATCGGCCAGGAGGACGGCTCCACGATCCGGCCGCGCTGCCAAAGCCGGTCGACGCCGCACAGCTTCATCGCGGCTGGCGCCCGCAACCGCTTGCTCCGCCGCATGGCACTAACAAGGCGAGAATGGCCACGATCGCGATCAAATCCGATGCGCACCCGCGGGCACTCGGCATCGCCTCTATCAAGCGACGCGCCCATCCTCGCGACGGCTACCGCGAAACGCGCTCGGTTGCAGAGGGCGCCATCGGTTCGGCCCCGCTCAGGTGCTTCAGGCGGCGGCGCCTCATGCATCGCTCGCTGGATGAGAAGGCGCTGCTCCACAAGTTCATTGACCCGGAAACGGTATTGTTACAAATAAACTCATGATGGCAATTTTTAAAATGAATCACTAAATAGCGGCGATTTTCAGCCTAGGTGAATTGGATGGCGCGTTTCAGGACGAATACTGCATTGTTTTAATGGATTGCGAATGTTATACATCCCACAGTCACGCGTCGGCCGAGCACAAGCCGCCCGACGTCGGTGTCGGCTCTTCCGACTGAAGAGATGCGGCGGTGGCCTCCATGCGTGGACGGGTTGTGACCGGTGGCGCGCTGGAGAAAATTCCGCACCACGGGGATGGGGCCTGAGAAAGCGGACACGCTGGCGAAGCTAGAGGCGTGGGACCCGAAACAGTCTGGCGGAGTCGTCGAGCTAAGTGACGATGGAAGGGGCACCTGCGCTAACGACAGGGGCCCCGGTATTGCCTTTCTACTCTCAAAAAAGATATGCTCACAAAGGAGTTTCTTTAGTGAGCGTATGTTTCCATTTCTCAAAAACGAGATCCTCACTGAAGGATGTGCTCGATCATTAAAACCACATGCTCACGTAAGCATATGCTTTTGTGATTTCGTTTTTCAGCGATTGAGCGCCGCTGCGCGGCTGGCAGCCAGGGCGGTGCGGTGGCGGGCGCGAGGATCATGTGTCGGCCGTTGGCGGCGCGAATGTTCTCGAAGCGAAGGTCGTTTCATCGCGATCCTGCTCAGCGCTGTCTCGATGTTCTCTCGTGAGTAAGGGATTCATGTTTTCCCAGCGCGGTATGTTGGCCGCTGCGCGGCCGGCAGCCAGGGGAGGAGGCGACTGGGCTCTGCGCCTGTGTGTTTCTGTTTGCACTGACTCTATGCGCGCGCTCGAACGTTGAGCGCCGTATGCGAGGCCGATGCCGTCACGAGCGGGTTGCCATTGTCGGTGTGATCGATCTTGCGTTACTCGTTGACGGGAGCAAGAGCACAAGTTCCGCGAACACTTGCGAGCGTTATGCGCCTCGTGTTTTCGCCTGGTTGCCATGCGCGCCGCGCGCGTGCCGCTCTTCGCCGGTCCTATTGGCAAACTGGGGTTGTCTCTCGGTCTTCGCGCAAAGCGCAATGCCTCTCGATACCACTTGTTTTGGCTGAAGAGCGCGCGCCGCATTTCCGCAACAGCGACATTGGCAAAACACATATAGGACCCAACACTGGGCGAAATATAAATTCCGTTTTTTTTAAAGCTGCCGGGAAAATAGCACGAAGCGTTGAAACGTAAGACGAATCGCGTTATAATAGTGGCCAGCTTTATTTTGCATTCTTGCTCGCCGACCAAGCGAGAGGAGTGTGGACCTTTCCGAGGACGAGTTGAACTCGATGCACTGAAACACCTTTGATCTTGGCGCTGGCGCGATATGACTTGTCGCGTCCGCTCGAGTCTGGAGCAAATGCTCCGGGGTGTTGTCGTCCGTGCTTAGACGGATGTGCATTGGATCCGCTGCAATCGCTGCGGCAAAACTCTCATTGGAATAAACCAAAAATGGAAGCGACTTTCTGTCTCAACATCGCAGGCTGTCCCGTCGGAATTGGCGGCATCATAGACTTGCGGTCACTCCCTGTACGCCCGAAGCAAACGGTCGGGATGCCCGCCGACACTCCGGTACTGACGTGTCCGGTCGCGCCCGCAGACGCTCGTTGGCTGTCAAAAAGTAATGGCCGGGCCTGTTTCGGCTTCGGGTATATTCCGCGCAAAGACGGCCTCCTGATGACCATCCGCGCGCAGATTGGCGGGCTGCAAATCTACTGGGTCGCCGAAATGGCCGACCCAGAAGTATGGGCTGCAATCGACCGTTGGAAGAAGCTGAAGCGCGTTCCTGTTTTGCTGGAGACTCATGAAGGTGAGCGAATCGACCACGCGTTTGGTGTGTTCGACTTTCCTGCGGGAACGTTGCACAACGAGGCGCATCGGCATCAGCCTGACCCGGAGCCGACGGTCCAAAGGTTTCAGCGTATCGTATCCTTCGTGGGAAGCGGAGCTTTGCAGATGCGGGCAGGGACGGACATCGCAGGTGTTCCGTTGCAGCAGGTACTGACCAACGTCCTTATCACGGAACGCTTCGCGCCGTTTGTAGAAGCGTCGCCGGTCCCGGTGTAAGGACTCGCCGAAAATGAATGGGAGGTGCGCGTCTTCAGAGCCGCGCGCCTTCTTGGTTGCAGTCGCTCTCCCCGAATATGGCAGTTCGCAGAATATGCGACAGAGATTTTCATGGCAATGTTGCGGACTTCGACTCCTCGATTTTCGCGCTAGCCTCTTGGATCATTGCGAAAAGTCCACGAACACCGCCAAGAACCTCGCGAGAAACCAGTTGCTGAACCTCGCGGAGGTTCGGTGCTTTCCCACTGGAGAGAATATCCGCGACTGCCGCTTCGATCGCGCGGGCGGCTTCAAGCCGATGTTGTTCGCTACGGTGGCGTTGCTGCTCTAACCACTTCGCCCCGATGATGTGCGCCTTCGCATTATCGAGACGATAAAGCCGTCGTCGATGCACGTTCAGTCGCCGCGACGCGTCGCTGACGCTGACCGCGTCGTCTGATTGATGTAGCTCGTCCATCTGCTCCTCGACGTGGCTGCTGTCGCTTCGACGCGGCGATGCGCGCTTTTTGTAGTCGGGGAACAGCTCCGCCAACGAAGGAGTTTCACGCAAGCACGGAATCTCGCCATCAACACATCCAGTAAGCAGCGCCAGGAGCGACACGCCCGTCTGCGATGCGATACGCAGGTGAGCCGCAAGTGTGGGAACGCCTTGCTTGAACCAGTAATGCACGGTTGACTTGTTCGAGCCGATGCGCCGCGCGAACCTTGCGCTCATCCCGTCGTCGAGTTGGTCGATAAGCTTCCGAACTCGCTCCATCATGGCGCCGCGATCCGGTGCCGAGATTATCGAAGCCTGCGCGGCCAGAAGCTGCCCGACCTGCGCAGCTTTCCACGTCTCGGCAGCAGACGCTGATGCATGCGCCTCTTGGACTCTGCCGAGAGGTGCTCCGCAGTAGCAGCACCATCCAGGAACAACGCATGCAGCGTTGTTCCTCGCCCCGGTACGGCCGCAGTCTGAGCAGGCATCCGGGAGTCGGGTGCCATGCTTTGCGCAAACATCGATGTCGCCGACATCCCACGCGAGTCGGAAATAGGGCATTCCTCCTTGAACCAAGTCCTCTTCGAAGCACGCGGCGCACCATCGAGTCGTCGCCGGCGCCTTGCTGCTTTTTGCGATCACGTTGCGCCAAGGACGGAGCGTCAACAAGTCGAGACGCTCGACGCTCGTCATCGCCGACAACGCGCACGCATATCGTTCCGCGACATCGCCCATGCCGCCGAGGTTCACATCCTTCCAGAAGTTTTTTGGCGGAGCCGACCAACCGCACGTCTTCGAAATTCTGTGCAACAAGTCTGTTGAAGATACGCAATGTGCCACTGCGAGGCGGCAGAAGTAGCTCGTGAGGCTCTCCACATCCGCCGTTCCGACGCCGATGGGCGGGAATGCATAAAGCGCCGAGCGAGGAGGGCAATTGTCGTCTTCCATCGGGTCGTCCGTGGCAAACTGGCCGTCTCAGATGCGCTCATGCAGCGATCAGGTTGGGGCCGATTCCCGATTCACCATCAAGAATCTCCTCGAGAATGCGATTGTGCTGAGCCTGGGACAGAAGCGCGCGCTCGAGAGAGGCCGTCGTCCACGCATTCGTGATGGTCGCGAGCCTGGCTGCACGGACGAGCACGCCGCTCAAAGTACCTATGCATCCCAGGGTGTTCTCATGAAGCGCTTTCGAATATTTCGTGAGCTTTCCGCCCCACAGTTCGGGAAGCGTTTTTTCGAATCCGGATACGCAACGCTCGAAGGCCTGGACGTCCTCAGGCCGATCCTGCCTGTAGCGTTCGAAATGCACCACGTGCGTACGACGTGCGAGTTGCCCCGAGAGGGAAACCAAGTGGTGCAAGTCATAGGAGCCGATGAGCACCATTTGCGTTCCACACAGGTTCGCAAGCGACTTCAGTGTATCGAGTTGAATCTCCAGCCTGTTACGGCCGCGAGTCTGCCGAATGATGTGTGCGGCTTCGTCGATAACGAGGAACCGGACCTGACGTGCACGAAGGCCACGCTCGACAGCGGTACGCAGAGCCGCGAGCGTTGTTGCCCGATTGGCTGCGCGAGGACGGCTCATCCGCCCGGTTTCCGGATCTACCCCGCAAGCAAGCTTGGGTGACTCGGCATCGTCGTCGAGCTGCGAAAGGATTCGCTGATAGAGGAGTCGCCAGGAGAAGTCGTTCTCGCCGGACGAGGGTGCCTCTGTGAAGATCGCGGGAATGATTCCACGGTTTGTCTCGAGTTGACCCTGCGCCTGTTTGAGAGCATTGTTGACGATGTACTTGGCGAGCGTCGTCTTGCCGGCGCCGCTTGGGCCACACACGAGCAGAATGCTGTCCTGGCTGCCCTCATAGATCAGTGTGTCAAGTTCAGTCATCACCTCGTTCACGCGCGTGTGTCTGATTCGCTTCGCAGCCAGGGCTTCAATCTGCGAATTGACGAGCGACTTCTCGTTACGATGTTCGGCGGTCATGTCAAATCTCCTCAAAGATCGGCGAAGTCGTCGAGGTCTGCGCGCAAAGCACGATCGACATCGAGCTCCTGAGCCAGCGGGGTGCCATCAGAGGAGTCGCATTCAAATGCCAGCCTGCGCGCAGCGGGCGGTTCGCCTACGAGCACGCTGCGATGAGGCGCTACGATGGGCTCGATGTTTGCCATCTGCAGCGCGGTGTACAGGTCTTTGTTCTCCGACTGGCGCTCAAACTCGAGTGCGAGTGCGCCTTCTGGCTTGAACACCCGAAGGAACTCTCGCAGGCGCTGTGCATGTTGCTCGTCGTCAGCAGGCGCTGTGAGACGGCTGTTGTATTCGGCAGTCAGAGCACGTTTCTCGACTTCAGTCAGTTGTCCAAGCCCGCAGAGGCTTCTACTGATGGCTCGAACCCATCCGTCTTTTAGCAGGACGTAGACAGATGACTTGTCCCACGGATCGTCGCGCGTTGCCAGCGATTCGCCAGCGACGTTTGGCAATCTGAACGAGGAATTCCAATAGAATCGATTGTCGACTTTCACGCCGCGCTGAGGGTTCACTGTGCGGACGCCGGAGCGGTCGACGGGCGGACAGGTAGCGATAAGGAAATCCCGATTAAACATGATGTGCCGTTGAGGGCGGTGTCCGCTCTCTCGTAGGCCACGGCGAAACGCATCTCGCGGTGATTCGCCCAGTGCGGGATGTGTCTCCTGGTCGTAATAGTCAAAGGCCCAGTGCTGCAACCCAAGATATAGACAGCGCAAAGTCCACTCGGCCAGGTTCTTTGGCAGATGTGAGCCTGTAACCATCCGCACGTTCTTTGTCGCTTTCGTGTTGCCCGCAAGGTTATGAATATACTCAGTGTTGAGCCGACCGAACATGCGCTCGAGCACTGCACCATGTCTTGGTTCTCCTTTCGGCCGGAAGCGCAGATGCGTGCCCATCACGCGAAGGAAGGTTTGGAACGCCAGTGTCATGAAGTCGCGACCGTTGTCGACAATGAAAAATTCCGGAAGGCGATTAAACCGGCGCACAATGTCCCGAATGACCATCATGACCGAGCGATATGAGGGCGGATCGAATGTGAGATAGAAGGCAATTATTCTCCGCGACCAGGCGTCAACCGCCAACGTTAGCCAGGGACGCCCCAACGGCTTGCCGGTACGACTCGAAATTAGCTCGATGTCGACCTCGGTATGGTCGATGTGAATGTATTGGAAGGGGCGACTGCCATGCACGGGGCTGTCGTAGTACAGGACATCGATAAACAGGGATTCCTGGTACGCGATGCGTTTTCCATGGCGGGTTCGCACGTCGCGATTCGTCTTTCGCGCTTTGATCCGTGCAATTAGGGTCGGGTATGACGGAGCCTTCTCGCCCGTACCGTCGAAGGCGATGACCATGTTTTGGTAGCACACCGTGTAGTTGATGGCGTTGCTAGTGCGCCACTCAGTGTCGATGACCTCGTCCATGCGACGGAACTGTGTTTCCGTTAGCCTCGGAGTCCGATTGCCTTTCGCAGCGTTGTTGGGTACCAGCGCGAGAGCGGCGTTATCACCGTTAGCCAGAGCGACGAGTCTCCGAGCCAGCCAACGTCGCAGCGTGCGCGAGGACACGTGTCCCTCGGCAATCATCGAGTTAAGAATGGTCTGTCTTCGAAGGGCCGTCTCCAGTTCCGCCTGCGAGTATCGGCTGACGTCTGTGCCTGAGGTCGTCGCTTCTCTTTGGATGGCGGTGATTTGGTTCTTCTCGTGTGCGCTTTCAATCCATTCACGCGTGAGCTCGACGTTCGTGCCATCTTGCCTACTGCATAGGATCGACTCCTCTCCGACGAGGGCCATCGTCAGTTCTTGGCCATCAAACAGGAACCGGGAACCCGGCGCGATTTCGAGCGAAAAGGACTCCGCTCTAGGCAGCTGTCCGAAGTCTCTATTCGCGATGAGCAGATCACGTAGCGCTGCGTCACGGTAGAGGTAGAACGCCTTCTTGTCTGCGAGTGGCTCCTCATCAAGAGCAGTGGCGACGAGATTTTCGGCGATCGCCTGGTTCAGGAAGTCGGCGGAGAACCTGTATGGAGCTTCGAGCAACTCGAAGAACGATAGTGCGCCTTCATCAGCTAGAGCGGCGTTGAGCCGGTCGACGCTGTCCGGCGAAAGCGGTTCCACACCCGGCAGGAAATAGTCGGCTAAGTCAAGGAGATTCTCCATGCGTCGACGTGGAATGCACTCTTCGCTAAAGACTCGGTACCGCACGCCCAACTCGGCAAGTTGCTTTTCAATCTGCGGGGAACACCATTGTCCGTCGCTCGCACGAACGTAGCGGTAAGGGTATTTCTCCGCAAGACGTAGTAGCTTCGCCTCTGATTTCCATTCTTCTAGGGTGAAGCCGTCGCTGCGAATGGTGAGATAATCCGGGACGTGCTGGATCCTTTTGATTTCGCCTGTGATCTCGTCTACAAGATTGAGTTTCAGTTCACAAGGCTGCGCGTAGTATTCCAGGACGTCTTTCGCGTGCTCCTTGGTCACGGCCACCGCGAACTCGATGTGTCGGCTTTCAGTCCGGATGTCGCGCGCCATTTTCTGGCTCGCGAGAACGGTGATGACGTTCCCACCTCGTGAGCTCACGTCGCGAACCGGCGCATGGAGCCTCGCGTTGGCAACGAGCTTCTGGCCGCCAGGCGGAGTGCCGAGGTTTTCAAATAGTTCGGCAAGTTGCGATGTGCTCAGCATGGCGTGTTGCGAGAGCGCGACCAAGATGAGATCGTGTTGGGAGGCGCGTTGTCAGGGTTACCCACGCGACCCGCATATGATGAAATGCTACATGGCGCAAGTGCAGACACCGAGCATGAAGGACCAAACAAACCACGAAGCAAGCCATGAGCAAACAACTGAGCACGGAGCCCGAAACGGACAATGTCTACGAGGAGTGGGAGGAGGCGGCGAGGGAACTCATCGTGTCGAAGATGAACGAGCTTAAGCTCAGCTACAAGGAGTTGGCCCAGCGGCTCGAGCGACTCGGAGTCGTTGAGTCGGCGGGTCAGCTTAATCGCAAGATCAATCGCAAACGGTTTTCCGCTGCCTTCATGCTCGCATGCCTCGACGCGATGGAGGAGGAGAGCTCCGGCTAGCAACACGGATCGTTCCGTTGTGTCGGTCGATGCCAGTGCAGTGTTCGTACTGATCTTCGCTCTCTCGGTCGACATTGCCACCTCCGCTATCACGGCCCCGCCCTCTTCGCGAAGCTCTCTCTACGACGTTCGCAATTGGTTGCTACAAAAAACCGTCTCGTTGAGACAAGGACTCATTGACTCAGCTATCTCTGATTAAGTGATTGCTTACTGCGCGGCCGACGAACATTGAATCCCCATGTCGCGCAATCAACATTTTCCAGGTCGCTTTACAGCGTCGGCGAACGCACAACGCTACTTCACTGAGATCTAGTCGTCGCAAGACGAATCAATGAAGCGACCCAGGATCGCTGCAAAGTCGGATGGGCACCGAGAGTCCGATTCACGTACCCAGATCGAACGGTGCAGCAGTTCCGTAGGGATCGCGCTTCTTGATGCATCGACGATGGTCAGCTGAGTCGGCTGTCGTCGCTCGATGTCCGCACGTAGCAGTTCGACTCTTGCACGGTATGCCGTGGGCCGATTGTGCAGCCGGTTTCCGGCGATTGTTGCGCCAATCGTTTTCTGTGCTATACCATCCGGCAATAGGCGAACGAGTTGCCGAAAGCCGTAGTCCGCTACCAGCCAACTGTTGAGCACGACGTTGAGCTTGGTTGCGCGCTCGATGATTGCAGACACCGGTTCGAGTAACGGCAGCGGCTCTGGAAGAGCGATTATGTGCGCGTGGCACGGAACTGTATGAATGCGTGTGTTGGGCCGAAACAAAATTCCTTCGATGCCCAAGTAGAGGATGGAGACTGAGTCCATGGCGGCCATCTCATATGGCGTGCCGCGTGTTTTCTGCGGGCGATGAGCCCGCGTTGTTGGATTGCGGCGGGGGGCGTGGTCCTCTCAAGGGGCTTTTTTCTTTGTGGCTGAGAGGGCGCATGGGCTACCACATCAGAGGGGAATTAAAGCACAGGTCAGAAAAAACGCAAGACGAAGACACGCACAGTGTCGATTCAGCATGGGCTCATCTTGCCTCTCGAGCGCTTCGGGCCGCGCTGATTTACCAAGGAGTGAGCTACGAAGAGCTGGCACGCAGGCTCGTCGCCCGGGGCACTCAAGAATCAGAACGTTCGATCGAAGGGAAGATACACCGCGGCACGTTCAAGTTCGCGTTTCTCCTCCAGGCCCTTATCGCAGCCGGCTCTGCGCTGCCCGGCACTTGGTTGAGTACGCAACAGTTGCAAGGGTCGTGGGAGGATAGCGCCGCAGCGGCCTTCAAGGCTGACCTTGCGACTCAGCCTTGGTTGGATACGGACATGCTGAGCAGCCGGCTTGAAGAACTGGGCGTGCATGTTCAAGCGGATTCGCTCAGCACGCAGATCGAGGATGGCACGTTCAGCGCCGCGTTGTACTTCCAGTGCGCCACCGTTTGCCGCTTTGACGCGTTGTGGCTTTACCTTGACGTTTCCATCGTCAACAACGTGGCGGTGCAGAGAAAGTTGCTTTAGCAACGATTGCCCTGCAAAGGCTCTTTCTTGAACTTCCCGGACAACGGCATATACTTCCGTCATCGCGCCGTTTACCCCATGCGCAGTTGGCCGAGGTCATAAGTCAAATTTCAGCAGCCTCGCCGCTAGAATCGCCGTCCGGTAAACCGGGCCGCTCGAAGTGACGAGCTGACCGGATACCCGATGTCGGCCCTCTTACAGAGGGTAGTCATGCCAATCTGGTCCCTTCCGCCCGTCTCGAGTGAGCGTTGCATCCGCTTGCTCGAATGGCGCATCTTCGAAATCCTTCCGCAAGACACCCGTCATTTCGTTGGCTTGGACGCGAGCGATCGAACCGGGCGAGTCAGTTCGGCCATCGAGACTTTCGATACGGTGGCCTGGCAAGGCACAACACAGTCCGGACGCATCTACACGCTCGTAGGCGAAAGCGGGTATGCGGCGGATGCGCATTACGTTTGGGACCGATGGTGTCGCGTGAACGGCGTTACGGAGTGCATCGATGTGACTGACAAGGTGAACTCGTGGGCACGCACATGACCACGGCTGAGGAGCGAACGCGATCTGTCGTCGGCGCTCGCGACCTGCTCGAGACTCTCGCGGATGGTCGCGGGCCTTATTGCGCAGACCTCGTGCGAACACTGGCCATGACGTTGCTGCGACACTACCCGACCTCCATAGATATTGACGTTTCGGCGGCCGCGCTACCGAACCTGTGGGCAGAGCCGGAGAAGGTCGCAAGCCGTCGGGAGCAGCGTCGATGATGCGGGCAGCGGGGGGGTGCGTGTGCTGCGACGAGGCGCGCGGGATGGTTGGCGTGGGGGCCGTCGTTGTGCTCGATTGCGAACGTAGAGGCGGGTTGGCGTGACGCGCCTCTGTGCAGGGCGTAGCTTTCCGCCGCTGCCGCTGCCGCTGCCGCTGCCGCTGCCTGGCTGCGCTTTTCCTGATGCGTCGCGTTTCGTATCGAGACATGTCGCGGTGATACCTCGAAGCACCAGGCGCAGCGCACACGTCGGCGCTTCTCTTCGCCAACGGGGTTTCGCATCGATTTCGTAAGGAGCGGCGATGCCACGTTCAGCACGAGAGAATAGCGACCGTCCAACGCTCGGCGACGCCCGGATGGAATACCTATTCCGCCGTGCCGCCGTGGCGGCAGTCCTGTGCGATCCGATAGCGGCCGAAGCGCTTCTGGACCTTCCCGACGCAGAGGTCGGACGGCGCTTCAAGATTTGTCTCGCGCGAGTAATGGGCGTGGCCACAGTCTTGAACGTGGACCTTCGTTCGCTCCGTGAACAAGACGAGAAACAACGCTGCAAACGCAAACGCGGCGCGATCCGCCGAATGTCGTCGCGGAACGCCCTTGTCGCTGAAGGCAAATTGCTGCGAGCAAAAACTTTCTGCGAAGCCTCGGACATCACGGAGCAGAGATTATGCAAACGCGTCGCCAAAGGGCGTATTTTCAGTGTTGAGATTGGGGGTGAACAGTTTTACCCGGCGTTCTTCGTCGCGAACGGGCTTGACCGGAACGATCTATCGAGGGTGGCGCGACGGCTTGGCGGTTTAGCCGGATGGAGCAAGTGGAGCTTCTTCACACGGCCTCAGGAGTCGCTTGGCGGCCTGACACCGCTTCAGGCACTTTTGCGCGGCGACGTGAAGCGAGTCTTGCGCGCGGCGAAAATGGTCGAAAAACACTCTCGGAAGCTCGAGAACGGCAAGGTACCGCGTTAGGGACGCAGGAATCGTGAAGATAATTGAGCAGCTCTCGAACTTCGCTTTGGACAATCCGGTACTACTGCTTGCGCCGGCGATCAGCTTTGCGCTCAGCTTGGTGGCGGTGCGTGTAAAGACTCGGTACGTGAATGAGGGCGTTCTGTTTTTCTGGAAACCCGGCGCACGGCGCGAGGGTGAAAAGCCGAACGCAGTTGAGGAGGGAGAGCTGTCCGTTGGAAGCCACATCGACCTGACCATCGCTCTCAAGAAGATTCATGAGCTCGCAGTGGCAGAGGGTGATCTCGGACACGAATACTGGTACCCGGTCGGGAAGCTTCTAGAAAGGGCGAACAGCATGCAAGCAGAGATAGATTCGCTCAGCAAGGAACTGGAGCGCTGTCGCGCGGTGCTCATGAAAGCGGAGTGAAAAGAGCGCGGAAGAGCGAAGTGTTCGCTTCTTGGCGAGCGGCGTTTCCCGTCTTGTCGCGCGGACGTGTGCTTCGTCTGCTTGGCTGCGTGTGCAGGGCCAACTCTGGAGCAGACCGTCAAAGCGTCGATCGTGACCGATTGACAAAACAATCGCGACGGTGGCGCCGCTTTGGCTCGACGTTATCCACGGAAATTGTGGGCAAGGCTGTGGAAAACGGAAGCGCTGCGCGATCGTTGGTCCCCGCCAGCCCAATCGAACAGCGCCCAGACCACTTGCCGCAGCGTATTTCCCAAGACGTAAGCATCAGCGCTTTTCTCGCGGCGCACATCGTTTGAGGATTTTTTGCCATCCATTACGGGCAATCGTGGCGTCACGGAGAATGTCGAGATATTCTCCGTGGTCCACACGATCATCGGCCCGCAACGAGGCTTTGGCGTGCTGCTCTAGCGCCGCTTGCTGTTGCCGGACGCTTGCGCCTAGAGAGATAATCCGGCTGTAGGCCTCGCATGCATAGGCAAACGTCTCGCGCTTAGTGTAGTCAACGTTAAGGAGATACTCCTTGCGACGGCTCTCGTCTAGGCCGACGGTGGCTCGCTTGCAGTTATGGAACACGTGTGCGGCCTCGTGGACGACGAAGTCTGCGAATGGGTCTGTCTCCTCGAAGTACGCCATCGAGACGTAGCAGGTGGTTTCTTCGCTCAGTCCAACGATGTCTGTCGCCGCTTGCGACAGAACAGGCGCGCCGACACTTGCCAGATAGATGTTGGCCAACTCCCACGCAGTCGACAACCACGTTTGCTGAGTGAGTACTGCCGGGATGTTGTCCGGGGTGAGAAACACGACGCTGCGAGCAAGTGTGTCCAAGATGATGGAACGCTCGTCGGCGGGGAACAGCCCGCATACCATCGGCGCGAGCTTGTCGTGTGCCCACGCATGCAAGTCGCCCGGCAAGCTCACCCGGTTGCGGAAACCGTGCGCTCGCCGGAGAGTCTCTTCCGCCAGCGCAGTCTTCAGACGTTGGGTGGCCCGTTGCGCAACGTCGACAAAGTTGTTCCCCGGCCAGCCCGCGAAGTTGCTGTCGTAGGCACCGCTCGCGAGGTAGCGGTGCACCTCGGAGTCGAGCCACTGCTGCGTACCCACTATGGGCTGCTCGTCGTCGCGCCCTTCAAGATCCGATGACGCTTTCATATCATGAAGCCGGTCGATGTTTGCTGGAATGAGGCCGAAGATACCGCGGAACTCGACATACTTCAATTTGACGCCCGCGCTATGGGTCAAGCGGTGTCAGCGAAGTAGAAGTTCGAGACTGTTACAGTAACCGAGGCGGCCCTGTCTTCTTGCATCGGATCGTCCGTTGCACGATGGGGCAAAGACATCACCGAGCAGCATAGATGCTGCCACCCCCTGTTCCAAAATTCGACCTCCCAGGCGGCTGCCCAAAGCGCCTGCAAGCAGGTGGTCGGTTGCGTCGTGGTTCCCGACGAACCGTCCACGGTATAACTCTCGATTCGAATCCAGAACTATATTCGCGAGGGCGAGAACCCGCTGTGGAGAAACCAACGTCTCACCAGCCTCTTTCAGATAGCGAACCTGACCGTCTTGTAGGGCGGCCTCAAAAGCGAAGTGCAACACCTGTCTCGTATAAGGTGTTGCAATGCCCGACAAAACTTCGTATCAGCAGCTTCAACCTGAAGAACGCCTCGCCATCGCAAGCCTGCGACCGCAGGATGTGAGCATTCGGGCCATGGCCCGAATGCTCGGGCGCTCGCCGTCCACCGTGAGCCGTGAACTAACGCGAAACAGTTCGCCTGCTGGCTACGCATCAGTGCCGGCTTAAGCGCTCAGCGCCGCCCGCCGTAGCGCGGGCCGCCGCCCCGCGAAGCCTTACCTACAAAGCGTTTGCTGGCGGGTCGTGCTCACCCTGCTCGAATGGAAATGGTCACCTCAGCAGATATCGGGCACACTGAAGCGCATGTATCCAACCGACCCGACCCAACACGTATCGCACGAAACCATCTACACGGCTATCTACGCTCAGCCGCGTGGCGAATTGCGCCGCCAGTTGATTGCCTGCCTGCGCCACGGCCACAACACCCGCATGTACCGCACGCGCGGCACCGACCGGCGCGGGCAGATTCCCGACATGGTGAATATTCACGTGCGCCCGCCCGAAATCGAGGACCGCCTGCTGCCCGGTCATTGGGAAGGCGACTGTATCAAGGGTGCCGGAAATCAATTGTCTGTCGGCGTCCTGGTTGAACGGACCAGCCGTCTAGTGCTGCTCGTTTACTCGACGGTTTAGCTGCCGTACGGACGGTCGCATTGGAACCTGTTTAGAGCCGACGAGTTTCATTTCGTCGGCTTCTGCCGAGCCCGGCCGACCTGGTGAAGCGGCGGTCGATACCGGCCCAATACGGTCCGGGTACTTGGCCAACCGCCACTATTGCTCGCTCGCCCAACCCAAGGGAGCTGGGACGGCGCAAGGCCCCTCAACGCCAACGGACGTAAAGTCAGCCGGGCCGACGATCTCGAGGTATTCCATATCCGGCGAGTAGTCAAACAAGAAATGCCGAATTCCTGGCCTCTGATGTACGCAGTCGCCCGCCGTAACAAGAGTCTCGTTCTCCTCGTACATGAAGCGCGCCCACCCCTTGAGCATGTAAACGATGTGGAACTGAGCGGCGTGAACATGCCATCCGGTGCCTGATTTGGGTTCGGCATTGGCGCGAACGAGTTGCGCGATTACTTTGCCGTTCGTCGCCGCGGAAATGCCAAGGTCGCGGTAGATAAAAAAGTCACGCAGGCCGCCTTCTGTGAAATCCGTATCCGAAGGCTTCACGTGCGAAAAATGCGTTTGGTTATCCATCAATCTTCACCAATCGTTAAGTAGGAAATTGTGGCGCTCGATTCTTAATACGCGACCGGTCGCACGATGAGCAATACACAAGGCATCCGTCCGGCGTCTTACCGACGGCCAGAATCAAAAAAAGACCCGTTGGGAGCGGTTCTTCCTTTGATTCTGATCGGCTTCAGTCGGAGTTCAAAGCCTAAGCCGGCGGCCATGCCCCGCGGCTTGAATGGCTCAACCTAAATCGGTTCCGGAAAGCGCTGCGACGCGTCGGCGCCCCCTGTCTCGCATCTGCCTGCGGCCGCGCACAGTCGCAGAAAAGCTCCGCTGGCCCCCACATGTCGCGCACGTTGAACGCATCCGCGGCTACTTTAAAATGTCGAACGACAGCTCTTTCAATGCTTCATTGGCGCTCCTGAAAGCCGCGACTGCAGCTGGGGCGCCGGCATAGACCGCACTGTGCAGTAGAACTTCCTGGATTTCGACTACCGTCGCGCCATTTCTAACGGCGCCCCGAATGTGGCCTTTGAGCTCCGCGGTTTTCCCGAGCGCAGCGAGCATCGCACATGTGCAAAGGCTGCGCGTTTTCAGCGGCAAGCCACTGCGCAACCAGGTACTGCCCCACGCGTGTTCGTTCAGGAATTCTTGCAACGGTCTCGAAAAGCAGTCGGCCGCGCCCATAGCGAGGTCGACGTAATCCTCGCCCATCACCTCTCTGCGCATAGCCTCGCCGTCACTTGCAGCAAAACTCATTCTGAGAAACTCCATTAACAACAGCACACCCGCAGAAAAAGGCTGACGACAACTGACTTCAGTCCGGTGGCATAGCTTAGTGGCTCTTCACTTCAGAAGCGGGCCGATTTGCCGGAGCAAGCGGGTGTTGCGCAACCAAATGCACGTTAATTGCTTACGGTGCGTGCCGCAGACCACATTGACACTCGAAATCACCCGGCGGCCCATGTTTTGCTCGGTGGCGCCCAGTCGGTACGGGAAAGAATCCACTCGGCACCACTGGGAAAATCACCGTTCAAAGCCAGCGTTGAACAAAGGGATTTGGCGGAGCCTTCGCGGCCGCAGACAAGAAAACACTCTTCGTTTCAAGGTATTCGTAGAGAGCCTCTTGGCCATTTTCTCGACCTAGCCCAGACTGCTTGGTGCCGCCAAATGGAACCAAGAAACTGTAAGCCCGATACGTGTTAACCCAAACCGTACCCACCTTCAGCGACTTGGTCATTCGGATCGCTCTCCCCATGTCATTTGTCCAAACTCCTGCGACCAAACCGTAGATGACGTCGTTGCCCAGACGTACTGCTTCCTCTTCGTCATCAAAGCCGATAATAGAGAGGATTGGGCCGAACACTTCCTCTTGAGCTATACGCATGTCGTTGGTGACATCGGCGAAGATCGTAGGCTCAACAAACTGGCCGCCGATCAACCCAGGGCCAGTCGCAGGGTGACCGCCCATGACGCAGCGAGCGCCCTCAGATCGAGCCACGTCGATATACCGGAGTACTTTCTCGTATTGGGGGTGCGTTGCGATGGGCCCAATGCTTGTCTCCGAACTCATCGGATCACCGAGCTTGACCTCGCGAGCCAAAGAAACAAGCCGCTCGGTGAACTCCTCTTTGATAGAGTTCTGCACAAGTAGGCGCGAGCCTGCAATGCACATCTGACCAGCGGCCCCAAAAATTCCGGATACAACGCCCACGGCAGCAGCGTCGAGTTCCGCATCGTCAAAGACGATATTTGGCGACTTGCCCCCAAGTTCAAGAGACACCCGTTTCATTGTCCTCGCAGCAGTCTCGTAGATCTTAAGGCCTGTTGAATCCGCCCCAGTAAACGATATTTTCGCGACGTCCGGATGTTCGACAAGCGCAGCGCCGATTTCTTGACCGAAGCCTGCCACTACATTGAGAACCCCGTCCGGAAGCCCGGCTTCTTTAGTGAGCGCGGCGAATTCAAGGGAGCTCGCAGACGCAAATTCGGATGGCTTAATGACAACGGCACATCCCGCGGCCAACGCCGGCGCACACTTGAGCGCGATGAACTGAAGGGGCGAATTCCATGCAGTCAACGCGACAACCACCCCGATTGGCTCGTGCGTTGTGTATGCGACCATGTTGGGACGATCGATGGGCATTACGGAGCCTTCAATCTTGTCAGCAAGCCCACCGTAGTAGTACCAGTACTCTGGTATGGTTCGCAGCTGTCCCAGCATTTCGGAATACAGCTTGCCGTTGTCTCGGGTCTCGATCTCGGCGAGCCTTTTCGCGTCTTTAGTTATTGCATCTCCGATACGGCGCAGTACCTTTCCGCGCTCCGTCGCTGTCATAGTGGCCCAAGGCCCGTTGGCCATTGTACGCTTCGCCACGTTGACCGCACGAGCCGCGTCTTCCGAGCTTCCACGCGGAATCCTGGCCCATACCTCACCACGGTACGGGTCCGTCGTATCCAGCCATTGACCATTGCTGGGATCGACGTACGCGCCATCAATCCAATGTTGGTACGTTTTCATCCACGCCTCCTGTAATACAGTTAGAAGTATGGACACAGAGTATCGTGGCGTCGCGCCGTAGTATCAAGACCGCGACTTGAGAAGCTACTTATCGCCGGGTGAGAAGCCGCCAGAACAAGCCATCTTTTTGCTGGGCAAGGGTTGGCGTATAGGATCAATCAAAAATGACGTGTGGAATCAGGAAGGCATGCGTTTGTCGTTCTATAGTGACCCGACGACGACTTCTCCATTATTGCCGTCGTGATAAAAAAACGACCGTTACGAAGACAACCACGCAGGCGGCCAACGTCCGGCAAGGCCGGGAACCGCTTCGCGTTAGAGATTACTATGCCAACCGAAATGCCATCCGAAGAGTGGGTCTGGGATCATATTGTTGTGGGAGCCGGTAGCGCTGGATGCGTCGTCGCGAATCGACTAAGTGAATCGGGCTCACGTAATGTGTTGCTTCTCGAAGCGGGGCCTGTCGACACGCTGCTCATGAAACCGCTCGGATTGAGTTGGTATGTCAATCTCTCGCGTTACGAATGGGGCTATTGGTCCCGCCCGGACGCGTCGCGAAAGATGCGAAGTGAGCAGTGGCGAAGGGGGCGGGTAATTGGCGGATCCAGCAGCATCAACGGTATGCAGTTTGTCCGAGGCGCGCGATGCGACTTCGACCGCTGGGCCGCTATGGGCAATTCTGGCTGGGCGGCGGACGACGTTATGCCTATATTCAAGGCGCTAGAATGCTGCGAATCTGACTTTCGTGAGTCTACTGATTTCGAAGTGCGCGGTGGGACCGGACCTCTTTCGATAAGGCAAGCACGACGCTGCCACCCTCTAACTGAGGCATTCATCGCGGCAACACAAGCCGACGGCTTCCCTTACAACCGTGATTACAATGCGGGAGACCAAGCGGGGGTCGGATACATGCAATTCAACCAGCGCCACGGAATGCGATGCAGTTCTGCTGACGCATTCTTAAAGCCAGCTTTGAAACGCAAAAATCTGCATGTGTTGGCTGAAGCCCCTGTTCGACGAGTACTTTTCGAAGGAAATCGTGCCATTGGGATCGAGTACGAGCACGCAGGTCAAATCCGAGTGGCAAAGGGCGGCAGCGTAGTGTTGTGCGGGGGTGCAATCAACACGCCGAAAACGCTTATGCTCTCGGGTGTCGGCGACGCCAACGAACTCACAAAACATGGCATTGACGTAATAGTGGACCGGCCCACAGTAGGTAAGAACCTTATCGAACACCCGATTATAAGACCGACATTCCGGACCAAAATGCCAACTTATAATCCCACGGGTGGCCTGTTGCAGAAAATCGGCTTCATGGCGAAATTCGCATTTAGTGGTCAAGGGCCAATCGCGACGCCGATGGAAGCGAATGCTTTCCTCAAAACTTCCCCGGAACTGGCGCACCCGGATATACAACTGCATTTTTTTCCCCTGGGAATTGTTTACTCATCTAACCCGGCAGTTTACAAGGGCCAAACTATACTTCCTTTTCCCTCTTTTTCAGTTTTTGTAAACAAAAATTATCCCGAGAGTCGAGGCGCGATTAGCCTAGCGAGCGGCGATCCCAATGACGCGCCAGTAATTAATCCAAATCTATTAGGCGACGAGCGGGATGTGGCAACACTGGTTAAAGCGGTCCAGCTTGTGCGTCGTATCGTGTCTCGCCGCCCGCTTAACCAGATGATAATCGACGAAGTTGAGCCGGGTGGTCCCATCAACACCGTTGAATCGATCGCTGAATACGTGCGGGCGCGCACAGGGCTTGCCTACCACCCCGTCGGCACTTGCCGCATGGGCGTGGATTCTCAAGCCGTCGTGACACCGGATCTTCGTGTGCGGGGAGTCGATAATCTTTACATCGCGGATGCCTCCATTATGCCGGACCAAATCAGCGGCAATACAAATGGAGTCTGCATGATGATCGGAGAGAAGCTGGGTCGGCAATTGATGGGCGATCATACAAGTGATTATGGACATTCTAAGCCTGAAAAGACCGTTATGCATGCATAGTGAAGTAATCGTCGAGGGGCATAAGGTTTTGGCGAAGTACTCAGCGACAAAGGCGCTATCTAGGCCTGTAAAGGTGTCGCGGATAGGCAACTGATGAATTTTCAAAAGGTTAATATTAAAAGGACTGGAGACGATGAGACGCTGTTACAAACAAACGGTGATCACTTTAGCGATGTGTATTGGGACTGCGGTCTCGGCGGCAGCTGCGACATCGGGCGTGCTTGTGACAAAACAAGGAGATATAAAACCCATGTGCGGCAGCAAGCCGATGGTCGTCGGTCTCGCCGATGGATATGGCGGCAACACCTGGCGGAAGACCACACTCGCTGAGCTGAAAGATGAGCTTGCTCGCTGTGGCAATGTAAAGCGACTCATTTATACCAATGCGAACGGTGACCAGCAAAAAGCAAATACAGATGTCAATAGCATGGTCGCCCAAGGAGTGAATGTGCTCTTGATCCTTCCTGACTTTGGAGCAGCGCAAATCCCGGCTTTGCGCGCCGCGACCAAGGCTGGCGTCACTGTGATCCCCTATTTGAGTACTTTGCCCGGTCGGGCGGGGAAGGATTATACGATCAATGTCTCCGACGACCTTTTCGCGAGAGGTGCCACGCAGGCTGACTGGTTCGGTAAGAACCTAAAAAGTGGCAATATCATTTTTTTGGGCGGCCTCGCAGGTTCGCCGACGTCTCAAGCAGCGCTCGATGGCTTCAAGTCCCGCCTAGACCGATATCCGGGCTTAAAACTGCTCCAGAACGATTTTGTGGTGACCAACTTAAATCCGGTCGATGCTGCTAAGGCAGTCCAAGGCATGATCGCTAGATATCCGAAGATCGATGGAGTGGTGACTGACTACGGCGTTACTGCTCTGGCTGCTGTTAAGGCGTTTGAGCAATCGCACCTTCCAGTTCCGGCGGTCGCCACGGCAGGCAGTAACAACGAACTTAGCTGTAAGTACACGGAAACGAAGAAATCTGGAAAGCCCTTCGCCTACACCTCACTGGACGGAACTACATCGATTGTGCGCTTTGCGGCGCGTCGCGGAGTTTCAGAATTCCAAGGCACGCCTAATAACGAGCCCACGAGCGTAATCGAGTACGTATACGCAGACAGCGGAGCCGGAATCGATCCGAAATGTGACCTCTCCGCTCCTCCCGACGCGGATTTCTCTTCTGCACTGCAGGCAGACAAGTTGAAAATGCTCTTCTCCCAGTAGAGGTGACCTAGATGCTTCATTCAAATTTCCTCTACGATGGTTGCGATACTTGGGTATGGCGAGAAGTCGAGGCCACTCGACAATACATCGATGCCGCCCAATCCGTTTTTAACGATCTAAGAGAGGTTGCGGGTCAGCTTGCGACTGTGGTGCTATTCGCAGAGTGTCGACTAATCGGCGCCGGGGACAATCCCTTGATGCTGACCGCGGAGCAGCGCTGGTTCATTGCCCAGGACCGATCGGCCTCACTCAGGCCGTCGCCACTTAGCGCACATCATCATCGACACCTGGTTCTTGCGGTTGCTCGGTTTGGGGAGACAATCGCGGCCTTACGAAGACTGAGGCCGTCGGTCAACGGCTGTGAGGAGGCGTTGCGCACACTGCGTGGCGCATGGCGAGAGATGCTACATACCTCGCACGCCCTTCCTGGGTTCGATACGGTCGATCTATCTCAAAGCTGCTGTGGATGCGTTAATTCCCAGCAAATCAGAACAGCCTAATACCAAACGGAGCCAATATGACTGCCTATTCAATCTGGCTGCTTGAATACGCGTATACGGAAAGTTGCCCTGTCGGTACACTTGTTTACGGAAGGCATAATGAAGGGTCGGCGAAGGTTCCATTCGGTTACGTCTTGATAAAAGGTCTAGACACGACAATTCTTGTCGACTGCGGGTATGACAACAGAGCTCACGGTGAAGCGCTCGGAAGGAAAAGCGGAGCACGTCGATGGTATCCGCCACGAGCGGTGCTGGCAGAATGCGGGGTTGAGCCCGAACATGTTGACCACGTAGTGATTACTCACGCACATTACGATCACATGGGAGGGATGAGATTCTTCCCGAACGCGACGTTCTACTTGCAGGAAGCCGAACTGTCAGAGTGGATATCGACGATTTCCCTCCCGCAATCCTTTGAGTGGATGATGTCGGCTACAGATCCAGCCGACGTAATGTACGCGGCAGAACTCGCCGAAGAAAAGCGATTGGTTTTGGTTAGGGGTGACCTTGAAGACTTTGTCCCTGGATTAGACTTACGCCTTGCGGCGGACAGCCATACTGCCGGATCTCAATACTGCGTCGTGAGGAACGACGGGCTTCACAATAGCAAGGATGCTTACGTGTGCGCAGGAGACCTTGTATATGTGCACGAGAATCTTCACGGAGGCACGCCCGAAGATCCGAAGTATGTGCCGGTGGGATACGCTATGGGCAGTCAACGAAATCTGCTATTGGCAAGCGAAGCTATGATGCAAATTGTAGCAAAGGATTATAAGAGGGTATTAGCTGTACATGAAGAAAAGATGTTCTCTATTTACCCATCGAAGACGACTAAGATCGGTTTGAGAATCGCCGAGATCGCGTTGCGAAACGGACAGTCCAGCCTCGTGACGTGATGCGGCATATAACCGACGGAGTCCATGTTAATACGAGCCCCGAATCGCAGCACTCCTGGTGGCGATGTAGTGGTTGCGCTTGGCTCTCAGATGGATTTTTGTTTTAAGAGTTGGTACGGTGCAAAGCCGTAGCTCTTCTTAAAAGCCCTGCTGAAATGCGAGAAATCGCTGAAGCCGCAGGCAGCTGCGACATCTGCTATATGTCTCGCACGTCCCTCCGCCAACAATGCGTGGCTCGCGTCTAGCCGCTTCTGCCACAAACAACGAACCGCAGTCGTTCCATGGATTGCGAAGACCCTGTTCAGAGTTCGTCGCGACACTCCGATCGCGTCACAAAGGCAATCGACGTTGAACTCGGGATCGGATAGGTTGGCGTCGATGTGATCTTTAGCACGTTCCCATATTTCAACGTGCCGGTCGCGAGGTGCTTTCAGTCCTCCGAGTTCAGTCTCAATAGAGGCGGCGATGATGTCTATGACCGAAGAAGCCAGCTTGGAAGCAGCGCTCAACTCTAGCGTGGGGCTTAGTCCCGCTGCTCCGCGCACGACAGAGCCAGCGAACAAACCCATCGGTGACGCGCCGTTAAGCGTCAAGGCTGTTAAACGCTCTGCATCAGCAAGTCTGCAAAGCATCTGTTTGCGCGGTATCCGCAAACACACAAGCTGATAATCGGAAGAGAAGATGTACTTGTATGAGCGGGCCGTGTCGCAAATGACGATGTCGCCTGGGCCTTGTTTCGCCTGTCGGCCATTCTGTTCGACGATTGCCGAGCCCTTGTTAAGCAGGCACGCTACGAACTCGTCACCGTTGTCACGACTTATAGCGCTCGCGGTTCTAACGTAGTGAAGGCCGGGCGCAGCTATGCTCCCGACGCCAAGTTGACCGAAGAGGCTGTAATAGATGCTCGCGTGGAATGTCTCGCCTTGCTCCTCGACATGAGCACAATCGACGTAGGGATAAAGATGGCAAATAAGGTCAAGGTACCGATCAAGGCGTTGAGACGTCTGCACGACTGAGCTGTCAAATTCTACGATCATAGCGTCGATTACTGACATTAAGCGCAAGCTACGGTCGTGACTTGCTAACCTACCGAACTTATATCTGAAACGGCATGGCCTTCAATGCGTGCAAACCCGTAACGGACATCTGTGTGGTCTATTTGCGCGGGGGCGCAACGAGCCGGAGTGGGATATTCAGTACCTTGGCGTGAGAAGTCCAGTTTTTATGGCGTGCCCGGTCGCGACTCCCGGGGCAAGCCGCTTTATATTCTCAGGCAGTAGTCGGCAAGTGACATGAGCGCACGACGAAGCCTTAGATTTGCCCGTAACGCAGGTAAGCGGACCAGTTGTGCGGGAACTTGAAGAATGCGATCAAAGAGGTCTTAGGATCCGGAGGCGGGCATGGAACAAAGCAGCAACGTTGCACTAAGTATTCAAGCCGTTACGAAAGTCTTCGATGGCGTGAAGGCGCTCGATTCGGTCGGGTTTGACGTATTGGCAGGCGAAGTTCATGGCCTAGTAGGCGGAAACGGCGCTGGAAAGTCGACGTTAATGGGTGTCGCATCTGGGGCTCTCACTCCTGAACTTGGACGTGTTGCAATCGTCGGTCGTGAGACTGCAGGAAACACCGAACAAGCCCGGGAGCTCGGACTAGCCATCGTCAGGCAGGAACCCGCTTTAATGCCCGACCTTACTGTTGCGGAGAATTTATATGTTGGTGTGCCTAAGCCGCTCCGCCCTCCGCTGCTCGCAATCGCGCCTTGGGCCGAAACTCTGCTCGAGGAGTGGAGCGACGATCTAACTATCCGAGCGTCGGACCGCGTCAGCAGTCTTGGTTCTGCCGAGCGCTTCATCGTGGAGATTGTAAAAGCACTTGCGACGAAGCCAAAGGTCCTTGTCCTTGACGAGCCGACAGAGCACTTGATGAAAGCGGACGTGGAAAGGCTTTTCGACCGCATACGGAAAGCTGTCGATGACGGGTGCGCCGTCGTCTACATATCGCATCGAATCAGAGAGGTGCGAGCAATTTCCGATCGTGTCACCGTGCTTCGCGATGGAAAGTGCGAGGGAACCTACCACGTAAGCGATCTCACTGAGCACGATATTGTGCACCTCATTGTGGGAGGCGCGCTCGACCGGGAGTTTCCACCAAAACGCGCTCAAGTCGGCGCTGTGAAAGCGCTCGAGCTTACCTCGTTCCGTGGGCTTGGTTTTTCATGCGACTCGCTTTGTATAGCGAGCGGAGAAATAGTCGGTCTGGCAGGCATCGATGGGAACGGGCAGCGAGAACTCATGCGTGCGTTAGCCGGGCTGGAGCGCAGTCGAGGATCCGTAGAAGTTTTCGGAAAAAAAGCGAGGCTAAGTAATTCGCGAGGTTCAGTCGGCGCGGGAATTCTGTATCTACCGGGCGACCGTCATCGAGAGGGAATCTTCGCGGATCTGTCGGTCCGAGAGAACTTTGCGGTCCGCAGTCTGAGCATTGACGCGCTGCGAGGTTTCGTGGGGGCTAAAAGGGAACGAAACCGTGCACTGCAGGCAATCGAACAATACGCTGTCAAGACATCATCTATCGAGACCCCGATCCGAAAACTCTCCGGCGGCAATCAGCAGAAGCTCGTCCTTGCAAGTGTGCTCGCAGGCAAACCGAGAATATTGCTCGTCGACGAGCCAACGCAGGGCGTTGACATCGGAGCTCGGGTCGAGATCTATAAAGTCCTGCGAGATGCAGCTGCTTCCGGCATAGCCATCGTCGTGGTCTCTTCTGATGCGGCAGAACTAGCCGGGCTGTGCGACCGAGTATTGATCTTTTCCCGCGGGCAGATCGTTGAGGAACTGAAGGACACTCAGGTGTTGGAGAACAACATCACGTCGGCTATGCTCACGGCTACAACAGAGCGGCAACGGAGCTCTGCCGGCGCGACAAGAACTCTTCGGTGGGCTGCGGGAGGGTGGGCGCCTATAGTCACCATCGCCGTTGTTATATGCGCGTTGGGGATGTACACGGCGCACATGAACGACACCTACATGTCGGCACGGAGCGTGAGCGGAATTCTGGCGCTCACAGCTACTTTAGCGATTGTTGCGTACGGTCAGCAGGCTCTTATGCTGGTTGGCGGAATAGACCTATCGGTCGGCCCATTGATGGGGCTCATTGTTGTCATTCAGTCGTTCTTCCTCAACGACGGATCGCCTATCGGACATCAGTCAGCGGGCTGGCTGCTTGCCGTATCAGTCGCCGTCTTGGTGGGTGTCGTCAATTGGATTCTCGTCGATCCACTTCGACTTCACCCGATGGTCGCCACGTTAGTGACCTACATGGCCATTGGCGCGGTATCGCTATTGCTGCGGCCGACTCCGGGGGGGCTTATTTCAGACTCGATTGTGGATTCGATTTCGGCGCAAGTCGGTATCCTTCCGGCGACTGCCGTGATCGCGATAGCGTTAGGCTTGCTCTTGGAGTTCGCCTTGTTCAAGACCTCCTTGGGAGTGGCGTTCCGTGCTGTTGGCTCCCGCGTCGAGGCTGCACGGATGTCTGGAATACGATTGCACTCAACGCTGTTCGCTGCGTATGTGGGGTGTTCATTGCTCGCTGCGGTTGCCGCTGTTCCGATGATGGCGCAGGTTGGTTCAGGAGATCCTACCGCAGGTGTGGACTATACACTCGGCAGTGTCGCCGCAGCAGTGATTGGCGGGGCTAGCCTTTTCGGCGGACGGGGATCGTTCGTGGGAGCGTTGCTCGGTGCTCTACTGATCACCCAACTGAACGTTGTCACCTCATTTCTGGACCTCTCCGACTCTTGGCAGTCGTACCTGCTCGGCGGAATGATTCTGGTTGCGGTGTCTTTCTACAGCAAGTGCAGACAAATGGCGGTAGCACGATGAGAAACCTGGATCGGAACCTCGGGGCCGCATTGAGCGGCAACGCATACCCTGGCGGCAGTGACGACCGGAAGAGCTTGCTCCGCCTATTCGACGATTCGTCGCGGATCTGGGTCGGGCTTGCGACTCTGTTCGCCGCAAGCGCCGTCATTGCACCAGGCACCGTCTCCAAAAGCTCGCTTCTGGCAATGCTTCCCTTCGCTGCCATCCTTGCGATCGTAGCAACCGGTCAAACACTGGTGATCCAGCAAAGAGGGATAGACATGTCGGCCACGGGCATGATGGCGCTGGGTGGAGTATTAATGGCCAAGTTGGGGGGAGAATCGGGCTTGGTGTTTTCTGCGGCGTTCGTGGCGATTTTTTGCAGTGGGGTTATCGGTGCACTGAACGGATTTCTCGTTTCGAGAATTGCGATAACGCCACTTGTCGCGACACTCGCAGTCAACGCCTTGATTACCGGGGCGGTTCGCGCGTTCAGCGGAAATGTCCCGATCAGTGTTTCCCCGTCTATGCAGTTCATTGCACACGCGAATCTTTTTGGGATTCCCGCCTGCGCCGTCTTCGCAGGTTCCGTTACAGCACTCGGCTGGACGGTAACGCGGAAGACCACCATCGGTCGGCGGTTTGTCGCGGCAGGCGTGAACGCCGGAGCTGCCGAGGCGGCGGGCGTACGGGTCATCCGGGTCCAAATTGCTGCATACTGCGCTTCGGCGACCTATTTTTCAGTCGCAGGAATGCTGCTAGCTGGATATGTCGGAAGCGCCTCTCAGGCGCTGGGCAACGGGTATTTGCTTCCTGCTATTGCAGCGGTGGTACTGGGGGGTACACCTTTCACCGGTGGTAGAGGCAGCGTTATGGCGAGCGCGGCGGCCGCGTTGTTCATGGCGCAACTTGGCCAGTTGGCACTCGCCCTAGGGGCGGGTCCAGCGGTGCAACTGCTCGTTCAGGCGACTGCGATTCTCGTTGCAACGGCGGTGCGGGCATTGCCGGCAATGGTTAGGACGATACGATTGCGGGCAGATTAGTCTTTTCAAGCGAGCCTGCCACTCTGGTCGTTCATATTGAGAGCGGTCAATGATCGAGCGTGCCTAGAATCGGGAGCGGCGCGGCGCAGCCGTTCGCTCGTTAGAGTGGATAACTTGCGGTGGCCATGATAGGTCAGTAGGGCAGGGATGCCCATGCGTCGGCAAAGAACAAGACCCGTTACCCTAGCCACTCCTTGTCCGTATAAACGACTCTTTAATCGATGCTTGCGTGTTGTGGGGGTATGGAGGTAGATTCGTGACGGGCGCTTTGACGACTACAGCGGCAGTAACGCCGTGACGCGGAAGCCGACCGGTCCTGACGAACTCGCGCCTCTTCATGTCAGGGAGGCGAGCGCTGTTCGCCATCGTTCTAACGGTGCCTGCCAGTAATCTGTCGGAAAGCTCGGGCGCCGTTGTTTGCGTTCAAAGCAAGGCAGCTTACTGCGGCGTGGACTACCTCGTGCCAACGTGTGCTCCTAGACTGTCTCGTCGACGGAGACATCGGCGACGAAAATTAGGATGAACGATCTCGAACGCGCAAATCGCATCGCCGCGCGATGATCCCTCGCCGGAACGCCGCTCAGGATATTCTAGTTCAGGTAAAGCTAATAAAAAAGGAGCCTAAAGCTTAGCTATGCGAAGTTATGCGTGTAGCGACGCGTCCGCTGTCTTAATCGAGAGATTTCGCAAGATTTATACGCCGCGATTCGGTGAGCCTGTGTCAATCTGAGTTACACCAGTTGTTGAATGCGTGGATTAAGTGTGGATAACACCTAGTTCAAATTATGTTCTCAGCATGGAGCTTTTCATGAGATTCAAGAGTTCGTTAATCTCGCTTCCAGGCGCCGCACAGTATCTAAGTAATCCTAAAGAATGGGGGGTGTGGAGACAAAGCATGGAAGAGTTGCTTCCCGTAGCGAAATTACTTAGAGAAGCAGTGCAACCGTGAACGTTTTATTACGTTGGAGGAGACAATGAAAAAGCGTATTCTTATGGCAGCCCTTCTTGGCGCCTGCCTCAATGTGCATGCCCAAAGCAGCGTCACCTTATATGGACGCCTCGACGCGGGACTTGAGTATATGTCTGGCGTTCCGACAAGTCCAAATGCCGCGGGCCAGGCGACGGCCAGCACTCACCGGTTTAGGGCAGAGAGCGGAAACTGGGGAACGAGTCTATGGGGTATGAAAGGGGTCGAGGATCTCGGTAACGGCACGAGGGCGGTTTTCCAGTTGGAAGGTTCGTTCAACACTATGACAGGTGCCGGTCCTAGTAACGGGGGGCTCTTCAATCGGTGGGCAACCGTCGGTTTCGCGGACAACAGGTACGGTACTGTTCTTCTCGGCCGGGAATTGTTCATCTCTAACAATCTATGGGACTTTGATCCGATGGGGCAGACTGCGTGGTCCTCGGCTTCCCTATTCCGTGGCCGAAACTGGCCTTTCTCGAGCAACAACATATCGTACCAGTCGCCTAAGCTAGCGGGATTTGACTTCTACGGGCAGTATTCATTGTCAAACGCCACCAACTGGAATGGGAACGGAACTACCGCACAAGGGCGAGCCGCAGGTGCGCAGGTGACCTACACATCTGCGCTTTTCCAAGTACGGGCACTCTACGATGAAATCCGCAACCCGTCGAACGGGAAACTGTATGGAGCACCTACCGATCCTATCAACACTGCAAACGCTCCGGGCGGCGTATTCCAAGCCTCACGTGAGTATTCAGCGCTCGCGAACGTGTTCCTTGGTCAGTTCAAAATATCGGCCGCTTATCAAGCGCTGAGAACGTCCGGAGCAGTCGGTGTCCTCCCGGGCCAACCGACCACGCTCGATCAAGTGTGGGGTGGCTTGACTTGGCAGGCATCTCCGGCTGCCGCTCTTATCGGCGCCGTCTATCACGTGAACGGGAACAATGGATCGGGCAACGCGAATATCTATACCTTGGGAGCTTCATACAACCTTTCCAAACGAACAATGCTCGATCTGCAGGTCGCGACGGTACAAAATAGCAAAGCCGCTAACTTCGGTTTGAACGCAAACAACCCGGGCACCTCCGTGGCCGCCGACAATCCGCTGCCGGGTCACAGTCAATCAGGCGTTTATGCGGGTATTCAACACTCCTTCTAGGAGGGGATGCGCCAAATTGGACTAGTTTTACGCTGCTGCGAGAGGCGCGTTGCGGTGCAACATCTCCGGACGTTGCCCGCTTTTTTGCTTTTTTCAAACTCGCTGGTACTTCCCCGTCGGCGTAACGTCGGGGCGCGGCGCGCCGGGTTACGCCGGGATATGGATTTCACCGCAGAGGGGTCTTTTTCCGCGTCGTGCCCCTTCCAACCCGCGAGGCCAACGCCCCGTCGAAGCGGCGACCTCTGGCCGAATCAGCGAAATAAAGCGGTCGTAAACTTTGAAGCCAAGTAAAAAGAAATGAATACGTAATTATCGTAAGGCTGCGCATGTCCGCATCGCCAGGCTATTCCTTCCAGCTCATGATGGCATCTCTGACTGGGCCCAGCCGCCAGGCAAGCTTTCTACGCTTGTCTTAGAAGTTCGCTTGGGTTCATGCAATCGCTGCGACTCGCCCGTCACATTGAGCTGTCCGCAATACGATAGCCCTGTTGGTCACCGACCGAATTCCGGGATGGCTGTACGGGTCAGCCAACTAGCGTGAGAAACTGCGTTGCTTGCGGGACGCGGGCGCGCGGTACCCGATATTAAGTCCGTTCGCACCTCCCTCCGCGTTCTTCTTCAGCTGCCGTGTGCGCAAACGCTAAATGCACACGCGCATAGTTATCGCGCGGCGCCCACTATGGCCCGAGTGTCAGTTATAACCGTCGAAGGTCGATGGATTAGCATCAGTATTTACCCTGATGGAATGCGCGGGTTCGAAAGATCGTTTGCCGACGAGCGCCAACGGCGTCACGAAACGAGCAATGGCCATCCGTGGGATGCGACGCCCTTTGGCCAGCGTTATGCCAGCCGCTTGGACCTTGCCGACCATCTCCTCGAGGTAAACCCTGGTTTCGACGCTCTTCGGCCCGCTTTTCGCGCGAAACATCAGAGCTCTGCACGGGGTCCTGCTAGAGTACCGGCAGGTAAGCCCGACAATGGGGAGCGATCTCCCCAGGTTGAGGCTCGCAGAACGCGATAGTACAAAGCGGAGGACTCAGCGGCTTGCGGGGTAACGATCATGGAACAATTCACGCGCATTAAAACATTTATAAAGGCGGTCGAAGCTGGCAGTTTTTCAGCAGCTGCGCGGGACGTTTCCTCTATCAGTTCGGTAGCGCGCCAAGTCAAGTCCCTTGAGGAGGAGTTAGGGGTCAGATTGCTCAATCGGAGCAGCCGAAATCTGTCACTAACGGACGCCGGTCGTCGCTTCTACGAACGCACCACCGGTATAGTCCGGGACCTTGAGACCGCTGTTTCCGAGGCGAAATCTCTTCAGGAGGACGTCAGAGGGCTCCTGCGTGTTGCACTACGGATATCCGCGGGCACCACGGTGGTGGTACCGGCGCTCGCGAAGCTTCAAGCGCGCTATCCAGAGCTGTCTCTCGATATCTCCCTCGTCGACGAGCGACGCGACCTTATTTCGAGCAACATTGACGTTGCCATGTGGTTGGGCGATCTGCCAAATGCCGACATTGTTGCTCGCCGACTTAGCCCGAATCGGCGCATCGTTTGCGCGTCCGAAGGCTACCTCGAAAGGTTCGGAATTCCTGAGACGCCCCAAGAGCTTGTCAAGCACAACTGTCTCGTCTTTTCGGGAGCGCCTTACAGTGGTGGTTGGAGCTTTACACGGGACGGCACTGTTGAAAAGGTCGAGGTGAAGGGAAATGTCCGATCCGACAACGCCATGGTGCTTCTCTCCGCAGGAATAGCCGGGCTTGGTCTCATCATCGTGCAGGAGTGGATGGTGCGGCAACATATTGCCGACGGCAGAATGAGACGGGTACTAGAACCTTGGTCTGTTAGTCCGCGGCCGGGCGACGGCGATCTCTACGCTGTTTTTCCTTCCAGTCGTGGCGTCTCTCGTAACGTCCGAGTTTTCGTTGATTTCTTGATCGAAATATTTGGTGCAGAGATCGACGACAGCCGATACTGACTGACCTTGTCTAGGCGGTCGGCCGTCTACGGAACGCAACTTTCCGGTCGCCCCGCCGCGCCTCCACGCGAGCTGACTTGCGTTGGGCGCGGTGCCATTGAGGCGGAGGGAATCGCCAGCTTGGCAACGCCCGTTAACCAGCGGATTGAAATAAGGCTCACTGGGAACGACGGGCGTGCGGAGGTGAACTCGCTAGTTCCGTGCATTTATCCGTCGCGTTTGGCGCCCGCGCAACGCTAAACGGCCCTATGCACAGGGCCGCTGGATGCATCGTCGGCAGGTGCGTTGGCGTCTGCATCATACGGCGTCGTGGTCGCCGGCATGACGAGCGATTCACAATTGGCGGATCGGCGTCACCGGCATCGTCATGCGGTGCCCCGAATCACATCGGCCCTTACCACGATTCTCGGTGCCGCAAGGGCACAGTGTTCAAGCCCGCCAAGCGCGCCCGTTCTTTGCAGGCAGGGCAATGTTACTTGCCATCCAGCAGTCTGGATGGCCAACGACCACGCTCTTATACTTCCTTTCATCAATAGGGCTACCGCAGTAAAGCGGGGCCCATACAAGACTGGAGACGATGATGGCGACGGAGAGATTTACGGCGTGGTACGCCCACAGCAGTCCGACGGAGCCGCGATCAACGGGTCGAGATCAACGCGTTGATGTGCTCGGTGCCCGATCGCGACTGTGGCTGATGTCCATGGCGACCGACTTATTCATCAAGAAATCGGGGCTCGCCCTATGAATATGTCCGCGAGCACCCGGGCCTCAGGATTGATCCCTCCGTCCAACTTGGAGTCCGAGAATCCACTCCAGTCGCGTGCAGATTCCCCTCTGCTTGTCGGTCGAGGGCTGACTAAGACATACGGGCGTATAACCGTCCTACGTGACGTAGATCTGTCCGTTAAGCCCGGCGAGTTACTTGCCGTTGCCGGCGAAAACGGCGCTGGCAAATCGACGTTGATGAAAATCCTGACCGGGGTAATTCCCCACGGAGAGTACGAGGGGTCGATCGAACTAGGAGGCGAAGCGCAGCAGTTTTCGTCGGCTCGCGCGGGCGACGCAGCTGGCATCGTGCTCGTTCCTCAAGAGCTGCACGTGGTTCCTCATCTTTCTATTGCGGAGAACATGTTCGCCGGACACATGCCAGGGCGATGGGGACTTTACGACGAGCAAACTGCGGTTCGATGGGCGCGTGATGCGCTCAGTACATTCCAGCTCAAGTTCGACCCGCGAGCGCGTTGCTCGTCGCTGACGCCGTCTGAAAGACGCCTAATCGTTTTGGCAGCAGCGCTGCACCGATCTGCTCGCGTTTTGATTCTGGACGAGCCGACTGCGGCATTAACTGACGTAGAGGCTGCGGTACTGCTCGATCAGTTGCGTTCCATACGTGACTCCGGTGTAGCGATCATATACATCACTCATCGACTGGACGAGCTCGATCAAATAGCCGACCGCGTGACGGTCCTGCGCAATGGCGCGGTGGTCTCCAACTATGAGACGGTGCCGCCCAGGGCTCAGCTAGTCGCAGCAATGCTAGGCAATGCGATCCAGATGGTCCAGGAAAAGACCGAGCATGAGTTGCCGCCACGAGTGGGTGACCCCGTGCTGAAAGTGCAGGACATTTCGGTTTACGCAAACAACAGTCGCACCCGCCCTCGCGCGCTGAACGTTAGTTTCGAGGTTTACCCAGGGGAGATCGTTGGCTTGTATGGGCTTGTTGGGGCCGGGCGCACGGAGCTTTGTAGAGCTCTTTACGGGGCTTGGCCCGGGCCAGTAACGGGCAAATGCTCAATCGCCGGCGCCGAAGGAATCCCGGGGAGCACGCATTCAGCAGTCGGAAGAGGCCTATCTCTCCTAGCAGAAGATCGGAAATCGCAGGGGGTGCTCCACGGCCAGTCGGTCGCGTCCAACATGACCGCCTCAATGTTAGACGACCTGAGCTCGCTTCACTTGTTCATCAATCGAAGGAAGGAGCGCGAGCAAGTCGCCGACCTCATGCAGCAGTTGGGCGTCAGACCCGCACGTTCCGACATTGCCATCGACGCTTTAAGCGGCGGGAACCAGCAGAAGGTGCTGCTCGGCCGGTGCCTTGTTAAGGGGTTGAAGATTTTGATTCTTGATGAACCGACTCTGGGAGTGGATATCGGTGCTCGGCAAGACATTTATCGCCTGATAAGAAGAATTGTTGAGGAGCTTCGTATTGGGGTGCTGTTCATCTCCAGCGACGTAGAGGAGGTGCTAGCAGAATCTGACCGCGTGCTCGTTATGTATAAGTGCCGCATACAAGGAGAGTTTTCGCGATCAGCGACTGCTCACGATTTGCTGTCAGCCGCAACTGGAGCAGTGAACACATGACAACGCATTACTCGACGCCTAACACAAAGTCCGGCAGGGGCTCCAGAACTTGGACATCAGTCCTTCGCTTACTAACCTCCCGTTCGACGGTGCTTCTGCTAGCCGCTGCGCTGTTGGTTCTGTATTTCGAGCATACCTCGGGCGGGATATTCGTTACCGCCACAAACGCTTCACTGCTCTTGCGGCAAACGGCCGTAGTGGCCGTTGCGGCAGCGGGCATCGCCATCCTAATCATTATGGGTGAGATCGATCTTTCGATTGGCAGCTCGGCATTTCTGACCGGTCTTGTCGCGGCGCAGTGTCAGGTCGCAGGTTGGGGCGTTGCACCTAGCGTCATGGCGGCCGTAGGCACGGGGATCGCGTTGGGTTTCGTGCAGGGGCTTGTAATTACCCGCCTCGCATTGCCCGCGTTCGTCGTAACGCTCGCAGGTCTGCTTCTCTGGCGAGGGATAGGCCTGATGTGGACCGACGCTGCAGCGATCGGCCCTGTCAGCTCCGAGTTCGCAGATTTGACCGAGGGACGTATGTCCTCCCTCTCGACGACCGTGTTGGCAGCGCTCGTTCTGGCATATGGACTTTGGTCTGCGTACCGCCGATACAAGTCCGTTAAACAGGAGCGAGGGAATGTCGCGATCACCCCTATCCTTGCCGCAGGCGCTGCATGGCCTGTGCTGGCCGGAGCACTGCTGTGGATCGGTGCAGGCCGCACCGGCCTTCCCAACGCCATTCTATGGATCGCAGTAATCGTCATCATCCTTGGCTTTGCACTCTCTCGCGCCAAATTCGGCCGTCGCGTGTACTTGGTCGGTTCTAATCGGGAGGCAGCGATGTATGCCGGGATTAGCGTGAACCGAATCGTGCTGCTGGGCTTCATCATCATGGGCGCGATCTATGGTATTGCCGGGACGATGCTTATTGCACGAGTAGGAACGTCGACGGCCGACTCCGGTATCAATCTTGAGCTTACTGCGATCGCGGCCGCCGTTATCGGTGGCGTGTCGTTGCGTGGTGGAATTGGGTCAATTATTGGAGCGCTCCTTGGCGCCTTTCTGCTCTCCACAATCGACAATGGAATGTCCCTGCTTGGGGTCTCCAGCTACGCGGAGAACGTCGTCAAAGCGCTTATTCTCGTCTTCGCCGTTGGCCTGGACGGATATTTTACAAGACGTCAGCAAATCCGGTGACCTTTCGAATTCCGAAACCTGAAACGCAGCCCATCAAATGCAAGGCAGATGTGGCGTGGACTTTAACGAAGGTTCCTACGATTTTCTATAACCCGACCTCCTAAAAGGAATCACCATGAATCCCGTCTACAACTTTTCCGGACACGTTGCTTTGGTCACTGGCGCTTGCTCAGGCATGGGACTCGCGACTGCGCGTCAGTTCGCGAAAGCTGGCGCATCAGTGGGACTTGTCGATGTGAATCAAACCAGGGTCGCGGCGTTGGAGAAGGAATTTAAAGAAGCCGGCTACCAGGCTATCGGAATTCCGTGCGACGTCTCGAACGAACAACAAGTGGCGGACGCAGTCGAAAGGACGGTCGCCACGTTCGGGCGGTTGGACATGGCGTTCAATAACGCGGGCATTATTGATCCTCCCAGTGAAACCGCCGATGAACCTGCGGAGAACTTTGATCGTGTTAATGCCGTAAACGCACGTGGCGTGTGGGCTTGCATGAAACACGAACTCAGGCAGATGCGTAAGCAAGGTAGTGGAGCGATCGTCAACTGTTCTTCGCTTTCAGGCCTCGTCGGCGGAGCGGGGCGGGCTGCATATCATGCGTCGAAGCACGCCGTTGTCGGAATGACAAGCAGCGCCGCGCTGGAGTATGCGGCGCGCGGCATCCGCATCAACGCAATCTGTCCGGGAACGATCGAGACGCCGATGGTCGCAACGATTGTCGAGAAGGGCGAACTCGTGCTCGCCGATGCGCTAGCCGGTGCGCCCATCGGCAGAATCGGTCAACCCGACGAGATCGCGGCCGCGGTGCTCTGGCTTTGCAGCCCAGGTGCAAGTTACGTAATCGGTGTTGCCCTTCCTGTCGACGGCGGCTTTGTAGCGCACTAGCACCCGGACGAACTTCGTCTTTCCTCCCAACTGACCCTAAAGGAGAAGCCGATGGTTGGCGGAGTACGCTCCTTGCGCGCGGTAGTTACTCACTGGCTTACTTGTGGAAACGCTGAGAAGGTCCGTGTCACTGCCTTCAGGCACGGTCCGGCCAAACACGGTTCTTATGTGCGTGTCGAGGCTGTCCGATCCGACGGTCCTGTGGCTATGTTTTTTTTCCGTCATCTTGACGGATCCTGGCGCATATACCCGCCTAACAGAGAGCGTCTCGCCTTTCGAGTCGCATAGACAGGAGAACACATGCGCCTTCGCAGCTTAACAAAGGAAGAACTGAACGATGGTCAGCTTGCTTTATATAACTCGATCGTTTCGGGACCACGATCTACCGGCCCGCAACATTTCCACCTGATGGACCACACGGGCGCGCTCACTGGTCCTTTTGGAATTATGTTGCATAGCCCGGTTCTTGGTCGTCCTTTACAGGAATTGGGAGCCGCTATCCGGTACCAAACGAGCCTCAGTGACAGGATAAGAGAGCTGGCAATATTGAGCGTCGCCGCCGACACGGACAGCTCGTTCGAGCGTTACGCTCACGAACGGATTGGTCGTGCTATTGGCATGACAGAGGAAGAGCTATCTGGTCTGAGAGAGCGGCGCTTTACAAGCGATGAACCAAGGGAGGCAGCAGCGTATGAACTCTGTGAAATGCTCAACCGCGGCCAACTGCCGTTGAGTGATGATGATTTCGGCCGTCTGAGCGCTATCCTCGGGAATAATGTTCTACTCGAACTTGTCGTTCTAGTTGGATATTACCGGACGCTGTCTCAGCTTCTCCACGTTTTCGCGGTGGGTCCACCGCACGCCGCGTGAGCTACGCGCGCACCGGAACCGTTTGCCGCGGGTGCAAAGCTGCTTCTCGCTAGATTCTATAGGCAATCCTGCTTGCCGCGGTCACACTCACTCAATACGTTGAGAAATGGGCGACCTGTCGCTTCAACAATTATTCGCAAGACAGGCGTTCTCGAAGTTTCACCATAAGGGGAGGAGACATGCGGAATAAATCTAAGATCGACGAACTTAATGATGTGCGGGCTGATGCCGACTCGTGTAAGACCGCACGGCAAGGCATGCATTACGCCAAAAAGGCATGCGCTGCCGCGACCGTCTCGCTTACATTGACAGCGTTCGCGAGCGTCGCGAACGCCGGTGTGCTGATTGGAGTGGTATTCCCCACTCAGAATCAGGTACGCTGGGCATGGGAGCAGAAGATTCTCGTGGCGCAGGCGAAGGCCAATGGCGACGACGTAATCGTTCAATTCTCGAACGAGAGCGCGGCAATGCAGAAGAATCAGGTTGAAAGTATGATCCAGCGCAAAGTCAAGGTGCTGGTCATGGCGGCTATCGACGCTCAAGCAGCGAGTGGCCTCGTGAAGGCAGCACAGGCACAAGGAATCAAGGTTATTACCTATGACCGCGGCGTTACCAGCGCAACAGCCGACTATCATATTTCCAGAAACAACTACGAGATGGGCACAATCCAGGCCGAGTCTGCGCTGGGTGCGGTCCCGTGCGGAAAGTACGCGATTATTAGGGGCGATCAGTCGACGCTCGCGCAGGTTGACATGTCCAAGGCGTACGACAAGCTCATCAAAACTAAGGCTTGCGTCAATGTCGTTTACGACACTATGACGCCTGGCTGGGACACAAGCACTGCGCAAAGAGAGGCTGAAGCCGCACTGCAGAAGTCACCCGACATCAAAGCATTCGTTGTTATGTGGGACAACGGCGCGCAGGCTGTTGTTCAGGCCCTGAAGTCGGCCGGGAAGCGACCTGGGGAGATTTGGGTAACTGGCTCCGACGCTTCAACACCGAGTTTGGCGTACATCGCGCAAGGTTGGCAATCGCAAACGACCTGGACGCCCATTGACAAGATGGCAAAAGATGCGGCAGATATTGCGCATGCGTTAGGCTCGGGCAGCCCGACGCCGGCGCCAAGCGCAACGGTCAACGGTGTTCCGACGGACTACGTCAAGCTCACCAGCGTCACTAGAGCAAATCTCTGTGAATTTGTCATGACAATCGCACCCAAAGGGTGGGTAACCGAGCAGCAGGTGTTCGGCCCGGGCGCTAAGACCTGTAAGTGACGGCCATGGAAAAACCCACAACTAAGCTGCGCCGGATGCTTCAGCGGGAAGGTGTATTGGTTGCGGCCGGAGCGTTTGGTCCCATGCCAGCTAAGCTCGCGGTACAAGCCGGATTTGACGCAGTCTACATGCCTGGCGGAGGCACAGCCCTAAATCGCCTGGGATTCGCGGATCTCGGTCTGATCACTATGACGGAGATGGTCGAAAACGCTGCAGCGATTTCGCAGGCGGTTTCAGTGCCCGTGATAGCTGACGCGGACACGGGTTTCGGCAACCAACTCAACGTACAACGCGCGGTTCGAGAGTACGAACGTGCGGGAGTTGCCGCAATTCATATCGAGGATCAAGTTTTTCCCAAGCGATGTGGAAGTCTTTCTGGTAAGGCACTTGCACCACGTGAGGAGGCGGCACAAAAGATCGCCGCAGCTGTTGCAGCTCGCTCAGATCCGGACTTCTTGATCATTGCTCGTTGCGACGCACTTTCGGAAGAAGGAATGAGCGAGACAATACGTCGTGGTAACGCGTATCTATCTGCCGGCGCTGATCTGCTGTTCATCGAATCGGCCAGTACGATTGAAGAGATCGAAGAGATACCGAAGCGACTACCGGCAGCGCACGTCTTCAACCTTCCTACAAGCGGCAAAACACCGCTGCTATCTGCCGATGAAGTGTCAAAGCTCGGCTACAAACTCATGATTTTACCGAACTTCGCAACGTTGGCAGCGATAAAGGCAATGGCTGAGGTGTTGTCGGAGATCAGGCGCACCGGGTCGGTAGCGGGAATTCTTGAGCGCTGTGCTTCCTTCCAAGAGTACACATCGTTGGGCGGACTGGCAAAGTTCAACGAAGTCGAGAAGCGTTTTGCCACTCTCGATCCCTCGAGACAGGTGTCATAGGTTGCCTGACGCAGAGCGGCGATTGGTCACAGTCTCTATGCGACCCGCGCTCGCGTTTATCTAGCAACTGTTTGCAAGGAATTGGTAGCTTTAAGGAAAACACAATGAACTCGGTAACTAGTGAGAATCGTCTTTTTATAGGTGGTGAGTGGACGACTCCCGCCAGCGACGAACGCATCAACGTCATATCGCCGGTGACGGAGGAGGTCATTGCCTCGGTACCAGCAGGCACGCGCGAGGACATTGATCGCGCCGTCGCGGCAGCTCATCGGGCCCTCACATCTGGGCCTTGGCCTAGCATGACCCTGGAAGACCGCATCGGTATTCTCCGCAGACTTCGAGATCTCATGGTCGAGCAATCCGATCTCCTTGCAGATACGATTACGCAGGAAATGGGGTGTCCGATAAGTCAATCTCGGTCGATTCAAGTCGTCAACCCAGTACGTATCCTCGAAGCGTATCTCGAGATTGCTACCCAGTATCCGTTCCGATCTGTGCGTAGTTCCTCGTATGGACACGCTCTCATTTTGCGAGAACCGGTCGGCGTCGTTGCCGGTATCGTACCGTGGAATGTTCCCTTGTCGTTGACCATGCAGAAGCTCGTTCCTGCATTGCTTACCGGCTGTACGCTTGTTCTCAAACCGTCCCCTGAGACGCCTCTAGATGCGTATCTTGTTGCAAGGATGCTCGAAAAGGCGGGTTGCCCTCCTGGTGTAGTTAACATTGTCCCAGCAGGTCGGGAAGTCAGCGAATATCTCGTTTCTCACCCGGGCGTCAATAAGGTGACTTTTACAGGTTCTAGCGCGGCTGGCAGGCGAATCGCCGAGATTTGCGGGCGCGACTTGCGTCGTGTCACCCTTGAACTAGGGGGGAAATCGGCAGCAATTGTTCTCGAGGACGCAGACCTAGATCAAACTGTAGCCGCATTGCGGCTCGGCTCCTTCCGTAACAACGGCCAGATTTGCACGTTGAAGACGCGAATTCTGGTTCCCGTCGGTTTGCAGGAAGAGGTTGTAGATCGCATAGGTTCACTCATCGACTCGATGCAGATCGGCGATCCGCGGGATACCGCCACAGATATCGGACCGCTCGTAAGCGAGCGGCAACGGAATATAGTTGAAGGTTACATCGCGTCGGCGCTCGCAGACGGCGCTCGACTCACGAAGGGGGGCGGGCGGCCCGACATTGACCGCGGGTGGTTTGTTGAACCCACAGTATTCGCTGACGTAGGCCCCGATACCACGATTGCACAGCAAGAGATATTCGGACCGGTCATAGCCGTGATTCCGTACGGTAGCGAAGAGGAAGCGATTTCCATCGCGAATAATACACGCTATGGCCTCAACGGCTCGGTCTTCACGACAGACATCGACCGTGGTATCAGCGTTGCAAAACGCATGGAGACAGGAACCGTGGAATTGAACGGTAACTCCGCTGGATTCCTTGCCCCAATGGGAGGCGTTAAGCATAGCGGCCTCGGGAGGGAGTTCGGACCCGAAGGACTTGATCCATTCGTCGAATTGAAGTCAGTCGGGATTTCGGGCGAAGTCGCCGCCCGACTGCAATGAATACGAGACACACTGTCGGGGACAAGCTCCGCGGGGCCTGTTGCGGAAAAACGGAATCGAGCCATATCTCATCAGGTAACAGAAGAACTACTTGACACAGCGGAGCATGCTTGTCCGCTAAACAGAAAAGTCGAAATTCGGAGAGAGGTAGCTATGGTAACGGAATCGAAGGTGGGAGTAGTAATCGGAGGTGGCAACGGGATCGGAGCTGCTTGTTGCCGATTGATGGCGCAGCAAGGATGGCGAGTAGTCGTTGTTGATCTTAATAAAGAATCGGCCGAGGAGGTGGCGAAGGAACTTGGCGGATCTTCTTACCCCCTTGATATTAGTGACCTTGCTTCCGTAGAGCGTATCAGCGATCTTGTTGAAAAAGACGTTGGTCCGGTGAGCGGGTTGGTAGTTGCGGCTGCGGCGTTTCAGGATACAAAGTTCGCGCCGGATGAATTCCCTATGGATATGTGGCGCCGTATTGTCACAGTCAATCTGGAGGGTGCGTTCAACGCTAACCGGGTGTTTGCGGCGCGCATGGCGCGATCAGGTCGTGGAAGCATCGTCAACGTCGCTTCGATCGCAGGGCACGGTTCGTCGCCCCAGCACGCTTATGGTCCTACCAAGGCCGCAGTGATCAACATGACGCAAAATTTCGCAGCTCAATATGGCAAGAGTGGAGTACGTGTCAATTCGGTTTCCCCCGGTGCAGTGCTTGTGCCTCGTGTGAAGGCTCGGCCGCCGGGTCGATATGCCGCTGATATTGACGCACAAATGGCGTTGGGAAGGCGTATTGAGCCGGAGGAAATCGCCAGCGGAGTAGAATTTCTGCTCTCGGATCGTGCCTCAGCGATCACAGGCACTGATTTGCTTATCGATGCAGGCTGGGCGGTAGCCAATCCGTGGAGCATTTTCGGCGGAGTCCCGGGACCTGTCAGCCAACAGCAGTAAGTCGTGTGAGCGTCTCGGCCGTAGTTGTGCCGCTCTTTGAACGTTTTGAGTGTGAATCGCGAGATTAGATATGCAGACGAGCATCGCCGAACAATTAGCGCATTTCGTTTCGGGCACTGACTTTGGCGATCTGCCCGAAGACGTGATCTTGGAATCTAAGAGAATCTTATTGGATTCTTTAGGGTGCGCAATCGCGGGCGGGAACGATACGAAAGGTCGAATTGGCATCGAATACGGACGAATCCTCGGGGCAGGGCAACGAGACGCAACGATCTTTGGTGCAGGCCATCGGTCATCGATCTTCGGTGCCGCCTTCGCTAACGGTGAGCTTATCAATGCCTTGGATTTTGACGCCATCCTTCCTCCGGGGCACGTCTCACCGTATGTCCTGCCTGGCGCGCTAGCTGTTGCAGAGGTGGACGGTGTCACCGGGCAAGCACTAGTCAAGGCCATCGCCGTTGCTCACGAGATGTCAAATCGGTTCGGCAAGGCAATGGATTACATCAGGGATACTGTTGATGGCAAGTACACCATGCCTGCCGTCTTGGGATACAACAGCACTATCTTCGGTGCAACAGCGGCCATAATGCAGTTGCGCGAAGCAAGTCCGGACATGACCGCGCATGCCCTCTCAATTGCCGCAAGCATCACACCGGTCAACTCCCATCGGTCCTGGATTGAGCATACGCCAGTTTCAACCATTAAGTACACGATGGCGGGTCCAATCACACAGACCGCTTTGACCGCGGCTCATATGGCCTTGTTGGGTCACAGGGGCGATCCGCGCGTTTTTGACGACGCGGAGTTCGGCTATCGACGTTTTATCGGAAGCACCCGCTGGAGCCCAGAAGCGCTGACCGTCGATCTAGGAAAGAGCTGGAGGTTCCAACGTGAGAACTCGTTTAAGCTCTACCCGCACTGTCGTGCACCGCACGGCCTTATCGATCTCCTTGGGGGCATCCTTGACGAAAATGCGTTGAATGCAACGGAGATCGAAGCTATCCGTGCATGGGGTGAAGGGCACGTGGACCGGCCTTGCTGGACGGTAAGCGAGATCAACGATCCTGTAGAGGCGCAGTTCAGTACTGCGCACGGTCTAGCCGTCGCAGCCCAGCGGCTTCCATCTAGCAAAGTCTGGCAGTCGCGGGAAGTCGTATTTGCGCCGCAAGTACTAGACTTGATGCGCAAGGTTTCATATCAGATCCACCCCGACTGGGCATCCTCAATTGCTTCTGATCCGGCTGCCCGTCCGTCTCGCATCGAAGTCGACGCTCGTGGACGCACTTTTGTGGCTGAGCTTCGGTACCCCCGGGGAACCCCGGGCACCGCCGGCGGGATTGCTATGACGGATCAAGAGTTGACGGACAAGTTCCGGACCAACGCCGACGGAATAATTCCGCCGCATACTGTTGAAGACGCTATCTCGTCAATCATGAATCTGGAGTCCGTTGGCGACGTCTCTGAACTCCTCAAATCGCTCGGAGCGTCCGAACGCTGACCGACTGCGCGCGCGCTACCGGCGGCGACCTCCATGTGAGGCATGCAAGGATCTCCCGTCGGTCCTAAATATAGGCCGCTGAAAGGTCAAACCGTGGCATCTCGTCGATATCGAGCTACGCATGGAAACGTACGATTACATTGTCATCGGGGCGGGGTCAGCTGGCTGTGTCCTTGCGCGCTACCTCTCCGATGACCCAGCCAACAAAGTATTGCTTCTTGAAGCCGGTCCGCAATCGGACAAGTTTTGGGTAAATACACCGGCCGGTATGGCGAAGCTTTACTTCGACAAGAATTTGAATTGGAATTATTTCACGGAGCCGTCACCAACTCTTAGCGGACGCCGCGTGTATTGGCCGAGAGGCAAAGGGTTGGGCGGGTCGAGCTCCATAAATGGAATGATTTACATACGGGGGCATCGCAAGGACTTCGATTATTGGGAAAGTCTCGGAAACAGCGGATGGGGATACGACGATGTGCTTCCGTACTTCAAGGCGATCGAGCACAACGAGCGCGGAGCAGGTAAGTATCGTGGCGTCGACGGCCCTCTCTGGATCAGCGATCCCGCTGTCAAGATGCAGAGCTCATATGCGTTCATCAAATCTGCTCAGACAGTTGGAATTCCGGTTACAGAAGACCTGAACGGTGAACTCCATGAAGGCGTTGGATTCATGCAGCACACTATTCGCGCAGGTCGCCGGCAATCCGCGTACGTGGCTTTCCTGAAGCCCATTTTAGACCGACCGAATTTGACAATCAGAACTGATTGCCTCGTACAACGCATCGTTCTGGAAAACAAGCAGGCGTCAGGAGTTGAGGTCGTTGAGGCGGGGCAACGAAGGCAGATCGCGGCCTCTAGAGAGGTGATACTTTCTGCCGGTGCATTGAACTCCCCGCAGATCTTGATGTTGTCGGGTATCGGCCCTGCGGTCGAGCTCCAGAAGCATGGCATTGAGACAATTGTCGAGTCCCCTGGCGTAGGTTCGAATCTTCAAGATCACCTTGTCGTCCACACTGCATACCGCTCGGCAGAGGCGAGCTCATACAACCGCAACATCCGGGGCATCAGAAAGTACATTGAAGGAGCTCGATATCTGCTAACTAGTGGGGGATATCTTGCACTGGGAGCATCTCAAGTGGCGGCATTCGTTAAGAGTCGGCCCGAGGCAGAATACGCGGATCTGCAGATAAGCTTCAGGCCGATGACTTTTAAGTTTCACGCGAGCGGACACGTCGATGTAGATGCCGAGGCTGGCATTGGTGTTTCCACGTACCTGATGCGGCCGCGCGCTTCAGGGCGCGTGTTGCTTCGATCAGCTAATGCAATGGACGCGCCGAGTTTCACCGCTAATTACCTTGAGAACAAGGAAGACCTCGCCGATATCATTCAAGGCGTCAAGATTATACGGAGAATAATGGATGCGGAGCCCATCTCTTCGCATGTACTCAACGAGCAACTGCCGGGAAAGCACGTTGTAAGCGACGAAGAAATCCGAGCGTTCATCGCAGAGACTGGCAACACTGCTTCGCATCAGTCCGGTACGTGCAAGATGGGCCGAGATGCGATGTCGGTGGTCGACGACCGGCTTCGTGTAATTGGCGTTCAGCGACTTCGCGTTGTAGATGCGTCAATCATGCCGCGGGTGACGACTGGCAACACCAATGCGCCGTCGCTGATGATCGGCGCGAAAGGCGCAGATATGATAAGGAAGGATGCTCTTCCAAGGCGTGAGCTGCTCGAAAGCGCAATCTGAAGACAACTCGCCATTAATGAGTCGGATCGGCGTAGTGAAAGCCGGCTCCGCACGAAATCGCCGCAATCCTGTTACCTGCGTCGGCACCGTCAATCGTGCCAATCACTAAGTAAGGGTAGTTGCGTTGGCGCGGCCGTGAGCCGCCGCAGCAATGAAACTCGCTGAGCGCTGCCAGACGACACCGGAGGCGCATCATCTCTCAATGCTCGAAACAAAGGGCGAGTGTCATTAGATTTGCGCGTCCGACGGTACAAGGACTGCCCAACCCGCGAAGTTTGCAGACAGTGCAAAGATGCTTGGCGTAGCGCTTAATAGGCAGTCCCTCAAGTAGGGCGCAAACTTCACTTGCAGGTTGATGGTCGAGCCCCTCGCTCAGCCGCTGATATCTTCCCTCTAGCGGAGCTTCGCAATACACGCGACAGGGAGACGGTGAGTAAGCAATTGGGTTGAGAAAAGCAAGACTTCACCTACGAGTAAGACGTCTAACTATCCCTCAGTGGTGATGGATTGCACTCTTCATTGCCCTCCGCCGAAAGAGAAATTAAGCGATGACTAGCCCCGAAAACATTGACCCCGACAACTTTCGTCAGCGTTTGGCAGAAGCTCTGCCCTCTGCGAACATCCCCACGCTACTTTTGCTGCTTCACCAATTCACCGGCGAAGAGCGCTGGCTCCAGGCGCCCTACATTGTCGATCGCAGCCGCTGGGACGACAACGACTCCGGGGGGCTGCCCGATGCGATTCAGGACGAGGTCCGCGCGGCAGCACTGGACACAATCACTGCCTGGCGCGCCGGCAAGCCGATTGCCAAACCCGATCTCACGGCCGACGAACTGATTCGGATGATGTCGTTCTCGGAGTCTTCAAAGATTCCGCAGGAATACGCCGACCTGATGATGCACCGACTTAAGCGTTACTCCGGTGCTGCTCCCGAACCGGTCGCCGTGAAAAAAGGATTCCATGCGTTAATTATCGGGGCTGGAATGTCGGGCGTGGTCGCTGCTTTCCGGCTTCGCCAACTTGGAATCCCTTTTACCATCATCGAGAAGCAAGACCGCGCCGGTGGTGTATGGCACTCACATCATTACCCTGGCTGCGGCGTAGACACACCGGGCCATTTGTATTCGTATACGTTCGCGAGTGGCGACTGGTCGATGTATTTCCCGCTGCAAGAGGAAGTCGAGGGTTACTTCAACCGGGTCGCTAGACAGACTGGGGTTGAAGAACTGGTACGATTTGGGACCGAATGCGTCTCAACTCGTTACGACGAGGAAAGCCACACTTGGCATTCTCGCCTTCGACTACCGGACGGCAGCGAAGAAGTGCTGGTAACGAATGTGGTCATCTCGGCGGTCGGTGCTTTCACCACGCCAAAGTTTCCGCCCATTCCTGGCCTGCAAGAGTTCGACGGACCAATGGTTCACACGTCGAAGTGGGATCCGACGATCGACCTGCGCGACAAACGTGTAGCCGTGATCGGCAATGGTGCCAGCGCCATGCAACTTGTTCCTGCCATTGCTGACACCGTTAAGTCTCTTACCGTTTTCCAGCGCTCAAAGCAGTGGGCGGCCCCGTTTCCAAAGTTCCGAAAGAAGGTTCCTGAATCCGTCCGATTGCTCTTTCGTGAGGTGCCACATTATGAATGGTTGTATCGACTGCGTTTGAGCTGGATCTTCGACAGTCAGGTGCACGAGACTTTGCAGAAAGACCCGGAGTGGGCACACCCAGAACGTTCGATCAACGCAACGAACGACGGACACCGTGAGGTCTTTACCCGATACATTAAAGAGCAATTGGCGGATCGTCCAGACCTGCTTGAAAAGGTCACGCCGACGTTTCCTCCGTTCGGCAAGCGCATGTTGCTGGACAACGGGTGGTACAAAAGTTTGCTCAAGCCCCAGGTTGAGTTGATCGATGGACCGGTGAGCAAAGTTGAGGGCAAGACGGTCTATGGTCCTGACGGCGGAACGCGCGAAGTTGACGTACTTGTCGTTGCGACAGGATACGATGTTTCGCGTTTTCTTTCGCCCGTCGAGGTGATCGGTCGGCAAGGTGTCAGTATTCGAGAAGCGTGGGACGACGACGATTCACAAGCATATCTCGGTACCGTGGTTCCCAACTTTCCGAATTTTTTCATGCTGTATGGACCGAACACTGCGCTTGGACATGGCGGCAGCTTCATCTTTACAGTCGAGTGCCAAGTGGACTTCGTTTTAAGTATTTTGCGCCAAATGGGAGAATTTTCTCTCGTTGAGGTTGAATGCCGACAGGATGTGTACGACACCTATAACCAGCACATCCAAGCTATGCACCAGAAAATGATTTGGAGCCACCCTGGCATGTCAACGTATTTCCGTAACGCGCGCGGGCGAATCGTAACCAACAGCCCATGGCGTCTCGTTGATTACTGGAAGTTGACGCAGCAGGCTGATCTTGCGGATTTTTACACGGTACCCAAGGCTCCAAATAGCCAGCACCGTACTGAGAGCGTTCCGACTGAGTTCGAGTACACGGCCGATCCTGAGCCGTATCATTTCCAGCCCGGATCGACCTCAGCGTAAATCATGCAATGGTTGGCCCGAAGCGCCGTCTCCCGGCGGTTCGGCCTAATCGTTTGCGGCAGGGCCGGGAAATGAGGCTGTAGTGGGTCTAGGAAGCAAAGCTATTAGATAGCCGAGCGAGTCCTCGGCAGCCCACTCGATGACGTTGCCTGGTGTGAATCGACGGCGTGAAGCGGGCTCCGTACCACTACTGACACGCGCGGCGCGCAGAGCTGTGGAACGACCGTTCGTCGACGGGCATTCGATTTCGCATCTTCATCCGAATCTGCGCGCCCGCACACGTAATTCGGTGGTCGTCCCGTCAAGCTGGTTAAATCCCGGAGAGAGCGTCAGCACGCCCCCATCGCTGCTTCCGCTCTCATTCTTTGAGGAGCGCTCGCCAACAAGCCGCAAATCATAAGTAAAAAGCTCCGATTCACGCCAAAGATCGAGTAGGTACTACTCGTCAGTAAGCACATTCCACGCTTTGCTCCCAGAGCAACGCTCCTTGCCGTTCCGATAGCTGGCACGCACAGTTCCGGGCTCTTAGACTAATTCTAGCCTTCCCGATTCGACGCGAAGTCCAGAGATTGAATCGCATCTTGCAGCAGAAGACTTGCGGACGGAAACCGCGGGCGAAAACACATCGGAGACGACATGGACACGGTAGAACAACGTGCGATCAGACGCATTTCGAAGCGTCTTATCCCGCTGATTACGATCTCTTTTTTCATAAACTTTCTGGACAGGACGAACATTGGGATCGCTGCCCTGCAGATGAATAGGGACTTGGGTCTCACAGCATCGATGTTTGGGTTTGGAGCGGGGCTTTTTTTTGTTACCTACTGCATCTTCGAGGTGCCATCTAACTTGCTGCTGGAGAAGTTCGGTGCACGCCGTTGGATTGCTCGAATCATGCTAACTTGGGGAGTGATCGCCGGCGGAATGGCTTTTGTGCAGGGATCGACCAGTTTTTACATTCTGCGCGCTTTGCTCGGCGTCGCCGAGGCCGGATTTTTCCCAGGGATGATCTTCTACCTCACGATGTGGTTTCCAGAGGCGTATCGCGGACGGGCGATGAGCTATCTGGTCGTCGCCGCTCCTGTCTCATTTCTGGTTGGTGGCCCACTCTCTGGCTCATTGCTGAATCTTAACGGTCTGCTGAATCTGCGCGGCTGGCAGTGGCTGTTCATTGTTGAAGCTGCACCGGCGATCATCATGTCGGTCATTATTTTGACGATGTTGACCGATCGCCCGAGCGAAGCGAGATGGCTTGCGCAAGAAGAAAGAGACTGGTTGACAAAGCAGCTCAACGAGGAGCGTCGACTCGCCGATGGAGCTCGGAGCCATTCTGTCATTCGAGCGCTCACCTCGCCCAAAGTACTGATGCTCGCAGCCGCAAATTTCAGTGTCGTGCTGAACGTGTACGGCGTCGTGTTCTTCTTGCCTCAGATTGCTAAAGGATTTGGGGTGAGCGACCTACGAGCCGGGTGGATCACCGCGATTCCATTCATTGCGGCTACGTTCGGAATCCTTTGGGCGGGACGCCGGTCCGACATACAAGGAGAACGCCGCTTCCACACCGCAGTGCCCATCATTGCAATGGCCCTTGCAATGGTCGTTGCTGCTTCCGTTCAAAATCCGTATGTCAAGATGGTCGCTTTCAGCGTTGTGGCCTTCGGCGCCTACTGCTCGATTCCTCCGTTTTGGGCATTGCCGACGACACTTCTGTCGGGAGCTGCCGCGGCGGGAGGTATCGCGCTAATTAACTCTATCGGCAATCTCGGGGGGTTTGCCGGTCCTTGGATAATGGGCCTCGCAAAAGACATCACTGGCAATTTCTCAAGTGCTCTGCTCGCGATGGCCGTCATGGATGTAATAGCGGTCCTCATTGTGCTAAGTTTTCGGGCGCCACCGTCAACGATGAACCAGATCAAATTGCGACAAGTGTCGGAGTAGGTGTAAGGGAAGTGGTAGTTGATACCCTTGCCCGATGCTACAGAGAATCGGATAGGAGGCGAGATGTTGCAGGTTTCATCTGTATCGCGTGGATTGATACTTTTTACAGCCTGCTGCTCGATCGGTGCCAGTGAAGCAAAGGCGCACGCGTTTGCTGCGCCTTACACCCTCCCGGTACCGTTCTGGCTATATGCATACGGATCAATTGCAGCGCTCTTATTGTCGTTTCTTATCCTCGCTTTTTTCTCGTCGCCCCGTATTCCGCAACAGGGTGAAAGCGTTGCGGTAGCGCTAGTCGTAACGCATAAGAAAGGGCTCACGCTGCATTCGAAAGTAGAGGCAACGCTCAGATGCCTGAGCTTTGCCTCTATAACGATTTGCATCGTTAGCGGTCTTATCGGGTCGCCCAACCCGATGCTTAATTTCAATATGACTTGGTTCTGGATATTGTTTCTTTTGGTCCTGGTCTATCTCGCGTCTGTGATCGGCGATTTCTATCCAGTAGTTTCTCCATGGTCTTTGCCTTTGAGCTTCATACAGAAGATTTCGAAAGGAAGAAGAACCGAGTATCTGAACTACCCAAAGAAACTGGGGTACTTCCCGTCCGTAGGAATGTACTTTGTACTCGTTGCTCTTGAGCTATTTGGAAATGGAAGTCCGGCGACCTTGAGCTTTTTCCTCGCAGCGTACCTCGCCTGGATGCTTTTCGGATCATTGCTTTTTGGCCCCGCGATATGGTTAGAGTATGCCGACACTTTTAGGCTTATGTTTAAATTGATTGGCATGCTTGCACCTGTCGAATGGATTCACGAGGCCAGCCGGTGGCAAATTCGATTGAGGTGGCCGCTGGCAGGCTTGATGAAACGGACGCTAATGCCTTTTAGCCTCACGTTTTTCATATTGTTCATGATTTCCTCCACCGCTTTTGACGGAATTCACGACACGCTCTTGTGGAATTCGGGATATTGGAGAAGCGTGTCGCCGGTTCTTATGTCGGCCGTTGGGTCGGGTTCGTCAGACATCGACGCTGTCGCAGCTGATATTTACTACGGCTGGCAGTGGCTTTGTCTGTTGTTGTCTCCGTTTGTGTATTTGGTGGCTTATGCCTTTGTGCTTGGCATTGGAAAGTTTATTGTCGGTAGCCCTAGATCCGCTGGACAACTACTGTCGGATTTCGCACTTTCATTAGTGCCGATTGCCTTCTTCTACCACGTCACGCATTACTTTTCTGTCGCGCTTAGCCAAGCTCCCCAGATCTATAGGTTGATTTCCGATCCTTTCGGGTGGGGATGGAACTTATTCGGTACCGCGCAGGGCGCGCTTCGACCATTCATGATTGATGCTAGCGTCGTCTGGCATCTTCAGGTTGTGATGGTGCTGGTCGGGCACGTCTTGGCAGTTTATATCGCTCATGGGCAATCCTTCCACAGCTTTCGAAGCCGCTCTAAGGCGCTCATCAGTCAGATTCCGATGATGACGCTGATGATGGGGCTCACAGCAAGCGGGCTATGGATCCTCTCCTTGCCGATGAATTCGGGCTGAGCGTCAAGGCCCTGTTGGAGAACTTAATGAACGCTTTAGTCGCGGTAAAACGTAGGATGCCACTGCTCAAGCTAACCCTTGTCTGTGGCCTGATCGTGATCTTACTTTTAGGATATGAGTATGCAAAGCCGGTTCGAACCGTTCACGGGCATGGAACTCGTGAGTTCAATGTTACTGCCGTCCGAACGAGACCAGGCATGCAAATACCAGTATTGTCGGTGGCGCAAGGTGACTCGGTGATCGTCAACATTTCATCTAACGAGCCCGGGATGGTCATGGTCCACGGGGTAGACGAAATGCCAGAGGTGGAGCCAGGGCGTCCAGCTCAATTCCATATGACCGGCGAAAAGAGCGGTCGATTCTCGCTGCACCTGCATGCCGCGGACGGAACACAAATAGAAATAGCGACCATCGCGGTTTTGCCTCAAAACTAGTGTCAAGGTTGTATAGCCCGTGAAGGGCATTCTTTTGGAGGAGACGTCATGTATCAGTCAAACAGATTACTATGGCTTTTCGTCAGTGCAGCCGCGTTGGCGGTGGCAGGCTGCGGAGGAGGCGGCAATGACGTTAGTCCAGCGGGTAGTCCGCCTGCAGCGGTCGCCGCTTATGTCGTTCCGAAAGCGACCTGCGGATCGGGCGACCATCCAGAAACCGCACTTCAAGGTCAAGTGCCGGCCTCAATGCGCAACGGTTTCGGTGGCTTCAACTGCAACCTCGAGATCGTCGGGCAATATCAAGGAGAAGGGGCGGACTGGTCCGCAGCGATGTTCAAGGATGCGAGCGGACATATTTGCGCGTATCACGCGATGGCTGCTCCGACGGACTCGGACGGCAAGAGCCGTGGGATAAAGAAACCTGGCGTTCCGGTGATCGACATAACCGATCCTGCAAAGCCTGTCTACATCACGTCGCTGACCTCGCCCGCGATGCTAGACCCTTGGGAGTCCCTACGGGTAAGCATGAAACGAGGACTTCTCGTAGCAGACAACGGTAGCAATGGCGGGGGAGGAGCGCAAGTCGATGTGTACGACATCGCTTCGGATTGTAGACACCCACAGTTGCTGGCGAGTATTGACGTCGGTACCGGCAGTGACGGGGGAGTTGTGGCCCCGAAAGCGCCTTCAGGTCATGAAGGTGGATTGTCACCTGACGGACTAACGTACTATGTTGGTTCTCTCGCGTCAAACGCATACTACGCAATCGATATCTCGGTCCCACAGCACCCAAAGAATGTCGCTTCAGTTGACCTCGCTACATTGCCGCTGGGGGGACTCGCTCACGGGCTCTCAGTGAGCGATGACGGAAAACGTGCTTACTTTGCCTCGATCGGAGCGGACGCCATCGGTCTTGCAAGCCTGCCCCCCCCGTTGAATGATCCTAACGCGAAGGTGCAGAATGGTTTTTACGTGATGGACACCTCACAGGTACAAGCACGCGCTCCCAATGCAAAAATGACGCTGATCGCTTCGGTCCCTGTGCGAGATGGATCCACGTCGCAGCACACGATTCCCATCCGTGTGAAGGGGAAGCCCTATCTCGTGCACGTCGATGAGGGGGGGGCTGGGGGGCTACTTGATCCTGCAACTAAGAATGCGGCAGCCGCCTGTTCCGCGGGCCTTTCTCCCTTCCCGATGGCACATATCTACGATATGTCGAATGAAGCAAGCCCCGTGCAAATTTCAGAAACGCGCCTAGAAACACATGTTACAGCGAATTGCTCAAGAGTCTTGCCGGACATGGTCGGCGTGAACATCTTTGGATACGGCAGTCACTACTGTACCGTCGACAATCGTGAAAACGCCACCGCAATGGCCTGTGGCTTTCAAGATTCAGGTGTACGCGTGTTCGACATTCGTGATCCAGCTGCGCCAAAGGAAATTGCGTATCTCAACCCTCCTGGTACAACCGTCAGTGTCCCCGGTTCGCAGCATACGTATCGGGGATGGCACGCCGGAAATCCTGACTGGTGCAATGCTAGACTGGATTTCGACTTCGAGAACCACCGTCTTGTTACCGCGTGTCAGGACAACGGGCAACTTGTAATGGCGTTCAAGAACGGCGTTTGGCCGATGCCTGAAAGCACACCCGCGGCAGACGCGAGCAACTGAAGTGCTCGTCAAGGGGAAGCTCTATGCGCTTCCCCTGTAGCAATAAACGGAAAGTGGGAGGTCGATTGGTGTCTTGTCTGCACATTCACCACCGAGGGCAGTGGCGTGTTGCGCGAAACAAAACGTTCTTCAGAGGCATACAAATGCTTCTGACTGTTTCGATCGTGCTATTCCCCCGGGTTGCGCCTTGCTTCGAGTCTGACGTTCACTATGGGTTAACGTACTGGCTGGCCCAGAAAGCTGGATTTTTGCCCGAGGAGGCGGAAGCGATTTCACTCGGAAACCAGCGCGTTGATGGCGGGCTGATCGAGAACATGAAATCCCAGCTGCAGTATGCGTGCCTGTTGCCATACGAAGAGGACTCCCTGGCAGTACAAACGCTTCACTTTCCGAGTGCTCGGAAGGTGCCCGTCTCGCCCGAGGGACGAACAGTCACAGCCGGCTCGCGTGAAAGCTCAGCGCAGACTGAGAAGTTGATCGAAACAGCACGAGGGAAAGCCGGGTTTATGCTTCAGCTTTTCGGGAAATCGCTGCATCCACTACAGGACGCGTACTCGCACCAAGGCGTGCCAGTCGCGGTCTCTCTCGAAGAGGCAGGCATAAAGTGCGATGATCAACTCTCGATGAGCGCGCCTAGGGACAGGCAAAGTATCAGCGTTCACGATGCAGAAGTCACGGCAAGTTGGCCGAGTGAGATCCCACCTATGGCCCGCGCCACGTTCGATGCACTTCTTCGATATCCAACGATCGATGGACGAGTACGTATTCCGGAAAAGTGGGAGAACATTTCGTCTCAATTAAATAGCTTTGCAGTTGCTAGGACCAAAGCGAACAAGGCGGACTGGTTTCGAGAGCGCGGATTTGCTGACGTCTCGTTCTTAGATGGGATCAGCTTGCCTGACGGAGATGGATGGAGGTCGATTAGATGGCGTGGGAGAAAGTTGCCTGAATTAAACGACGGTTCAATGCAGCACAATGTTGACCCACAAATCCTTGGATTCTATCGCGGTTTCTTTGAGCAATGGCTAACCGGGTCAATGAAGTTCGGAAGGCTAGCACCATTTATAGCAGATGCAACTTCCAAGAACGCCCAGCATGTGCCGCTGGAGCTTCGTCTTTGGCTATGGCGGCTCCGCGACCACGGTGCCGCGATTCCCTTCCTCTTCGACAGAAGTGGTGGGCCAAAGGTGATTCGTGGCGCAAGAGCTCTTATGGCGAAGCCTGCGGCTTTCGAGCGGTACGCTGTTCCTACCGACGCGGTTTTGCCCGTGTTGTATGAGAGCGATGCTCCGTCTCCAGTACTCCCTTTCATCGTGCTAGATCTGCCTCGTTCGGCTAAAAATCGGCCCAGGGCCATCGCCATTTTGAAGCTACTAGATGCACCGTATGAGACGCTGGGAATTGTGACCGAGCGGGTGGATGGTCGGTGGTTCATCACCTCCGTCGTATCTACATTTGATTACTAGACAGGCAGAAATGAAGTTTCGAGAGGTTGACGTTTCGTTGCTTGTCAAAGGCTGCTGACACGCCCCGGACGAAGGAAGAAGACGCTGCTTCGAAACAAAGCGCCAGTTGATGAGTGAGTTCAGGAGTCTCTATGCAAAGCAGTGGTTCCAAGCGCGCGCTGAGCGCTGCCTCAATCGGAAATTTTGGCGAAATTTACGATTTCGCTGTGTTTGGCTTTTCAGTACCGTTCATTGCAGCGCATTTTTTCCCGACAGGCGACACAGCTGCCGCACTTCTCAATACTTTTGCGGTGTACGCGGTCGCGTTTGTTGCTCGACCTGTTGGCGGCCTGCTGTTTGGCTACTTGTTAGATCGAATAGGCCGGGTCAAGGTGCTTTCGATTACCATTTGGTTGATGGCGGCAGGCACAGCAATCATAGGTCTTCTGCCTACATACGCGAATATCGGCCTTGGTGCTCCTCTTCTCCTCGTCATATGTAGATTCGCGCAAGGGCTCGCGATGGGAGGGGAACTCACGGGCAGCACTAGTTTCATCCTTGAATCGGCACCATCGGCACGACGAGGGCGTTGGGTCGGATTTTCTTATTGTCTTGCCAACATTCCGAACGCTCTAGTCGCTTTGATGCTATTGGGATTTCAATTGGTAATAGGGAAGGAAACGTATCTGGACTGGGCATGGCGAGTGCCGTTCCTGATTGGTGGGCTCATTGGCGTCGTTGGCTACTGGCTTCGTCGAAATCTTGAGGATCCCGACGAGTACAAAGAGGCGTCGCGGAGAAACCGCACCAAGAGTCCGTTAGGGATCCTTACCCGTTCTGGCCTTAGATCGATGATGTACGTAGCAATGATAATGCCGATCCAGTCTGTCGCCGCTTATCTTCTGCTCGGTTTCATGTACACCTTTCTCGTTAAGCAAGTAGGAATGGATTCGACGACCGCATTACTATCAAACTCGGTCGGTATCGCCGCGTACGCCTTTTTCTATCTGATCGGGGGGACGCTCAGCGATCGGTTTGGCCGCAAGCCCGTGCTTATGGCGGGAGCGTCCTGGCTCGTCGTGGTCGCGTACTTTTCGGTCCGGTTAGCTGCGAATGGATCGCTGGTTGGAGCGGTCACTGGACAAGTGTTGCTTGGAATAGGTATAGGTCTGTATGGAGCAGCGTGTTCGGTGGCCGCTGCGGAGCTGTTTCCGACGTCATTCCGCGCAACGGGGCACGCGATTGCGTATCAGGTGACAGTTGCGGTAATGGGCGGAACAACCCCCTTGGTAAGTGCTGTTTTGATTAAGTTCTTGCATTCGCCGCTCGCGCCGGGTTGGTATGTGACGATCGTCGCGGCGACCACACTTATCCTTGTTCAATTCGTGCCGGAGACAAAGGATGTGGACCTCCGAACGTCCATCGACGGCCAGACGACCGATTTGCATGCTCGAGAATTATCGAGCAATGCTGCGGGCCGACCGCGAAGTTGAGGCCGGTCCACGAAAGTTTATTCGGAGGCTTGGATAAACCGAGGCACGCAGCGTGAAGGTCCATAGGATCAGGCAAGAAATCCAGCGAAACGCAGCTATTCGAACGTGGGGCTCGTCGGCACAATGCTTCCCTGAAATGACACGAATGGATCGTGCGTGTGCAAAGCTGCAGCGCCAGCCCCGTCGCCGCAGCACGACCCGTATGGTTCGCTGCCGCACCTCCTATCGGAAGGACGATTTCATGAAAAAACTCTTTCTAGTCTTCGGACTGTTCGTCTTTTTTCACTGCATTAGGAGCCGATATGTCAAGTGGGGCGGACGACTTTTACAAGAGCGACAAGGTAACCACGGAAAAGGTGACGTTCCAGAACCATTACCGCATTAAAATTCAGCGAAGACGCCTACAAGCGCGCCGGTCAACCCAAGGAATTGGTCATCGTACCCGGCGCAGGCCACGGCGACCTGTATGATCGCGTCAATTTGATTCCGCTCGCGAAGTTGACTGAGTTCCTCAAGATCAATTTGAAGTAATTGCATGTCGGCCCACGGCTCCAATAGGCGAGGGCCATTTTCGGGAGCTTTTGATGAAAACTTATGGATACGCCGCGCTTGCAGCCGACAAACCCCTTGCGCCGTTTTCCTTCGACCGACGCGCGTTGCGCGCCAATGATGTTGCAATTGAAATTCTCTACTGCGGAGTCTGCCATTCCGACCTGCATACCGCCCGAAACGACTGGTCTTGGACGAACTATCCGATCGTGGTCGGACATGAGATCGTCGGACGAGTGATCGAGGTTGGCCCGGACGTGACGCGGCACAAAGTCGGCGACCATGTTGCTGTGGGAACTATGGTCGATAGTTGCCAAAACTGCGACCAGTGCCATAAGGGCGAAGAACAACTTTGTCGCGAGGGCAACACGCAGACCTTCTGTGGAGTGGATCGAATTACGGGCGAGCCGACGATGGGAGGCTATGCCAAGCACATCGTGGTGCGCGAAGAATTCGTGCTACGGGTGCCGAAGGGTTTAGCTCTCGCGAAAGCCGGCCCGCTGCTTTGCGCGGGTGCGACGACGTACTCGCCCCTGCGCAACTGGAACGTCGGACCCGGCAGCCGGGTAGGCGTCATCGGCATGGGCGGCCTGGGCCATATGGCGATCAAGCTAGCTGCCGCGCTGGGCGCAAGTGTCACGGTTTTGAGTCGTTCACCTAGCAAGGAGGCGGATGCCAAGGAACTCGGTGCGGACGCCTTCCTCCTGTCCAGCGACGAAAAGGCGATGGTCCAAGCAGGCTCTGCGTTCGATCTCATCATCGACACGGTGCCAACCAAGCACGATCTTACACCCTACCTTCCGCTGCTCGACGTGGACGGGACCCTATGCGTGGTCGGGCAGGTCGGTCCTTTGGACGAGTTGAATAGCCTGCCACTGCTGCTCGGCCGCCGCCGCGTTGCCGGCTCGGCTATCGCCGGTATCGCACAAACGCAGGAGATGCTCGATTTCTGCGCGAGGAAGAACGTGCTGCCAGAAGTAGAGATGATCGGTATCGACCAGATTAACGAGGCTTACGAGCGACTGCTACGGTCGGACGTGCGTTACCGGTTCGTGATCGACATGGCATCGCTGACCCAGCCGCACGTTGACGCGGCGTGAACATGGCGGCTGCGGAGTTGGTTGCCGTCTTTGCCCGATAGCCGGTGCTGGATCGTTCACTGGCCGTTCCAACGTCGAAGCTTGAATAACAATTGGTCTACTAATGAAAATTGGAATTCTAGGCTCTGGCCTGATGGGAGGATCAATCGGGACGATTCTCGCCAGACTCGGGCACGATGTTATTTTCAGCTACGCTCGAAGTGAGAAGAAGCTGCAACTACTTGCCGCCGCGGCAGGCTCCACGGCTCGCTCGGGAGCGCCGCGCGAAGCCGTCGAACAGTGCGACCTAATTGTCCTGGCGGTCCATTGGCGGCGACTCGATGACGTTCTGGCGCAAGCCGGCGATCTGACCGGGAAGATTGTTTTGAGCTGTACCAACCCGCTAGACGCGAGCAATAGCGAACTCGTAGTGGCACATACCGACTCTGGGGCGGAGACTATAGCTCGTAGGAACCCAGGTGCTCATGTCGTGGCCGCATTCCAGGCGACTCCAAGCGAAGTGCTCCAGAGCGTTTTTGAGGCGCGCGGCAACTCACCTCGGCCGAGCATGCTTTTCTGCGGCGACCACGATGAGAGCAAGAACCGAGTGCACGCGCTGCTTGAACAGTTCGGTTTCGATCCTATCGACGCAGGGCCGCTCAGGCTCGCGCGCTACATCGAGCCATTCGCGATGCTTGCCACGGTACTCGCCTATGGGACCGATAAGGGGGCCGAATGGGTTTATCGGTTTGGCCGTCTTCAGTGACGGTATTCCCTCACCGTAGAATGCGATATCCATCTATGGAATTTGCGTTGCTTCTTGGCTGCCGCAGGAACTGCACTCCGCTCCGCTGCTGAGCGCAACGTACTAAGCAGTCGAGGCAAAGGCTCGGTAAGAGTCTGCCGGACCCAATCCTTCTTGACCCGTACAGCGTCGCGGACACGAGATATAGCAGTGCCAGCAAAGCAGTGCTGATCCAGTAAGCGTAAATCGTAACCACGAGCAGGACTCCTAGAGTTGGTTCATATCGACTTTTCTAAAGGATGTCGTCTAATATGAAAGCCATCAAGTAGGATGATAAATGGCGCCTAGATGGAAAACCAGACTAATGAAGCCGACGGGATCAACATGCACGACGAAATGCGCCGTGCCTTTGCGTTGCTGTCTGGCAAGTGGAAGCTAGAGATTATGTGGTTGCTCAACCAGCGGATCTACCGCTTTGGAGAGCTGCGAAAGGCGATCCCAGGCATTACCCAGCACATGCTGACGGCTCAACTACGCGAGCTGGAGGCTGACGGTTTGGTGTCGCGCACAGTGTTCGCAGAAGTGCCGCCTCGCGTCGAATATGCGATCACTGCGAAGGCGCGCGGCTTGGGGCCGACGATCGAGGCGCTGACAGGCTGGTGGAATGAGTACGGACGAAGCCTGCCGGTGAAGCCGACCGCACGCGGGCGGAAAGCCAAAGTTGTCACGCCGAAGTCGGATTGAGATTCGCTACATCTATGCGCGGTTCAGGATGGGGCACGATCGACGCCGCACACTCGAACTCTTGTAGAGCGTGCTAGCTTACCGCTACTAAAGCTGGTTAGGCAAGTCGGGCCAACCGCGATGTTGCCCACTGCGAGATCTTCGCGCTTACCGACTTGAAGCGTCTTTGCGATTTTTTCGCGCAGTTCTGGAAGAAATCGCTGCGCAGATAGTCCCCCGGAGTTAACGTGAGTTAACGACATCACGTGATTCCAACCTTGCCGACGGCCCCGCCCCTGCAAGACGAGCGTGAATCAACTCGACGGTTTCGCCCGCGTCGGGCGAATCGATTATTCTGGTGGGTAGCTCGGGCGCGGCCGAGGCCGCGGCGCAATCGAGTGCCTGTCCGCAGACTGAACCGCCAACGACAATCAATCTGATTGATTGCCCCTTAGCCAATCCGAGTTCTTTGAAGCTTGCTCCCCGGCTGGCGAAGACGAACTTGTGCGTCGGAGCACCAAACCTCGAAGCGACCGCTTTGGCAGCACTCCGGCGGCGACCGGTCAATTGCTGCTCCAATGGTCTCGCCCCTTTGATGTAGAAGCGGACAAATAATGGCCGGGACGTAACTTCGATTCACATTCGAGGGGAGCGCATGACGTTCTGTCGCAAGTACATGTGAAGTACGGCCGCCCTCGGCTGGATCGCTCTCGTTTGGTCACGTACCCTTCCTCCTGGCGCCGACCATTACGGAAACGACCGTGCAAGGACTCTTAGTTTCATTGCGCCAGTTGTGCCAGCCTCCTCGCATTACGATCGCATCACCTTGCTTAGCGACCACCTCACGGTTCTCCAGTTCGAGGACTATCTCGCCTGTCAAAACGAGAACGAAATCCACGCTGTCAGAGATATGCATTCCGGGGCGGTCGGGATCGAAAGCCTCGACAAAGTTTGACAGCCCCTCTCCTTGTACGGTCTCGAGTAGTGGCGACTTGTCTTCCGGACTCGACACACTTTCAGTTGTGGGCATGAAGGTAAAGAAGCGGAAGCGAACTCCGCCGGGCCCGGGAAACCAAGGATCAACGACTTGTGCAGGGTTTACGTTCGTCCCAACAAGCGCCACATCGTCAGCTGTTCCCCAAAGCTGGCTCACCTTGAATACCGGAACCCCGAAGCTGTCTTCTCCAACGTCCGCGTCGATAAGTGCCTCTTGATAGTCCGATTTACCGTCTTGCTCTATCCTCGTAACGATAACCCGGGCCTGGTCAGGGTGGACGATACCGGTGTGCTTCGTTTCCACGTCTTCTCCGCTGTTTGATGGGCCTGTTCGGTCGGGTCGATTTTCGCAGCGATGTGCAGCCTCGACCGTTTGGCCGGTTTAAATGCTCTTACCTTACCCTAGCGCATCTTACTGACAGCTATTCGCGCTGCTGCCAAACACCTGAGCCTTTGATACCCACCCGTTCGGAGCGATCTTAGTCACAAATTCGCACAGGTTCGCCTTCGTCACGCTCACGATCTTAACGTAGTCCGTTCGCGTGCCGTTGACTGTCGCGCTCGGAGCGGGGATGTCCTTTCCCGTCCCAAGCGCATGCGCAAGGTTCGCAGCGTCTTTTGCCATTGTGTCGAAGGGCGTCCAGGTCGTTTGGGATTGCCATCCCTGCGCAATATACGCGAGACTCGGTACCAGAGCGTCCGCCCCTGTCACCCAAACCTCTCCCGGCTTCTTACCTGCCGACTTCAGAGCCTGAACGACAGCCTGAGCAGCGTTGTCCCACATCACTACAAACGCTTTGATGTTCGGATCCTTTTGCAGCGCGGACTCAGCTTCTCTCTGAGCGATCGCCGTATCCCAACCCGGCGTTAGACTGTCGTAGACCACGTTGATGCAGGACTTGTTTTTGATGAGTGAGTCGTACGCTTTTGACATGTCAACCTGGGCAATCGTTGACTGGTCCCCCCGGATAAGCGCGTACTTTCCGCAAGGAACCGCCGTGAGCGCAGACTGAGCTTGCATAGCTCCCATGTCGTAGTTATTGCGCGAGATATGGTAATCAGCCGTGGCGTCGCTAACTCCTCTGTCATAGGTAATTACCTTGATTCCATGGCTTTGCGCCTCTTTGACCAGGCTGCTCGCGGCTCGTGCGTCGATGGCGGTGAGGACGAGCACGTTCACCTGCCGTTGGATCATGCTTTCGACTTGGTTTTTTTGCGTCGCCGCGTTCTCGTTCGAGTACTGAAAGATCGTTTCGTCCCCGTTAGCCTTGGCTTGCTCAGCGAGGACCTTTTGTTCCCACGCCCACCGAGCCTGATTTTGTGATGGGAACACCACTCCTATCCGGACGCCGCCAGCCTGAGCGGATACGGCGGGAGCACACATCACCAGCGCGGCGGTCGCCCAAGCCGCTGCTCGGCGCCAGCAACTACGGGACGCGCGTTTCGGACCGGAACCTTCACTGCCCAGCGTGCTCGCCGCGAGCATATTAACGTTAGCCCTCATGTCTCCTCCTTTATTCATCGGTCGGCGAGACTTCTAAGGACCCCGCCGTTATTTTGAACCGCACGATAGTGCAAGCCGGTGCGTGCATTCTGCCCTCCGCCCATCGGGCGGTATATGGAACGGCTTGCGAAGCTCCTTTGCGCGCGGTGACAAGCTTCTTTCGGGGATCGGCCCGCGTTGGCATCGAGCGTCACGGGCCCTGCGGCGCAAGACGGCGGATCGCCGTGACCGCCCAGGTCCAGTCCCCTCGTAACGGCGGGATCTTTGCTCCTCTCGAAGGCTCTAGGTGGTTTTCGACTCGCGGTGGGCAACTGAGCTGCGAAGCCGGAAGAGCGGCTAGTGTTGGCCGTGCGGCGTCGCTATAGGTTGGATGGCGCCGCTGCCACGGGACGGCGCGTTTGAAACCGGCATGCCTGTCATCGGATTGGGCAAATAATGCAGTGAAATGAGCTATCCGCACTGGCCTGTCTAGAGCGAGAATGGCAGCAGTCGGTATTGTTGGCGGATTTGTCGATGAGCCGCCGTGGCTCGGAATGCTGGGCGAGGCCAATGGTGAGGGCAAAAGGCGTCCAGGCTCACAATGTCGAGAACAGTCGGCGTACAAGAGCCCGAGAATCGGCGTCACTCAGAATTCCGCATCGCGTCGCCGCTTTAGTGGTGCCACGGGATCCGCGGCGCTGTTTCGCACCTGGTAAGTTTCGTACCGGAGAGGAGTATAAATATGATCGAGAATAAGGTTGTTATCATTACCGGTGCTTCATCCGGGATTGGAGAAGCAACGGCCAAGCTGCTTGCCTCAAAGGGTGCCAAAGTAGTGCTTGGTGCGAGGAGAGAGAGTCAACTCAAGCAACTTGCCAGAGAAATTTCTGATGTCGGTGGGCAGGCAGTCTATCAAGTAGTCGACGTCACGCAACAGGCGGACAACGAGAGCATCGTGGCTCTCGCGAAAGAGGCATTCGGCAAACTAGACGTTATCTTCTTGAACGCTGGGATTATGCCTAACTCACCACTGTCTGCGATGAAAACGGACGATTGGCATGACATGGTGGATGTGAATATTAAGGGCGTACTCAATGGCGTCGGTGCCGTGTTGCCGACGTTTATTGGACAAAAATCAGGCCAAGTTATCGCCACATCGTCAGTGGCCGGGCTTAAGGCTTATCCAGGCGGAGCGGTTTACGGGGGAACCAAGTGGTTCGTCCGCGATTTTATGGAGGTACTGCGCATGGAGTCCGCTATGGAGGGCACCAATATTCGCGCCACAACCGTTTATCCTGCCGCAATCAACACGGAATTATTGCAGGCAATTCGCCATGATCAAACGTCAGAGGCGATGCGAGGGGTGTACGAGAAATATGGTATTTCGCCCGATCGCGTTGCAAACGTGATCGCGTTCGCAATCGACCAACCGGAGGATACTGTAATCAATGAGTTCACCGTAGGGCCGACAAGCCAGCCGTGGTAGTTCGTGTCGGTGCTGCCCGTGCCGAAAGCTTGATAAAAGGTCCTCACCATAACTCAAATAGCGGAGCAAATGGTGTCGGGAGGACAAGGTCATTCGGGAAGGATGCGTTTGCAATGGCTCTTAAACACGAATCTACTCTGCAGCGCGGGACGCCTCAGGCGGCGCTCGCCGGAGCAATCGCCGCAAGAGCCACGCGTCCAGGCGACTTTGACACGGCTGTACCAACTTTGAGTTTGTTTCGTCGAGACTCGACGAGCCCCCCGACGGAATGTATGGTTGAGCCGAGCATCGTCCTTGTGGTGCAAGGCTTGAAGCAAGTTTGGGTGGGGGGCGAATCCTTCGCGTATGACGCGAAACGCTTCCTCATCACTTCGTTGGATGTACCGGCAAACTCAGAAGTTGTTGCTGCAAGCAAGGAGCGTCCTTGCCTAGGCCTAACTCTGAAACTTGATATGCACGTGTTGGCAGACTTGATGGCGCGAGGTCAAGGAAACGCGCCATGCGATCGCTCACGCGGAAGGGGGGTTGGAGTCGGAACGTCCACCATGGATCTTTTGTATCCTTTCGTGCGGTTGTTGGACTTGCTGGATGACCCGGAAGCCATTCCGGTTTTGGCTCCTTTAATTGCGCGTGAGATTCATTACCGTCTACTTCGTAGCGATCAGGCAGCGCGGTTACAGCGCATCGCGTCTGTAGATGGACAGGGCTACCGAATTTCCAAAGCTGTCGACTGGCTGAAGGCAAATTTCGCGGTGCGGCTTCGTGTGGAAGAATTGGCGGCGCGTGTGCAGATGAGCACCCCAACATTTCATCAGCACTTCCGCCAACTGACTGCAATGAGCCCCTTGCAATATCAGAAGTGGCTTCGACTGAACGAAGCTAAGCGGTTGATGCTGAATGAGCACCTTGATGCGGCGAGCGCAGCTTTTAGGGTGGGATACGAAAGTCCATCTCAATTCAGTCGCGAGTACAGTCGGTCATTTGGGGCACCTCCAAAACGAGATATTGCTGTCATGCGGGCACAGGCCGAGCAACTGGATCTGCAAAGGTGATTAGGCATCGCTGCCGTCGATCCGGCGGGCGCAAGCAAAACTGTCTCTGCCTCTAGGCTTTGGAGCAGTAACGTCCTCTTCCGGGGCGACCAAGTACGCATGAACCGTCGGGGTCTGTCACATGGATCGGTCTGTGGTCAGCCTGCTGCGATCCGTTGCGACCCATCCGCTCCTGGTCGGCAGTATCTCGCATGAACCCGGCGCGCGATGTGATCACGCCGACGCCACGCTGCCGCCCGATTTTCGTACCCGGGCGCATGATCTTTCGGCAGCCACAACGCGACAACTTTCGCTATGTTCTCCAAAGACACGGAATTGTGACGAAGGGTAAAAAAACGCCGACTGTTCACAGTCGGCGAAAAAGGCCTCTGGGCCATTGATAGAACAGACCCAGAACCTGAGAGAGCGGCGAGGATATTGTCGAGCAATTAACACGCGTTTCCGTTGGTTCATCAAGAGTGCGTTGCAGGGTAAGCGTCTCGCCGCGGCCGTTCTGGCGTGCTGATTGAGGTTTTGGGTAGTTTGGTATCCACCAAATTATGGTGGGTACTAAAGTGGACAAGACATGGGGCGATGGCGCCGCAGACGGCGCATATAAGCGGCCGAACTTTCCGACCGAGTTCAAACGGCAACTGGTTGAACAATCTCTCGAGCCGGGCGCGTCGGTGGCATTGATCGCGCGCAGCAACGATATCAATGCAAACCTGTTGTTCAAATGGCGACGGCTTTATCTGGCAGGAGAGTACGGTTTGCCGACGCTGCCTGAGCGCGCGACGCCAAAGCGGGCACAGGAGGTGCCGTCGCTGTTGCCTGTGAATGTCGTCGCTGAGGCGGCAGAACATACGCCACCGATGGAAGTTGATGCAACACGGTCGCCAGAGAATCTTTGCGAGATCGAGTTCGACCGTGCACGCTTGAGGGTTTGCGGCAACGTGTCGCCGGATATGCTGCGGCTGCTGATCCGGGAGCTATCCCGATGATCGGCTTGCCGGCAGGCACTCGCATCTGGATCGCCGCAGGCGTCACCGACATGCGCAGTGGTTTCCCGGCTCTTGCCGCGAAGGTGCAAGCGGCACTCGAAGAGAATCCGCTCGGCGGAGACGTGTTCATTTTTCGGGGACGTCACGGCGATCTCGTAAAAATTCTCTGGGCAACCGATGACGGCCTATGGCTTCTTGCGAAGCGGCTTTCGCGCGGACGTTTTGTCTGGCCCCAGGCCGATGGGGGCAAGATCTATTTGACGTCTGCGCAGCTGTCGATGCTGCTGGAAGGCATCGATTGGCGACAACCCCGTCGTACGGCCGCATTGTCGATGTTGTAAACCGCATCGAAGGCTCGTAAACTGCAGCGCATGCCTGACCATGCGCCGCTTCCGCAAACCGTTGCCGAGCTCCACGCCCTGGTGCTCGAGCAGCAGGCATCGATGGCAAAGATGCGCCAGGAGATCGCCGAACGCGACCGGGAGATTGTTGAGCGGGACCAGGAACTTGAGCGCCTGAAGGCGCAGGTCGACAAGCTCAGGCGCATGCACTTCGGTCGTAAATCCGAGCAGGTAGACCGACAGATCGATCGGCTCGAAACCCAACTTGAGGATCTGGCAGCGGGCAGCGGCGTTGCCGATGTTCGCCGTGCACGCGCTCGTGCATCGAGTTCGGGCGTGTCTGCGGCATCCCCGAAGGAAGCCTTGGCGCCCCATCTGCCACGCGAAGAGCACGAGCTCGAGCCCGATTCCAACTGCCCGAAGTGCAACAACGCCATGGAGTTGCTCGGCGAGGATGTGTCTGAGCAGCTCGCGCGCGTCACGGCGATGTTCAAGGTCATCCGCACTATCCGTCGCAAGCGGATCTGCACCGGTTGCGGCCATATCGCGCAACCTCCCATGCCCGGGCTGCCGATCGAGCGCAGCATCGCGCATCCCAGCTTGCTGGCCGAGATCATCGTTGCGAAGTATGCAAATCACACGCCGCTGTATCGGCAATCCGAGATCGGAGCGCGCGACGGCGTTCGTCTCGATCGCGCCACCATGGCCCGCTGGGTCGGGGCAATGCGAAGAACTCTGTCGGCTGCTGACTGAAGCCCTGCGTCGCTACACAATGGCGACTGCGAAGCTCCACGCGGACGATACGCCGATACCGGTGCTCGCGCCTGGGAAAAAAAAGACCAAGACCGGTCGGTTGTGGGTCTACGTGCGCGATGATCGCCGCTCAGGTTTGTGCGGCCCGCTGCTGTCTGGTTCGCGTACTCGCCGGACCGCAAAGGCATTCACCCCCAGACCCATCTTGCCGGATTCGAAGGCATCCTTCAGGCGGACGGCTATGCCGGCTTCAACGAGTTGCACGAAGACGGCCGAGTTCGTCTGGCATTTTGCTGGGATCATGCGCGCGGATACGTATTCAACGTGCATGAGACAGCCCCGTCGGACACCACGAAGCAATGGCTCCACATGGTTGGCGAGTTTTACGGAATCGAGGCTGATATCCGCGGCAAACCGCCGGATGAGCGGCGACGCGTCAGGCAAGAAGAAAGCGCCCCATTGCTCGCGGCCCTCGAGACGTCGATGAGGGAACTCGCCGAAAATGCTTTGCGCTGTTGTACGTTGCTGATTTCGACGCGGCCGTCATCACAGAGCAATGTGAGCCCGTCCCAGCGGTTCAGAGAGTAGTTGATCGCTTCGACCAGCGGTGCCTTTGTCCAAAGGTCAGGCCAACCGCATCTACGAACTGTTGCCCTGGAACGTCGCGAAGCACCTGCTCCCATCTGCACCTTCATCGGGTTGATCCCTTCTGCCTGCGGCAGGCTTAGCCTGCCGCATTCTCCGACGCTTGTCCAAAGAGTTCTCAACGGCCCCGGTTCGACCCATACCCCGGGACGCCGGTACACGACTTGATGGGCTCACCACTGCCGAGCGCGAAGAAATTACGCGCCTGCGCCGCAAGGTGCGCCGGCTTGAGCCTTGAGCGAGAGATCCTCTCAAAAGCCGCGGCCTGGTTCGCACGGGAGACCGGAACGGTGCCCGGAAGGGTTCGAGTTCATGAAAGCGAATCGGGCCGCATGGCCCATTGCCACGATGGCACGGCTGCTCGGGGTCTCCGCCAGCGGCTTTTGCGCGTGACTTGAGCGCGTGCCATCGAAGCGAGCGTGCAGCGACGCCGATCTGCTCGCGCGCATCCGGGCGATCCACGCAGGCTCGCGCGGCGTCTACGGCATGCCTCGCATTCATTTCGAACTTGCCGAGCAAGGTGTGCATGTTGGACGCAAACGCGTTGCCCGCCTGATGCGTCTGGCCGGCCTCTGTGGCGTAAGCCGGCGACGCTGGATCTCTGTAAGCGGTCAATAAAAGACGCCCTTCCGTCTAGGGGCAGAAGGTCAGAAGCTAGGTGTCCACGTGGACACCTGCACACTGACACTGATGACAGAGAACAAAGACCTCAAGAGCCGCCTGGTGATTGGCGCGAAACGCGATGGCCGTCGCGAGTATGACGAAGCGGCACGCGACGAACTTGTCAGGATGTGCCTGAAGCCCGGCGTGTCTATCGCGCGCACGGCCATGGAACATGACGTAAATCCCAATCAGCTTCGCAAGTGGATCACTCGTTACCGTCAGCAGCGAATGGCGCAGGCTCAGCAGAACTTGGCGTCAGGGGTCGCAGAGGGCACGCTGATCGATACTCCGACATCGGCGCGCTCGAGCGTGGCGCCGGCATTCATTCCAGTTGTCACCGCGCCATTGGCACCGCCCGATGTGACTCAAGAGCGGTCGCCGCCCCTGCCGTCGATGGTCGTCGCACTTCATGTGCGGCTGCCGAATGGCGTCGAGTTCGAGCTGGGCAACGCGAGTCTCGAAGAGCTGGCGACGATCGTCCAGATGCTCGGGAGCCTACCGTGTTCCGGTTCGACGATGGGCTAAAGGTCTACGTTCACCGCGATCCCGTTGACTTCCGGATGGGCATCAATGGTTTGTCGATCCTCGTCGAGCAGGCGATGTCGCTAAATCCGCTGGACGAGGCCTTGTATGTGTTCGGCAACCGACGTCACGATCGTATCAAGATCATTGCCTGGGATGGCAATGGGTTCTGGCTTCTCATGAAGCGGCTCGAAGGTCATGATCGCTTCGCCTGGCCCAACGATGCGGCCGTCGTGATGCTAAGCACAGAGCAATTACGCTGGCTTCTACAGGGCGTGGACCTCGCCGCCATCAAGAAACACCCAAAGCGATATTATGCTCGTGTGAGCTGAACATCGACGCAGCATGCCTGTCTAACCGGGCATGCCGATCAATGTCACGATCACTGCCGAGGAACTGAAGGAGTTGCTCGCCGCACGCGACGCACTTGGTGCCGTTCAGCAGGAGCGTGACGAACTGCGCGGCACACTACGGCTGGTGACAGCGGAGCGGGATCTCGCGGAAGAGCGGCTGCGAGCGTACAAGCGCGAACTGTTTGGCGCGTCCAGCGAATCGCGCGAATCGGACCAGCTTGGTCTGTTCAATGAAGCCGAAGCGCTCACGGTCTCCGGCGGACAGCCCGCGCAGGATGATACGGCAAATACAGCGGTGTCTGCCCACACACGCAAGAAGCGCGGCCGCAAGCCGCTCGATCCGAGCCTGCCGCGCGAGGTCGTCCGGCACGAGCTGCCCGAGTCCGAGCGCTTCTGTGGCCACGATGGCCACGCGCTCGTGGAAATCGGCGTTGAGATCAGCGAGCAACTCGACGTGATCCCAGAGCATATCCGCGTCATCCAGCATCAACGCGTCAAGTACGCTTGCCCCTGTTGCGATCTCGGTATCAAGGTAACGCCGCCACCACCGCGGATCATTCCGCGCGGCCTGCTTACCGAATCGGCACTGGCGTGGATCATCACCGGCAAATATCAGTTTGGCATGCCAATCTATCGTCAGGCCGGGCTCTTGCGACGCTTCGGCGGCGACATCTCGTCGAACACGGTTGCCGTCAGCGTTGTGCGGGTTGGGCTTGCCACCCAGCCGGTGATCAACCTGATGCGCGACACGTTGCTCGAAGCAGATCTGATCTATGGCGACGAGACGACCTTCCAGGTGCTCAAGGAGCCCGGGCGCCGACCGCAAACAAAGAGCTACGTCTGGGCGCAAATAAACGGTTCGGGACCGCCCATCCGACTGTTCACTTACACGCCCGGTCGCGGTGCAAAACACGCCGCGCAACTATATGCGGGCGTCAGATCGGGGGCTGCGTTGATGACTGATGTATATGAGCTTTATAGCGGCATCGCGCACGACCATCAGCTCGTCCATCTTGGTTGTTGGGCTCATTTAAGGCGCGCGTTCGTCAAGGCGGAAGATACAGTGCCCAAATCCGCTCGCACTCCGGACCTTCTGTCAACGCGCTTCATCAACCTCATCGGCAAGCTGTTCGCGGCTGAGGCGCGAAGTGCGAAGTGGAGCGCCGTTCGCCGGCTGCGATTACGCCGCCGCTATAGCGCCCGCGTGCTCGCCGTCATCGAGCAATTGTTGATTGAGCATCTGCCTGCCGTCGTGCCGGGTAGCATGCTGGGCAAGGCGCTGCAATATCTGAATCGGCAGTGGCACAAGCTGAGCCGCTACATTCAGAACGGCGACTATCCAATCTCGAACAACGCGTGTGAAAACGAGATTAGGCCGTTCGTCGTTGCACGCAAGGGCTTCCTGTTTGCCGATACGGTATCCGGCGCGCATGCGAGCGCGAATCTTTACTCACTGGTCCAATCGGCAAGAGCCAACGGTATCGATCCGTATCGATACCTCACGTGGCTACTCCGAGGCCTGCCGCTCGCGCAGACCGTCGACGACTACGCCGCGCTTCTTCCTTGGAATATGCCCGCCGAAGTGCGGTAAGTCATTGCCCAGTTCAATAACCCTGATGGGCGTCGTTAATTGACCGCATACGGATCTCTACCACACGGCGGCAGCCCAACGCACGGCCCGCGCCGGATCTGGTGCAACGACACATCAGCGCCGACGAGCCCAATCGACTGTGGGTGGCGGATGCGACCTACGTGCCGACCGCCGAAGGGTTCCTGTATCTCGCGGTGGTGCTCGACGTGTTCAGCCGCCGGATCGTGGGTTGGGCGATGTCGAATCACCTGTACACGGAGCTGATGCTCAGGGCGCTCGATATGCCTCTCGCGCAACGACGTCCCGCTGGAGTGATTCACCATAGCGATCAAGGCTGCGAAGGCGGATTCAACTGGTCGTCGCAACACCTTTAATCGAGATGGTGTTGCATGGTGAAAAGCGCGAAGCAGGTGTATCGGTTGACAGGACGAGCAGCGATGTACTCGCCGGGGGCGCCGTCACTTGGGCATGAGACCGAGCGTCGGTTTTGGCAACACATCGCGACCGGCATCACGAGCGAGAAAGCAGCGCAGGCGGTCGGCGCATCTCAAGCGGTAGGCTCGCGCTGGTTCCGCTATCGTGGCGGCACGCCACTATTCATGTCCAAACCTATCGCTGGTCGATACTTGTCGTTCGCTGAGCGAGAAGAGATAGCATTGCTCTCTGTCCAGGGGTTCGGGGTGCGCGAGATCGCCCGTCGTATCGGACGAAGTGCGTCAACCGTATCACGAGAACTAACGCGCAATGCTGCGACTCGAAACGGATGCCTCGAGTGTCGTGCTTCGGTTGCGCAGTGGAAGGCAGAACGATTCGCTAAACGACCTAAGCCATCGAGACTGGCGACTAATGCGGAGCTACGTCAATATGCAAAGGAGCGCTTGGAGGGCAAAGTACGTGACGCTGACGGTCGTAAAGTTGACGGGCCCAGGCAGACGCCGTTCAAGGGGCGTAATAAACCGCATTGCGGGGACCGAAAGTGGGTCAATGGTTGGTGACCTGAACAAATTGCTAATCGGTTGCAGGTAGATTTCCGGGATGATGAATCCATGCGCATCTCTCACGAAGCTATCTATCAAGCGCTTTATATTCAGGGGCGCGGCGCGCTCAAGCGTGAGTTGGTGGGCTGCTGCGCACCGGGCGAGCCTTGCGCGTTCCGCGAGCGAGAGCGCGTGCCAAGGCGTGGGCGCACGTCAGCGAGGAGGTGATGATTTCCAGTCGGCCCGCAGAGGCGGAAGATCGTGCGGTGCCGGGCCATTGGGAAGGCGACCTGCTCATTGGCCTGAACCGATCTGCCATCGGTACGCTGTGGAAAATCAAGCCGTTTCACAATGCTCGTGCATTTGCCTGAAAGGCTATGGGTCCATTCCGCGCACAAAAAACGGGCCTGCGCTAGCCGGCTACGGGGCTGTCACGATGGCCAACGCACTTAAAAAGACTGTAACTGACTTGCCTGCTGAACTGTGGCGATCATTGATGTAGGATCGTGGGAAGGAAGGGTCCGATCACGCCCGTTCCACTATTGAGTCCGGCGTGAAGGTATTCTTCGCCGATCCGCAAAGCCCATGGCAGCGCGGAACGAATGAAAACACGAATGGACTGCTACGACAATACTTTCCAAAAGGTACAGACCTGTCCCGGTGGAGCGCTCGGGAGATCCAAGCTGTTGCTAATACGTTGAACTGAAGGCCGTGGAAGACTCTCGGATGGATGACATAGTGGTTCCACGTGGTGACTAGGCTTAAAATTGGGTAAGGCCGCAGCGTCGCCGCTGCAGCCTCCCCTAAGAACCGTACGTGCAAGTTTCCCTGCATACGGCTCAAGCATTCCAAAGCCGCACGCCTGTGTGACCGGCGTCTACAAACTGACGCCTGCGCATCGTCTTGCGGAGATTCTTCCACCGAAGCGGAGGGCGCAGACACCGCGAACGATGCTCTCTCATGCTTCCCTCTACGAAGTCTTTCGACAGCTTTGCGCTGGAACACCGGACGGAAGTCTGCCCGCTTTCGCGTAGGGTAATGTTGCAACCCCTATCTGGACCATTACAGCCCGGCATTCCCTTTATCCGTCTTCTCACACCCGCACAGTCAACGACTTGCCTTTCGGTTCATCTGCCACGTGGGCAACTGTACGGGCTTACCACGTTCCCGTTTCATCACACGACCGGGTTAGGGTCCGCCTTTTCGCCGGCGGGGATTTCGACGACGTGCTCCGACCTATGAACGGAGCATCCACCCGCGCACCAGTTTGGCTAATGCCTGACAGCAGCTTTGGCATCCTTCTCCTGACGACGTTTATCAGCGATTCACATGTGTTACCCATACCGGTCAGCCTTGCGTCTTAGCCCCGTCGCTGCTCAGAGCCTCTATGCGTCACCTCGCGGCGGCGCATACAGTTGGACTACGTTGTCGAAAAGGCTTCATCCAGCGTCGTTACCAACGAAAGATGCTTTCCTAGGCTACCGCTGGTCGCACAACGGGTCCACTGTCGCGGAAACATGTCCGCACGACCGGACAATGATGAAGCAGACACACACTGCGCTCTCAACGACGAGCCTCATGCTTCGTGTCGCACCATAGGCAGAAGACTACCTCAAAATTAAAGCGTTGCCGCATGTCCGGTGTTTGCGGGGGCCGACCCAACTGGTGCCTGCTGGATCGGCTGGATGGACGATGCGGGTAGAACTCCGCGTCTATCGTGATTCGGCTAATCGCAGCGACTTCCTGGACAGTCTGTGGAACCACTTGCGGACCAACACCCCGACACTAGCCTAAATTCCTTGACTGAAATGATCGTGTAGCAGTCGAGTCAAATTTTTACGCGGCGATTTTGACCTGATCGCACCAAATGTTGATGGCCTGCTCGGTGGTGCGGAAGCTGCGCTGCAAAGACGCTGGCGACTCCGCAGGCGCCTGAGGGCTAACCAATGCAAGGCCCGGGCGCAAGATGCGCGAGTACACACGCGTGTAGAACAGTGCCGTTTGCAGCCCAAGGTTTGTGAGCCGATAGCGGTGGGTCTTGGGCACTCGCTCGATCAGGCCATGCAGGCGCAGGCGTCGCAGCTCATGCGCCCTGGGCCGATTTCGCCGGGACGCAGGCCCAGCAGCACGCCGTAGGCTTGTCGCAGATCTTGATTGGTAAAGCCGCGCGCGACAAAGACGAACATCACCAGCGCTTGTAGCAGTGCCTGAACCTTCGGGTCGGCAAAGCGCAGCGCCGCTGCGCGCTGTCCGTCAACCAGGCGCGCACGCTGCAGCTCCTGAAACGCGTCTTCGCCCAATGCACAGTCGTGGCTGATCTGTTCGATTTCGCGCATGCGCCGATTCGCTGCAAAGCCGATGCGGCATAACTCGGGCAAGTTGCGCAGCATTCGTCCGACGCCGAAGTCGCGAGTGTCGTTAATGGTGGTCTCGGTACGCAGCGCCTGACCTTCCTTTTGGTATTGCTTGATGCGTGAACGCTTGTAGTCCACATGCAGCGAAGGGGCGACACCTTCGGTAATCACCCGGGTGCGAAAGCGCCCCGGGGTGCGCCGATTGACGCGGCGATCGAAGATCAGTTGCACTTGGCCCGGGCGTCCGATATCCAGGTTCTCGCGGATGACCTGCCCGAAGAAGACGCGGCCCGTCACGGGTCGATCGAGCACCTGGGTGAGCGCAAACTCGGCCTGCAGGATCGACAGCGCGTAGCGGTAGCCCGCGGCTCGATCGTGGCGCTCGAACGGATGCGGCAGCCGTGCCAGCCACTTGCGCAGCAGCCGATCAATCTTGCGCGCGTCGAGTCCATCGCAGATTCGTTGCAGCGCCTTGGGGTCTTCGCAAGAGAGGATGCCGTTGTCCAGCGCCTCGAAGGCGATGCCGCGCTTGCGCAACTGACACTTGGCGTACTCGTTGCCATTGATACACAGCTTGGCGTTGTACGGAAAGTAGGAACAGAACTTCAGGAAGAATGGGCCGAAGTCGTCGTCCACGCAGTAGAAGTAGTAGTGGTTCACCATCGCGCTGCCCTCGACCACCCACGGATAGCTCATGCCGGTGCGTGCACAACGGCGCCGCTCGGTGCGCACCACGCGCGCCTTCTCCTGCGCGCGGCCGACGTACAGAATTCCTTCGTCGGCGTCGAACCGCTGCAGATACTGCTGGGTGATGTCGTCCTTGCGCTGGTGCTTGCCGAAGCTCACCAGATCCACACCTTGCTCGGCGACAAACTTCTCGACGCTTGCCACGAAGGCCACGGTCTTGGGCGCCACGGTCGCGGTCGAGGCGAAGCGCTGACCCAGATGCCCGCGGAGGTACCACACCACGCCGCCCATGCGCTGCAACTGTGGCACGTACACGTTCAGGTACATTCGGTCGATGCACTCGCTCTCGAGCACGACGTGAGCGCGCAAAACGTCGCACACACGCTGTGATAACGTCATGACTGGCTCCGGTCGTCCACGGGTCTTCGGACCCATTGAGCTTCGAGCTCGTACATCGCTGGGCTCGTCCCAGCCGGCTCGACCGGAGCCACCTTACACCGCCAGCGCTCCGCAGTCACCCGTACCACTCGTCGGTCTGAGGCGGAGCCTCGTTAGTACATTACATGGTTATGCGGCGTTCAGGGGAGGCGGACGCCCGCATCCTTCCGTTGCGGGCCGTACATGGGCGTCGCTCAGTATACGGATTTACTCGGCAGCGACTCTTCAGATGCGGCTAGAACTGCGCACCGTAAGCAAGCTTCCGTCGTTCCCGCGAGTCACGACGCGCTGACCTTTAGCATCGACAACTGGATAGTCGATGAAGTCGGAAAAACCGTAATCAAGGAGACTCCGTGCGCCTGCTATCCGGTCGGGCGCCGTGGGCGCGCCGAGGACTATTGCGAAAACCCGGCGCATCATTGGTGGGGATGTCTGCTTTCGCTTGGCCGTCGCAACGATGCAATAACCAGCTGCCTCAGTATGCCCTGTCTTCATGCCGTCGACGGAAGGGTCTTGAGACAGCAACCAGTTCTTGTTCCGCTTTTTGAACTTTCCAAAGCTGAAGTGTTTCTCCGACGAGAAGGCATAATATTCCGGGAATTCTTTCGTCAGCCGCACGGCCAAGATCGACAAGTCCCGCGCGGTGGAATAGTTGCCGGGTGTTGTTATTCCGGACGGAGTCGAAAAATGCGTCTGTTCCATACCGAGCTCTCGAGCCTTGGCGTTCATAAGCATCTCAGAGCCACCGAATGAGCCGCCTATCCGTTCCGCCAATACCAGCGCAGCATCGTTCGCAGACGCTGCGATGAGGCCTTGAACAAGAGTTTTGACAGTAAGTCGTTGTCCAGCGTGTAAATACATCTTTGCTTCGTCACCCCCAACATCGCCAACATCAGCTTGGCCCACTGTGACCATTTCATCCCACCGGACGAGACCGCGCTTAAGAGCGTCAAGTACCACGTAGGCTGTCATCAACTTCGTCAGAGAGGCGGGCTGTCGCCTTGCATCCGCGTTGTGCTCGGTGAGCGTCTGGCCTGACTCTCCATCGACAAGCAACCAGGAAACAGCTTCGAGCTTCAACGGCGGTTGACCCATTGCGCTGCCTGCGGTAGTCAGACAGGCAATGGTGGAAGCGGCGAGAAATCGCCGAAGGAACGGAGGGATTGACGCTTGCTTCAAGGGAACCTGCGAATCATGTTTCGGAGCGGGGTTCAACGTAATGCGACGACGTGAGAAAGCGAAGTTCTGAGCTGTTGCAAACAGTCCGCGACTTCAGTACGGATGATAACGCCTGTTGGCGTTTCAGCAGATGCGCGATCCGCATAGGCCCATTCTAAATAAGCAAGAATAGCCTACACTGCCGAAAGGACGCGTCGGGCACGAGTAGGAACCGACAGGCGGGACGGTGCGCCTAATCCCACCCGTTGTCTCTGTATCCCTGCTATTCAGCGACAAGGTCGAACTTGTTGCCGTCGGGATCTGTGAGAGTCGTATATCGGATTTGAGGCAGCTCGAACTGCTCGACAACAATTGCACCGAGCGCCACTAGGCGTTCGGTATCGCTGTCGAGGTCGGGCGTCTTCAAATCGAGATGCACACTGTTGTGCTGCGTAGGTAGGCCGACCGTCTTCTGAAACTGTAGCGGTGGTATAGCCGGGGAGGGCGCTAATTGGACGATCCGGCCGTAATCTTGTGCAACCGGGATTCCGAGGGCATCCGACCACCACGCAGCCAGCTTCTGCGGGTTCGCGGTATCGATGGTGATAGCGTGTATCTTCATGATCATTCTTCCTTGCGGGGCGGTTGCAGAGAGGGGATGGCTCAGCAACATCAGTGGGCTGCACACCAGCTCAACGTGCGCTGTCGATGATGGAGCCGCCATCCGGAGTGAGACTCGACCCCGTGATGAACTGAGAATCCTTACTCGCAAGGAACAGAACGACAGGGGCAATGTCTTCTTCAGGCGATCCGTAGCGACCGAGCGGATTGGTCGGTGCAGGGACGTTCGCGTCCGGCCCCCATGTTTCAGCGACTGGCAAAACGTTGTTCACGGTTATCTTGTCGGCGCCCCATTCACGGGCGGCGGTTCGGCTGAGGGCACGGACGGCCTCTTTTGCCATGTTGTAAGGACCGTAACCCACGAGGCCAATCACGCCAGCCATCGAGCCGAAGTTGATGACCCGTCCTTCACCACTCTTCTTCAAATAAGGGTAGGCCGCCTGCATGGCCCTGAGGTAGGCGACAGGACCTAAGTCGAAATTTCGCTGCAGTTGCTCTGCTGACAGCTCGAGAATGGACGAGAACGGCGCTGTTGGATCGAAGGCGTTATTGACGAGAATGTCGATGCCGCCGTAGGTGGCGGCAACCTTATCCACTGCCGCTTTTACCTCGCCTGCATTCCCGATGTCGCATGGTATGCCAATCGCTGTGCCGCCAGCCGCTGTGATGTCCGCTACGACGGCTTCCACGTTCGCGGGGGTAAGTGAGAGGACGGCCACTTTTGCGCCCTCTGCAGCGAGTAGTTTCGCAGTAGCTCGGCCGATACCGCGACCGGCACCGGTTACTATTGCTACTTTTCCATTCAGTCGAGCCATGAATTTCTCCATTCAGTTGAGGATTATTTGGCTGTGCTGCCACGTTTGCGCATAGGGTGAAGGGGTGTCGCGGGCGGCGTTTTGTGTAGTGAACGAGACGACTAAAAGCAGAAGGCCGATGGCGGAGGGAAGCGCCCCCTTCGGCTTACGAATGCCAAGGTGAGCCGACCCGGACAGCAGGAGGTGAAAAAAAATGCCGGAATAGGCCAGATCACTCAGCGGCACGCTTACGCGCCAAAGGATTGCCAGCGGCCCGAGGACTTTCACGACAATCATTAGCGGCACAAGGTAAGAGGCGGGATAGTTCAGTTCGACAAGGGTCTGCCGCACCCAATCCCTTTTTGCGATGTACAGCGTTGCAGAGGCGAGATAGAGCGATGCGAGCAGAGCCGTGCTGATCCAGTATGCGTAGTTTTCAGGCATGAACGAGCTCACAAAGTTAGAATGCATTGCGAAAGGATGTCTTCTAATATCGAGATGAGCAAGTAGGATGATTAAATGCGGCTTAGTATGAAAAACCATACTAATAAGTGGCTTCGCATCACATTGCAGGCCAGGAGAAGAGAGAGGCAGTAACCGCGCTGGGCACGCCGCGAGAGCAATCGTTTTCCTAACGTTAGTTTGTATCGACCTTCCGTAGGAAGTGTAACTCTGCATCAGGAAGACTTATGTCCCCTATGAAAAATGCGACCGGCGAGACGGAAGAAGTCAACATGCACGACGAGATGCTTCGTGCATTTTCGTTGCTTTCCGGTAAATGGAAGCTAGAAATCATGTGGCTGCTTAACCAGCGGGTCTATCGATTTGGTGAGCTTCGAAAGGCAATTCCCGGCATCACGCAGCACATGTTGACTGCACAGTTGCGTGAACTTGAAGCGGACGGGCTGGTGTCGCGAACAGTGTTCGCGCAAGTGCCGCCCCGCGTCGAGTATGAGATCACGGCAAAGGCACGCGGTTTAGGGCCGACAATGGAGGCGCTGACAGAATGGTGGAACGAATACGGTCGAAGCATCCCGGTGAAGCCCGCCGCGCGAGGACGTAAAGCTGTCGCTGTTGAAGCGAAGGCGGTCGAACCGGGACGAAACACCTAACAATCGCGGTATCGAGCTGCCCAGCGGGTATGAAGCGGATTATGCACAGGCCGACGTTCCATGAGGAACAGGGTGAAGAGGTTGATTTTTTCAGTGAGTGAAGGGCGACGTATTTTTGTGCACAGCATCGCGCTGTCTGATCCGTTCGGAGTGCGATTCGAGCGTCATTCAATCCATTCCGAAACAACCGAAGTGACGGCCTTTATCAAGTCAAGGCGCCGATCAACTGGAGATGCCCGGCGGCTGGAAATGCGAGCACATCGGAAACAGGCTCAATCCGGAACGGATAGAGGCATATTTCAGGCAGCACGGCGGGCGGCACCATGCACTCCACGACGCTCGGGCGAACGAGCAGGCGTACTCCTGAATTTCACTCGTCACCCAGTCTGCTAACCTGCCGCCGCAGGAGCGGGATTTTTTCAATGATGAGCTGGCGATGCTCAACAAATGTCTTTAAAACGTCCTGCATCACGTAGACGAGGTTCTCGCATTCGGCTGCGTCAAGACCAGCTTCTTTCTCTCTCTCAACCAGGCGAATTAGCGTGGCAACGCGTTCATTACTTTCGGCAATATGCCTGTCGGCCAAAATAAGGTCGTCTTCTTCATCGCGAAGCGTGCGCATGGCAGCATTGCCCAGAAGTGGAATCGTCTCCCAGACGGTATGCCCTAAAAAACGCAGCGTCAATGCGGCTTGGTACACACGCGTCCCCATGGACAGGCCGGGACAAGCCTGCGACTTGCCCCACCCTGACCACAGGGCCCCTCGCGACGTGGAGCCTACGGCGTGACTCGCTCCGCTCGCCCAAATTGCACATACGTGCCGCAACCCCCTTTTCTGCAAGCTTTAGGAGGTCACACAAGCCGCTGTAAGGCTTCGCCCGGTGCCCACAGGCACACGGTTGAGCGGCGGGCGGCCGTAGGCCGTCTGGCGCGATTTATCCGTGTCTTGGCGCTTTAGCGCCTTAGACGGGCGTGCCAGGAAGTCAGGCTTGTTGTTCCTCGGGCGCAAATGTTCACAACGACCGGCCATCGTCCGGAAACGCTGCAGCACATGCGCTTGGCGGCAGATGCGCAGGGCAGACTGACCTCGCTTCGTCACGAGGCTATCAACACGACGTCGCTTACTGACGAGTACACGGAGACGTGTGCCGTTGCGTCGCAGAGTCTTTACTCGTGCCCGAACGTGCACGTCACTCACCAGATGACAAAAGTAAATCGTGGCTCGCCAACGTCGATGCGCGCGCCCGGGGCGGCTCCAGGGCTGTTTGCGTTGGGGTCCGCAATGGACGAACTGGCGCTCGAGGTAGGTCAAGATCCGGTGGAATTCCGTCTCAGGAACATTTCCGCCATTGACGAAAGCAAGGACCTTCCTTGGTCCAGCAATCACCTTCGCGAAGCAATTTTGCAGGGGGCCGAGAAGTTCGGATGGAAGAATCGTACCCCCAAGAGTTGCTCAATGCGCAACGGGAACGAGTTTATTGGCTACGGAGTTGCCGCCTGTAATTGGGATGCTTTCCGCACGCCGGCTGAGGCTCGTGTGCAACTACGGAGTGATGGTACTGCAACTGTCACGTGTGCGGTCCAGGACATTGGCACGGGCACTTACACGATCGCCGCCCAGGCCGTCGCAAGCGTAATCGGTCTGCCATTGGAGCGAATCAAGGTGACGTTGGGCGAAACGAGCTATCCGACAGCGCCGCTTTGGGAGGCTCGTGGGTCACGGCGAGTTTGTTGCCGGCGATTGGGGAAGCCGCGCGCAACGCTGTCGACCAACTCAAAACCTATGCGACTTCGCCCTCGGGCCCTTCCCCGAAAGCTAAAGCGGCTGATATCCGATTCGAAGCAGGTCGGCTCACCGACGGCAAGCGAGAGGTCGATTTCACTTCCGTATTGAAAGGGCAACGACTGGCGGACGCGGAGAGATATGCGCATACCCGCGGCACGCCGACTGACAAGTTCTCGTTCCGCTCGTTTGGCGCGCACTTTGTCGAGGTGCGATGGGACCCAGGCATCTCGCGCTTGCGAGTCGCTCGCGAGGTTAGCGCCATTGACGTTGGGCGTGTGATCAATCCGCTCACGGCGCGCAACCAAGTAGAGGGTGCCGTGGTGATGGGTATCGGAATGGCGCTCTTTGAGGCGACGGAGTACGACTCGCGTACGGCGTACCCCTCGAACAACAACTATGCCGAATACGTGGACCCGCTCGCGCAGACCAACGCAGATCGACGTACTGCTTCTGGATTATCCGGACGTAGATCTTAACGAATTCGGCGCAAGAGGCAATTGGGGAAATTGGCATCACCGATCTGGCAGCAGCCGTCGCGAATGCTGTCCATCACGCCACCGGGGTCCGGGTGCGTGAGCTCCCGATAACGCTGGAGAAGGTCGCGACACAGCTCGGCGCTTGATCTTAGGGCGATATTAGAACCGACGGCGCCCATCGCCAGGCGCCCGTTGGGCGCGTACTTTACGGTGCCTGACGTTACTTCGCCTCATCCCCTTTTTGACGACAGTTGTAGGGGGGCTACGCTCGGTGTTTCAACGCGTCGAGTACGAGAGAGAAAGCGCGCGACGTCTGACGGCGGCTCGGATAATAGGCGTGGTATCCAGGCCAGACAGGACACCAATCCTTGAGGACGCTCACGAGCTCCCCCTTCTGAATATGTTCAATCACCGAGTCCTCAGGGATGAATGCCAGCCCGAATCCATCGAGCGCTGCGCGCAACATCTGCGGCTCGGTATTGAAAGTAACTTGACCGCTGACACGTGCTTGCGTTGCTCGCTTGCCCTTTTTCAGTTCCCAGGCGTACAGCGCTTTTGTCGTCGTCATGCGCAGCGTGATGCAATCGTGGTTTAGCAAATCCTCGGGCGTCTTAGGCTTGGTTCGCGTCGCAAAATAAGCGGGTGATCCAACGATGGCCATTCGTATATCTGGGCTAATGCGTACCGCAATCATGTCCTTGGCGACCTGATCACCGAACCTGACCCCTATGTCATAACGTTCTTCCACGATGTTGGAAAGGCCATAGTCGACGGTGACCTCGACTTTTATATCGGGGTATGCAGGCAGTAGTCTTCTCAGCTTAGGCCAGATTATCGTTTCGACTGGATGGTCGGTCGAGGTAATTCGGATCACCCCTGCGGGCTTGTCTCTAAAATCGGCCAAAGCGGTCAGGCAGGCGTCGATCTCCTCAATCCTTGGAGCGACCGCTCGAAACAATTCTTCGCCTGCGGCGGTGGTCGAAACGCTGCGGGTCGTTCGTGTCAAAAGGCGCAGACCGAGACGCGCTTCGAGGTCTCGGATGGCATGGCTCAGGGCGGACTGCGATACACCGAGCTTTGCAGCGGCGCGGGTAAAGCTTTTCTCGCGTGCGACTGCGAGAAAGACAAGAATGTCGTTCAGGTTTTCTCGTGGCATCTCGCGTTACGTAGTCGGGTTATAGGAGATTTCGTGCAAATGAAGCTCTCGGGCGTGGACTGTGGTTGAGGGGCGGTGACAGTCATTACTCGATTTATGAATCCTGCTAATAAGATCAATTGACCACGGGTACTTAATCAGACTCGGGAAAACCCTTAATGTACCTAACGCGGGGATTACACGCAACGCGCAGGGCCCTTACGACTTTGAAGAGTCCGGGGGCGCCCATTGCGGGACATCGATGTTGTGACGCCGGCTAAATTCCCTGCGAGCCAGCGTCTGGACCACTACGTATCTTTCTGAAGCTGCGTATGAACGCCACCGAGATGGACCAAATAGGCAAGGACAACTGAATTAGAAAGGTGGCGTCCGGTTTGCGCCCAGGTGACGCCCAAGTCGTCCGCGAGGGCGAACACGACACCTTATTCTGCTAGAGAATGACTATGAGGATTTGATGAAAGGCCAACAAGCAACCGCCTCGACGAGCATTGACTGCAGTCAAGACCTCGCAGGAGAGCGATCCTACTGGAGCGGCGTCGTCGCAATGTCTCTGTGCGTCTTCGCGCTGGTCGCATCGGAGTTCATGCCGGTGAGCCTGCTGACACCCCTGGCTCATGATTTGAATGTGACAGAAGGCATGGCCGGGCAGGGCATCGCCATATCCGGCGCGTTCGCAGTGCTGACTAGTCTCTCGGTCGCGGCAATCGCCGGCGGTCTGGATCGCAAGACTCTGCTGCTGGCTATGACGGTGCTGATGGCCGTGTCCGGCGCCGTCGTCGCGTTTGCTCCCAACTATTCGACCTATCTAGTCGGGCGCGCGCTCATCGGCGTGGTGATTGGTGGTTTCTGGTCCATATCCGCAGCAACGGCCATGCGGCTGGTCCCCAAGCAGCAGGTTCCTAAAGCTCTGGCGGTGTTCAATGGCGGCAACGCGCTGGCCGTCGTGGTCGCTGCACCTCTCGGTAGCTATCTTGGCTCGCTCATCGGCTGGCGAGGGGCGTTCTTCTGCCTGATCCCGGTGGCGGCGGTTGTGCTGACCTGGCAGTGGATCAGCCTGCCGGCCATGAAGGCCGCGCCTAGGCGCAGTGGATCGGCCAACGTCCTGAGCCTGTTGAAGTCGCCGGCAGTGGCCCTCGGCATGGCCGGTTGCGGCGCCTTCTTTATGGGGCAGTTCGCGCTGTACACCTATGTGCGGCCTTTCCTTGAAACCGTGACCCACACGCCGGTCTCAACTCTGTCGCTCATCCTGTTGACGATCGGCATGTCCGGCGTCATCGGGACGGCGCTGATCGGTGTCTTTCTCAAGCGTGACCTCTATCGCACGCTCATGTTGATCCCGGTCTTCATGGCGGTGATCGCCTTGTCCCTGATTCCCTTCGGGGCAGGCGTCGCCGCGGCGACCGCCTTGCTGGGGATGTGGGGGTTGGTTGCCACGGCTGCTCCTGTGGGATGGTGGACGTGGGTCGCGCAGGCCATGCCAGAGAACGCCGAGCTGGGAGGCGGCTTAATGGTGGCGGTGGTCCAGTTGGCCATCGCCCTAGGCTCGACTGTGGGGGGATTGCTGTTCGACGGCGGCGGCTACCGGACGACCTTTGCTGCGAGCGCGGCCGTCCTGATGGCGTCCGCTGGGCTGACCTACCTCACATCGCGCGCTGTCGCTGCGCAGGGGGCGCCAAGCTGAGGTTCGTCAGAAAGCCAGTCTTTCTGCGTTGATCTTCGATATCCCAACGCTGATAAGAACAATCGGTCGCTCGATTTCCTTTGATCCGGGCGATGTCATCGCCACGGGCACACTAGCTGGATTGGGGCTTGGCTTCACTCCGCCGAAGTATCTGAACCCGGGCGATCGGGTGAGCGTGTCGATTGATGCGATTGGCGTGCTCGAGAGTCCGGTTGTTTAGGCCGAAACTTTTTGTTCGCCACGTCACGCGTAAATTCCTCTGAGGGGGATGCGTCACTCGGGCCGTGACTCCTTTGCTTGGCTGCGGACCCTTCGGACCGTCCGCCGCTCCAGGGCCCTTCAGCGGGTAAGCTGGGGCGCTTCCAGGAGTGGCGCAGAACATCTGCTGTACACACAGCGAGGCTTCCTACCGTCTATCCCGGACCATGTGGGTTCCGTTGCGGGCAAACGTTCTACCGGCGCGGGCACCCTGGGAGCCCGGGTCAAGAGTCGCGCGGGCTACAGGAAGATGGGGGTCTCTTAGTCAGATGGTCTCGCAGAATGCGCCTGATCTAAGGAGGCAATCGCGCAGAGCCGTGACAGCCAGTCGGCCTGTTCATCATTCGCGACTGACCGTCGGGCTCCGCATTCCTACCCCTTTTTGACGGGCCCTCTCTGTCCCCGCGAGTGATTGCTCGCTCGGTTCATGAGGCCTATGCACGGTTCTCACTAATCAGCGACTGATGTGGCCTTATAGTGTGCGTTTGCTCTGGTAGCTTCAAAGGGGAAATCATGATTGAAAAGGCAGGCAACACGAAACCCGTCGGTGACGACGCTGCAGAGGAAAGTGGCGGGTTCCGAATTAGTCGACGAACTCTTCTCAAAATGGCCGGCTCTAGCGCGGCATCGGTAGGCATTATGTCGGTAACGGCTGGAGCAGGGGCGGCTCAAGAGCAACACAGCGGAACGGACGCAGTTGTCTCAACCGTCTCGCTGCTCATCAACGGGCAACAGCATCGACTTTCTTTGGATACCCGCACGACTTTGCTTGACGCGCTACGAGAACATGTGCATCTGACCGGCACCAAGAAAGGCTGCGACCACGGACAATGCGGCGCTTGCACGGTCATTGTCGACGGCCGTCGCATTAACTCCTGTCTATCTCTTGCGGTTATGCATGAGGGGAATCACGTGACGACGATTGAAGGTCTTGGTACCGGGTCGGCACTTCATCCGATGCAGGCCGCGTTCGTTAAGCATGATGGCTTCCAGTGCGGCTACTGCACGCCCGGGCAAATCTGCTCGGCCGTAGCCGTACTTGACGAGATCAAGGCGGGAATCCCGAGCCATGTCAGCGCGGACTTGGTCGCTGCACCTCGTGCGACGAATATGGAGCTCCGCGAGCGCATGAGCGGCAACATCTGCCGCTGCGGCGCTTATTCGAACATCGCGGAAGCAATAGCGGAAGTCGCGGGAGGTCAGCTATGAGGCCGTTTACCTACGAGCGTGCGAATACACCGGCGGCCGCGGCCGCCGCTGCCCGCCAGCCTGGCGCTAGGTTCATCGCCGGGGGAACGAATCTCCTTGATCTCATGAAGCTGCAGATCGAAACGCCGCTTCATCTCATTGACATTAATGGGCTGGCGTTCGACCGTATCGAAACGACGTCAGACGGCGGTTTGCATATCGGCGCACTAGTTCGCAATACCGATCTGGCGGCCGATTCGCGTGTGCGTCGAGATTATCCGCTGTTGTCGCGCGCATTGCTTGCGGGCGCATCGGGTCAGCTGCGCAACAAGGCGACAACTGCCGGCAACCTGCTGCAGCGTACACGATGCCCCTACTTTTACGACACGAATATGCCTTGCAATAAGCGTGCGCCGGGCAGTGGCTGCTCTGCAATCGGCGGAGTAAGCCGGTCGCTCGCCGTTATCGGTGGCAGCGACGCTTGCATCGCGACGCATCCCAGCGACATGGCGGTCGCGATGCGGGCTCTCGATGCGACCGTCGCGACGGTGAGCTCCGATGGGTCGACGCGTGTGATCCCGATCGCTGACTTTCATCGATTGCCGGAAAGCACTCCGCATCTCGAAAACGCGCTTCGTCCAGGCGAGCTCATTACAGGTGTCACGCTGCCGAAGCCTATAGGTGGCAAACAGATCTATCACAAGGTGCGCGACCGCGCCTCATATGCGTTCGCTTTGGTGTCGGTCGCAGCGATTGTGCAGAACGACGGAACTGGACGTGTCGCGCTGGGCGGAGTCGCTCCCAAACCATGGCGAGTGGAAGCTGCTGAGGCACAGATGCCGGAAGGTGCGCGCGTTGTTGCATCGCACCTTATGTCTGGTGCCAAGCCGACTGGCGGCAATGCCTACAAGCTAAAACTCGTCGAGCGCACGCTTGACGCTGTGATGACCGAAGCAAGGAGCTGATTTATGAAGTTCGATACGCCCGCCGGGCAAAATCCAATAGATCAGCTCACGCACGTTGGCCGTGCCACCGATCGCATTGACGGGCGCCGCAAGGTCACAGGTACAGCGACCTATGCGTATGAATGGCACGACGATATGCGCAACGTCGCATACGGCTTCGTAGTCGGCGCCTCGATTGCCAAAGGCCGTATCGCGTCGCTGGATCTTCGCGCTGTGAAATCCTCGTCGGGGGTTATAGCGGTTGTTACTGCGGATAACGCCGGGCCGCTGGATAAGGGCGACTACAACACCGTGAAGTTGCTTGCTGGACCTGATGTCGATCACTACCATCAGGCAGTCGCTCTTGTCGTCGCCAATACATTCGAGCAGGCACGGGGCGCCGCGCAGAAAATCGTAATTCGTTACGTAAGAAGCGAAGACGGCGACTTTGACCTAGCTGCCGCCAAGGATTCCGCGCCGATAGCAGGTAGCGGGTACTGGGGCAAGCCTGCAACGTCCGTAGGTGACTTCGAAGGAGCATTGGCCACCGCACCCGTCCGGCTCGACGCCACGTATACAACCCCCGACCAAGGCCACGCCATGATGGAGCCGCATGCGTCAATTGCCAAGTGGAACGGCGACAGATTGACTCTCTGGACTTCGAATCAGATGGTCTCGTGGGGTGCTGGGGACGTTGCGAAGACGCTCAGAATCCCACGTGAGAACGTGCGTTTAATCTCGCCCTTCGTCGGAGGAGGTTTCGGCGGTAAGCTGTTCGTGCGTGCGGACGCGATCCTCGCAGCGCTCGGTGCGCGGGCCGCAGGACGGCCAGTAAAGGTTGCACTGACACGGCCGCTGATGTTCAACAACACCACGCATCGCCCTGCAACGATCCAGCGAATCCGGATTGGCGCGACCAACGACGGTAAGATCACTGCGATTGGCCACGAAAGCTGGTCTGGAGATCAGCCACATGGCAATCCAGAGACCGCTGTCGGACAGACCCGATTGCTCTACGCGGGACCAAACCGAATGACCGCCATGCGTCTGGCAACGCTTCATCTGCCTGAAGGCAATGCCATGCGCGCGCCGGGCGAAGCGCCCGGTCTAATGGCCCTCGAAATCGCAGTCGACGAAATGGCGGAGAAGCTGAACATCGATCCGATCCAGTTTCGCTCGATTAATGACACGCAGGTTGATCCGGAAGACCCTAATCGGCCGTTCTCCCAACGCCAGCTTGTCGAATGTTTCCGGGTCGGTGCAGAGCGATTCGGCTGGGGCCAGCGCAACCCTGTACCCGGGAAGACTCGCGACGGTCGGTGGTTGGTAGGGGTCGGCACTGCCGCCGCGTTTCGCAACAATATCGCAATGAAGTCTGGTGCACGGGTACGTCTTGACCGGCGGGGAACGGTCACTGTCGAGACTGACATGACGGACATCGGCACTGGAAGCTATACCATCATCGCGCAAACTGCCGCTGAAATGATGGGCTTGCCGCTCGAAAAGGTCGCGGTCCGTCTTGGCGATTCGACCTTCCCAGTCTCGTCTGGTTCGGGCGGCCAGTGGGGTGCCAACAGCTCGACCGCAGGTGTCTATGCGGCGTGCGTAATGCTTCGGGAAGCGGTGGCCAAGAGGCTGAACATTTCAGGCGCCGATGCGGTCTTCGCTGACGGCTATGTTCGGGCAAACGGTCGTCGCGTCGCGCTCTCTGAGGCCGCAGCAGCAGGCGATCTCGTCGCTGAGGACACGATGGAATATGGTGACCTCTCGAAGCGCTATCAGCAGTCCACCTTTGGCGCGCACTTCGTAGAAGTAGGCGTCGACGCCGCGACGCTCGAGATTCGTGTCCGACGCATGTTGGCCGTATGTGCGGCGGGACGAATCCTCAATCCGAAGTCGGCACGTAGTCAGGTAATTGGCGCAATGACCATGGGCGTGGGTGCTGCACTGATGGAAGATCTAGTTGTCGATAAGCGATATGGCTTTTTCGTTAATCACGATCTCGCTGGCTATGAGGTTCCAGTTCATGCTGATATCCCTCACCAGGAGGTCGTATTTCTTGATGAGACGGACCCAACGTCTTCACCCATGAAAGCAAAGGGCGTCGGCGAACTTGGGCTCTGCGGAGTTGGTGCTGCGATCGCTAATGCAGTCTACAATGCAACGGGTGCCCGGATTCGTGACTACCCCATAATGCTCGATAAACTGCTGTCCCAAATGACCTAATGGAGAGAGGCCCAGACTCTCAAAAGGGACAGCATTTGCGACGCAGAAGGGGATCGCTTTCGCGTTGTTGATTGCTGGCGGGACTTCCATTGCTTCAGCGAATTGGGCCGAGCGGCCGTGAAACTTTAGGGGGTGCATCGCGGCCCCCTTGATGGGAGGCGCGGAGTTCTCGTCTTCGGTGGCAAACGAGCCTCGCTGGAAGGTAGGCTCGGACTATCGGATTCCAAGTCCATTGCGGTGAAGGTCTAGTACCGAAATGCCGACCGGACCGGGGTCTTTACGACCGGTCGGTGACTTATTTCTACAGTCGTGCTCACATGAGTGTTCTTCATTGAGGAGTTCTCGTGAAAGCGAAAATCGCAACCATTGCTTCAACTTTGATCGTAGCCGCTGTTAGTGCTTCGATGGCCCAGTATTAGTTTGCGCAGGATACCGGGCCGGCCGCCACCAGGCCGGCGCCAGGGCATCGGCAACAAAAGCGCAGAAAGGCTGCGAGAAAGCGAGCCCGCGCGAAAAAAAATGAAGAACTGAAGAAGCTTGAGGACGCTGGCTACAATCCAGCGAGAGCTAGCGACCCGAACTATCCGCAAGATGTACAGAACGCGCAGAAGAAGGCTGGAGTGGGGGCCGGTGCCAGTCAGTAAGCCCTTGAGCGCTCCGCATGTTGTCGGGTATCGGGAACAAACGTAACAAGGGTGCAATGCCCGTAAAGCCACCATAATGGGGCGCGGCGCGGGACGAGTCAGGTTTTGTGACGACTGTCCCACGCACAATCTTGAGCAGCGCGGCTGCCGGTTGTGGCCCACAGCCCGGTCCGGTCGAGTTCCCCAAGCGTGCGGCTTTCGAAGTGCCTGCCAAAGTCGACGACCGTGCGGCGGGGCCGACCGGTGGACACAATCAAGGCGCCGTATTGTCCGGCAGCGAAGCCGCATACGCTTTTAAGTAGGCTTGCAGATCGAACTCGCTGGGGTGGGTGCCCCATCCGCTCGACCCGCTGACCGACGCGATAGCGAGCCAAGAGTCGGGAGGCTTCAGCGTATGGAGCACCTTCGATCCCTCCGTGACACGGAGCTGCCCGTTCGACGGCTCGAACTTTGCATACATCAACCGTGAAGCGATACGGATGGACGCCACGACAGGGCTAGAGAAGCGCATCACGATCTCCGATGGGTACCAATGCTGCAATGCAGCAAAATATGGGCCCGCTTCATATCAGAGTAGGGCGCCGCGGACGCCTAGCCCTGTCCAACCTAGTGATGCATACCGCGGAAATCTGTCCGGGACTGAGCTGTTGTGGGCACAAACCGCGAGTCCTCCAAAGCCGAATCCGGGTTAGTTCGGCACTCTTTCTGGGAACCGAGCCCGATGGACGACCGCTATCGCACGGGAGCCGTGCATCGGCCGAGGTCGGGAGCTTTGGACATCAATGGATCCTGTTCGTGTGCCCTCAACAGCGCGACACATCGATGGAGTTGCGCTACGCATAGCTCTCCGCCCAACTTCGATGGCGAAAGATGGTCCATTGAGGTTCCCTGCTCGAGCGGTGCGTACCTAGGTCGCTCACCGAGAACGAGACCCGAGCGGCCAGGATGGCGTCTAATCGAAGCAGTCGTGCTCAGTACCCACCCGGCCGCGACTCTGCAGATCTTAATCCGCATCGCGACCCATCTGCCGCGGTCTGCCAGTCGTATTGGCAATTGCCTTTGTACGAGTTGTCGTTCGTGCCACCGCCCCCGCCACCCATGAGCCGCGAGCGCAACGACTCCCACGGTCGCAGGCCTTGCACGGGGTAGACCGAGCATCGTCTTATTGAAGAGGTGGTTTACGGCATTGGCTCAAGGAACTTTAGAGATTTCAAGAGACTTCAGTCCTCGTGGTGGTAGAAATCTAAGCAGAGGAAATCTTCTCAGTACATCGTTGGAAAACTGCCACGTGCATTCGATAGTCAGTTGGTCGTAATGGATATATTATTTGCGCGTTAATCGCGTTCGCATTGAAGATTAAAAAATTTATCCGGGGTAGACCATGAGCATCGTCGAGGGCTTCGAGCGAAAAGCGCTCTTCAACATCACGCGTGGCGTCGCACTGATCTGTGTGACGGCCTTTCTCCTCATCATCGTCGGCGGCGTGTTTTACGGCGTGTCGGTTTGGCAGGAACAGATTGACACAAAGGTACAGCCGCAAGAGATTGTCGAGCCGTTAAAGGCGGCGCAGAGCAAGCCGGAAGAGGTCGCTGGTCCGAGGGGCGCACGGCCACCGGGGCAGCAAGGACCGGACGAAAGTCCGCTCGCAGGTTACAAGATACCCTTCGCGCTTCAGAAGTATGTTTCCGGCGACAATGCTAGGGTGCTCAGGCATCACCTCGACGACGCGCCTGTTGCTGAACGCCAAGCGTATCTTGACGAACTCGGTGCAGTCGTCGCCGAGGCGGAGGCCAAGAAGGTTGACGTCGTTGGGGCGATCAACTCATACATGGAAGTGAAAAGCGACCGGTACAAGGCTGCGGCTGCGAAGAATGCGCAGAAATGGGAGACGTTAAAGGTCGTTGCAGAGGTCACGGCTGGCGGGCTCCTTCTCGTCGCGCTTTTCAGTCTTGTTCTTGTTCTTCTCGCAATTGAACGGAACACACGGTCACTGCGACAATCGAACGAAAAGATCCACGCATCTTCGGAACGTAAGCACGAGGTGGCGACGGCATGAAACTTCTCTCGTCGCCTCGTCGATTCGTTCGGATCGGCTCGACCATTGTCGCGATCACACTTGGGTTAGGTGCTTGCGGAAAGGATGGGAGCAAATCGGCATCCGGTCCACCGAGTGATTCGTATCCCGGATACCAGCAGGTCGGCGCCTCCGGAGATGCTGCCCAGTTGTGGTTTAACTCTTCTGACATCGCCCGAAGCGGGAGCAACTACGTCATCCATGCGTTGAAAGCCTTCCCGCAGGGCTACGCACGCTTTGATGTTGCCACCAACTGCCGAGACGCGACTCGGAGACTTCCGGGTACTCAGTATCGTGCCGACGGCACCGCGGAGAAAGAGTATCCCGGTAACGACGGCACGGTTAGCGCAAAGTCAGAACCAGGCATGGCCGAGTTGATGTCAACGGCTTGCGGAATCGCGATGGCTTCGAGGTCAATCGCAGGCAACTTCAATGTACCTGCGGCGCTCGAATTGCTGTACGGTCCGTACGATCAGTCGAGCAGTGCTGCACGATGGGAAGATGCGGCTGTTCCGTCTGATCTGGCGTGGCGTGAAAACCTCCAGTTGCCCGCTGGAGGCGTGATGCGCGTGAAGGGCGTCGCAACGTTCGACTTCTCAGAAGGCGGGAAGACCAAGAAGGTATTGGTAACCGACTCGATGCCCGAAGACGGCGGCTGTCACGCGTGTACCGGCCTACTCGGTGTCGCCGTCTTCGCGAAGGACGGTGACAAGTGGAAAGTTGAGTCCAATCACCCTTACGTCGCTTCGATGGGAGCAATGGGCTCAGTAGGAGACCGTTTCGATTGGGTACCAGCCGGAGATGACTTGTACGCGTTGGTGGTGGGCGGTGACGACATGCATCAAGGCTATCAAACAGTATCGACGACAGCGTTTGTGCGAAACAAGGAAGGTAGCTTTGTTAGTGTGATAGACGATGGGGATACCGGTACGTCTGATCAGGAAACGTTGCTCGCACAAACGACTTTTATCAAGGGGAAGAACCCCTCACATTACGATGTGAAGGTTGCGATTTCCTATCGCCTGCCAGGAAAGGCCGTGTACGTGGCGGACCACGTTTATCAGTATTCCGGTGGCAAGTACGTGCTCACGAAGAGGGACGATTCGCCGAAGTTTGTCGAGACAGCGATGCCCGTCTCGGATGGTTCTGCGCAATCGGTGAACTTCAACCCGTCCTCCTCAATCGGTCCAACACCTGCGGTCGCACTTGCTGCCGCGACCGGTCCCAGCTTTGACTGCGCGAAAGCTAAGTCAGACGCGGAAAGGCTGATTTGTTCGGACGGTGACCTTGCGTCGCGTGACGTCGAGCTCGCGTCGCTTTTCGTCAAGGCGAAAGCGGCGGTCATTGACAAAAGCGCGTTCAAGGAACGCACGCGACAGCAGTGGAACTATCGTGAAAATGTGTGCCACGACCGTGACTGTCTTGTTCGCTGGTACGTCGACCAACAAGCAGCGCTTTCCCACATTGCGGATACGGGTCGGATAGATTGACGACGGTGCAGCGGTTTTAATGTAGTTGACTTGATTTTTCACAAGCCGCCGGACTTTGTTGACGCCGGCAAAACAAAACTTATAGCTCGAAGGGGACCAATATGATTGTTAAGGCCATGATTGCTTTCGCGCTGTGCGCGATTTCCGTGACTTCCTTTGCGCGCGGTGGAGGCTACTCCGGAGGTCACAGCGGTTACCACTCGAGCGGAACGGGGGAGCACTACGTGAAGGGGTACACACGCAGCAACGGGACGTACGTACCCGGCCACCAGCAGACGAATCCCAACGATACAAAGTACGACAATTGGTCGTCGAAAGGAAATGTGAACCCGTACACGGGCAAGGAAGGGACGGTCGATCCGTCCAAATGAGTTCTTCCTGGTAAGCATCAACGATCGACTCCTAATACGCACGCCGTTGGGCAGTTGCTCCTGCTCGACGGCGTTAGTGTCATGCGCTGAGAGGGTGCCTAGGGAAGTCGAATTCAGTATGAGATCGGTTACAGGTCTGTCGCCAGAACAGAAAGAGATCACAGACGCCGCGCGAGTCACACTATTGCATCGCTACTGCTCTCATTGAAGCGCTCGGCGCGATAGGGGTCCGGCTGACTAACGCGCATCCTGTCGAGCAATTTGGTCGTGGTAAGTTTCCAAAGTCCCGCAGCGAGGGCAATATTCGCGTTCGTTGTGATCGACAGCTGCCCGATAGCGCGGCCGAACGGCTCGCAACAGGCAGGCCGTCTGCGGGATCACACGCCGCGTCTCCGTTACTTTCTCGGACGATGAGTCCTTTTACGCCCCCAATAGCACGCGCGCCGCGGTGAGCGGTGAGCTGCAGTTCGTGCGGATTCGGGGGCTTGGGTCGCCGACGGGCGAACCCAATGAGCTGGGGATTCACGATGCCGCCCGGAAAGATCAAAGTGCCCACCTTGCGTTCTGGGACGGGTAGCCGTGGATACGGCGAGCAGGGACGGGCTGGATCATTCGTCAATCGATTCGCATCGTGGACTGCCATCGCATGTCGAGATTGAATGCGAAGGGCTTGACGAAGCAAACCAGAGTCCGGGCTTGCCGTATCGCGAGGGCCGCGGTCCCCCGAGAGCAGAATAGCAATACCCACTCCGCTGTCCCTGAGACGTTGTGCCTCGGCAACGCTCCAAGTCGGATCGTTCGCAGGAGGTTGCGGGAAACGTGCTTGCACCGTGCGACAGACGAAAAAAGGCCCGCGTGAAGCGAGCCTTGGCGAACGTCATTGTGCTTACGCCGCTGCGTCCTTCAACTTCTTGAGCGCCCGCACCTTCAATCTCACCGTCGCGGGCTTGGCGTCAAACCAACGCTCCTGGCCGGTGAATGGGTCTTTGCCGAAACGATGCTTCTTCGCCGGTACTTGCTGCACGTTGATCTTCAGCAGGCCCGACAGTGTGAACTCGCCGAGGCCCTTCTTGTGCACCGAGCCGAGAATCGTTTCTTCGTTTCTTCCAACGCTGCGAATACGGCCTACACTTGCTTTGGCTCAACGCCTGCTTGGGTTGCCACGTGGGTGTTGAGCGACGACTTCGTCTTTTACCGGCTTGAGCGTGCCGGCAGTGACTGCAGCCTTCTTTGGTGTTGCGGCCTTCTTCGAGGCCGCAGCCTTCTTGGCGGGTGCAGCGGTTCTCTTCGGTTCAGCAGCTTTTTTCGTTGCCATTGAGTTTCTCCTGGGATGAAACGCTGCTTGAGACGAAGCACCTCGAGCTATCGAGCGGCCGGCACATGCGCCGTCCTAAGCTGTCAGCTAGCGTAGCAACGGTTCATGCAGTGCGCAATCAGGACGGCACCATGGAACACGGTATCGGGCGCCACTCGAGGCGGGCAGCCACCTGTCAGGCCGACGTCTTCCCGCCCTGCACGGGGACACCCATGACTGAGGCACGACGTGCTAGCCTCTCCGTGCAGCCCGAACACCCGGCGCACGGAACTATAGGCGCATTTGCCTTGATGTCCCTGTGCCGGGGCTGCAACCAAAAAGGAAAAGCCCGTCGCGAAGACGGGCCGCGTGTTTCGAAAGAGGAGCGCCATGCAGGTGCGCGCGGAAGCATGCCCGCTGCGCCTCAGCGTTAAGATAACGGTCCAACTCGTTTTTCTGTGTTTGGATGCGCGAGACGCCTTCCAATCCTCGGCCTTATCGACGTTTCTCGTATTGGTCGCCCGTGCGCGAGTTCTTGTAGTAGCCGCCTTTGTGGGAAGACACGTGTCCGCCTGCATAGTGACCGCCGCGCGCTTCCGTGATGACCGGAATGACGAACGACGCGCAGATCACTGCGCGATGAGTTTCCTCATTGTATTTCTTGCGTTTGCGCCGCCCCATGGCATGAAAGCGACTTTTGCGACAGATACGGCAGTAGCGCCTGAAGAGGGCAACTGTGGTGTCCGCGCTATCCTTCGCCGCCGTGAACGACGGGCCTTGTCGCGCTAATCAGGTCAAAGAACCACATTTTGATATGTCCCGGCGATTATCTAAGAATCCGTGATTCAATCAGAGAAGAAGCGGCGTTCTCATCACTGACTTTGGCCACTGGCTGTGGCATAGTGCGGCCATAGTTAACGTCAAGGAGGAAACATGGCCACGCTACAAGACTTAAAGGCGCGAATCGCCAAGCTACAGGCCCAGGCTGAAGAGATCGCTAAAAAGGAGTCTTCGACAGCCCTGGCAAAGATTCACCAACTTCTAGAAAAGCACGGTCTGACAACGGCGGATGTCGACGCTTTCCGCGTGCCGAACGAAAGCCGGCGCGCTGGGCAAGCAGATACTTCAAACAAGCCTGCAGGCGCCGCGAAATACGCGGACCCGAAAACTGGAGCAACGTGGACCGGCCATGGACGCGCGCCCGCGTGGATTGCCAACGCCAGGAATCGAAGCCGCTTTCTAGTTGATGGTGACAGGGCTACGCCGCCCGTCGCCGCCAGAAAGCAGGCAAAAACAGGGAACTACCTGCGTGGACCGCAGGCGCCGAAGTACCGCGATCCGGTAAGTGGGGCGACTTGGAGCGGCCGCGGTAAAGCTCCGGCTTGGCTCGCCGGCGCCAAGGATCGAGCTACTTACCTCATCGATAAGGTGACCGATGAGCCTGTGGCGCCAGACACCGCTCCAGCGAAGAAGACGACCGCCAAGAAAGTGGCCTCAAAGAAGGTCGGTGCAAAGAAGGCGGTGACGAAGGAGGTTGCCAGCAAGAATGTTGCGACGGGCAAGACGGCAGGAAAGAAGGCAGCCTCAAAGACAACAGCCGTAAAGAAGGCGGCAGCGAAGAAGGGCAGAGCACCGGGCAGAAAGATGTCGGCGAAGAAAGTGCAGATGACTGCAGAGGCCCCGACCTCGGCTGTTGAAGAGAGAAGCGGAGAGACGAGCGCTACTACGACGGCCTGAGCCGCTCCTCAAAGTTGTCAGTTTTTGCAGCTACGTTCTGCCGTCTCGGACAGTGGAAGGCGGGAGTTGGGCTTAATTCTATGCGCCATAGTAGGCGGATTGACACCTGCGGCGGCCGGAGCTGTACACCCTCAGTGCAACTCGCAAGGTTCACGAGCCTCTGTTTGCGCCGCCGCAGGGGTGGAGGAGGACGTATGGTGAGCCAGCCGTCGAGCCTCATTGTGCTCCCAGCCGAATGTACTGGGGCTCGCAAGCTGGCGATCCAACTCGTACTGCGCAACCACAACTAGCGATAGGTTGCGCGAGCCCGGATGCGTACGCGCTGCCCGCAAGGCGGGGAGGCGATCGCAGCGGGAATCCGTATTGTTACAAAATTGTTGATGCACAGCGTTTCATAGAAACGCTCATCAAATATAGGAAGATTTGGCTGGAAGGAAATCCGAGAGGGAGACTTGGGCGAAGCTTCTAGTGGCGATTAAGCAATTTCGGTGTTATACATCGATAGTCACGCGTTGGCCGAGCACCAAGCCGCCCGACGTAATGCCGCTTCTTCCGACTGAAGAGCTCCGGCGGTGACCTCCAGCGTGGACGGGTGCGACCGGTGGCGCGCTGGGGAAATCGGACTACCACGGGGGTAGGTTGAAATAGTCCGAGCGGTGTCGAAGATAGAGCCGCTACCTCGGAGTCTGTCGGAGCCATTCGAATACTAGATGGTGGAAGGGGAACCTGCGGTGTTTGGCAGGGGCCCTGGCTATTCCTAGCTACCCTAAAGAAAGATATGCTCAGTAAGGATCTGCTTCCGTGAGCGTGTTTTTCTATTCTCAAATGAGCTTGTTTTACTTCAGCATGTGCTCAATCGTGAAAGCATATGTTCGCGTAAGGTTATGCTTTGGTCTGGTTGCGTGCGTCAAATGAAGGCCGCTGCGCGGCTGGCAGCCAGGAGCGGATGCTTGCGGCGAAATTCCTTCTCCCATTGCTCACGGACAAGTCCACTTTGGCGGCGGGGGACGCGCGTGCTTCGTCACTGATCGGCTCCGACGGCGACGATCGTACATTTGTCGCCTAGGTGGGAACTGCGCGGCTGACGGCCATCGAGTGATTGCCTGCGTCGCAACGCATCTCGCAATACCGAGAGGCGTCCCGGGGAGTGCTGCGGCAGTGTTCGCTGTCTTCTCTCGCGCGCTCTGCAATGGCGGGCGCTTTCCTGTCCTCGAACTGCTGTGCCAGCGGTCAACTCCGCTTCGACGCCAGCCTTGTGTCCGATGCCCACAAGGCGATCGCGACACCTTCTTTGGGGCTTGAGCTTCGTGGATCGCGCCGGCCGCCTTGACGGCAGGATGTGCGCTTTGACTCAAGCCCGGCTTGCGAGCGAAAGCAGACCTCTAACGCGAATTCTTTCGGCGCGCGTGGCGACTATTCGATTCAGACAGTGTCGACGTCGGTTGCAATCGCCCCTCTAATTCGTGCCCAGCGGGGTCGGGGGCGCGATACGGGAAATTAAGACTAAGCGTTGCACACCCAGTCAGCGATTTTTTAAACGAATGCTACAGTTTTTCAGCGCGTGGCCGTTATACCTCGGGGGTAGATAACCAAACGTCACGAGAGAAAACAGCCGTGAAGAAGCTAACCAACGTCACGCCCTCACCGGAACAATTGACGATTATCCGGCGGGTGCGGCCGGGAGCCGAAGTAATCCGCGGCGCCGCCGGCAGCGGCAAAACGACCACTGCTGCATTGAAATTGCGCCTGATGCTGATGTACTTTTCCGCGAGGCGCGCTCGCGCAGAGAGCGACGAGCCCGTACGTGCGCTGGTGCTGACATTCAATAAAACGCTACGTGGTTACATCCAGCAGGTGATCGAGGAGAACGTGCCCGCTGGCAGGTTCGAGCTTGTTGTCGACACATTTAGGCACTGGGCATACATCACGCTTGGTCAGCCCGGCATTCACGACGAATCGTATCTCGAATATCTTGTCGCAGCTCATGCCGCCCAGATCGGACTCCCAGACGATTTCTTGCGGACCGAGTGCACATATTTGCTAGGTCGCTTTCTTCCGGAGCACGTCGATGACTATCTGACCTGCAGGCGGGACGGACGCGGCGCGATACCTCGCGTTGAGCGTTCAACGCGAGAGGCGATCCTGCGCCTGATTGTGCATCCCTACATGGAATGGAAGCGTCGTGAGAAGCTCACCGATTGGAACGACGCAGCTGTGCAAATGGCGCAACAGCAGCATTACCGATTTGACATCGTAATCGTCGATGAGTCTCAGGATTTTTCCGCCAATGAACTCCGCGCCATTATGTCGCAGGTTGCCGACGAGCACGCCGTCACGTTCATTATTGACACCGCCCAGCGAATCTATGCCAGAGGTTTTACTTGGGCGGAAGCAGGCATTGCGATCCGCCCCGAAACGAGCCATCGACTGAGCGTCAACTATCGCAACACACCGCAGATCGCGCGTCTGGCGGGCGGCCTCATGCAGTGCGTCCAGCTTGATGAGGATGGCACACCTCCTTCGCTGCTTGATGCGCTCGAAGGGGCTGCAACGCCCGTACTGCTTAAAGGATATTTCAACGCGCAGGTACGTTGGTGTCTCAACTATATCCGTAACCACGTGGAACTCGCGCAAGAGTCGGTTGGCTTTCTTCACCCGAAAGGGTGGTTCACCTACCTCAAGCAGCAGCTTGACTCAGCGAAGCTCTCGTACGTTGAAGTCACCGGACAGCGGGATTGGCCAGAAGGTGACGCAAACATTGCGTTGTGTACCTTCCACTCGGCGAAAGGGCTTGACTTCGACCACGTTATCATCATTGGGCTCAGTTCGGAAGGATTGCCTGGCGGGCAGTTCGAGGCAGGCGACGAACGGTTCGAGACGTCCTGCCGCTTGCTCGCGATGGCGATTGCAAGAGCGCGCATCCAGGTCGTCTTGGGCTACAAGCCGACGGAAGAGTCGGCGCTGTTGCATCGCCTGGATCCCGCCGCGTTTGTGGAGATCGATGTATGACGGACGCCGCTATTAGTGATGCGCTTGCTCAACGGAACGTCACAGAGATTCTTCACTTCACGACCAGCAACGGTTTCATCGGCACGATGACCACGGGTAGCCTTTTGTCTCATGCTCGTTTGCCGTCGGAGAACAAGTTAGCTCATATCCTGCAGATAAACTGCAAGGATCGAAGCAGGGATGCGGACTGGCATGGATATGTAAATCTGTCGGTGTCACGGATCAATGGCAGCTTTTTTTCGATCGCGCGCGACCGATGGCACGCGGCCAAGGATATCTACTGGTGCATTCTGAGCTTCGACGCTAGCATCGCCGAACATCCGGGTGTCGTCTTTTCGACGACAAACAATGCCTATCCCTACACCGTCCGCGCTCCAGGTATTGACGGCTTAGAATCGCTTTTTGCACCAAAGGTGCGACAGTTCGCCGATAAATGGGTTTTCAGAAGCAAGGAGATGCTTTCCAATCAGACGACGTGTCATCAGGCGGAGTTGCTGTATCCCGAGGCTGTGTCACTTGACTACTTGCGCAAGGTCTACTTTCCTTCTGGCGACATAGCAGATGAGGCTTCGGCGCAACTGGGGGTATGCGCACCCCATTTAATCGGGAAATTTGAACTGGAAGTAAATCCTATGCTTTTCGGTGAGAGGCAAGCATGACGACAACTCGCGACGATACGATTGTCGCATCGGCGCTCTGGGCAGCCTATGGCGACGCCGTTGGTTTCCCAACGGAACTTGTTTCGCCGACAGACTTTGTCAAGCGGACCGGTCAAACCGAGATGACGGGTCCGATCGCTTGGAAGAGGAAAGTAGGCGGCTTGTTCGGTGCGGATGCTCATTTTCCTGTGGGTGCATATTCAGACGACACGCAGCTCCGCTTGTCCTCAAGTCGCGCAATACGCGGCGACGGGTTCTTTGACGTCGAGAGCTTCGCCAAAATCGAATTGCCTGTGTGGCTCAACTACGCGCTCGGCGCGGGGCGGGGATCTAAGCTAGCGGCCGGCAACCTGGCGTTGCGAGATTCGACGTGGTCCCAGAATTTCTACCATGGTCCAAAGAGCAACTATTGGGACGGCGGTGGTAACGGCGCAGCGATGCGCGTGCAACCGCATGTTTGGGTGGCGAGGGATTACGATGCTTCCACATTCATGCCTTCAGTCATGCGCGACGCAGTTTGTACGCATGGGCATCCGCGAGCACTGGCAGGAGCGGCGATTCATGCTCTAATGCTCGCATATACGATCGATACGGGAACGTTACCAGTACCGGAGCAATGGCCTGATTTTGCCGAAGCCTGCAGCCTCGCATTCTCCAGTCTGACAGACGATGAAGAGCTCGGTCTTGTTTGGTGCCCAAATTGGGAGCGGCTCGCTGGTAAGTCCTTGGCCCATGGATTCACAGAAGTAGCGGCGGAATGGCAAGCGAGTAGCAAGATGGCTGTCGATATTTGCGGTAGTGCCCCGGATGAAAATACTGCCTATCGCGCCGTGCTCGAAGGACTCGGCGGATTCAGTCAGGCTGAGCGTGGTTCGGGGCTTAAGACGCCTTTGTTCGCAGCTGTGATTGCATGGTTGTACCGCGACCGAAGTCCTGAAACGGGATTGCTGGCAGCCGCTAATGCATTCGGTAGCGATACAGATACGATCGGAACGATGGCGGGGGCTCTAATCGGCGCCGCGGTTCGAACGGAGCCGAAGCACGAGATACAGGATAAAGACTACATTCGTTCTGAGGCAAAGCGGCTTGCGGGCATTGCAGAAGGCAGGCGGGAAAAAAGCTTCTCCTATCCGGATACCCTTTCGTGGGTGGCTCCTCGAACTCAGCGAGATGCGTGGATCGCCACAGAGGACGGCTTCGCCATATCTGGGCTGGGCCCAGTCGTACCTTTCGGCGAGATCTTTTCACCCGAGAAGCAAGGGGAACTCGAGTGGCAATGGTGCCGAACAGGTTTCGGCCAGTCAATTCTGGCGAAACGCAAGCCTGCGTCGTCACAGTCACCTGCTAAACGTCAAGTCACTTTAAGGGCGGAAGCGGCTGGGAAAGGCCTACCTCGCCAAAAGGTTCTTGAAGATGCGGTAGTGGACCGGCCGGAAACGATTCATGACCTGACAGACCGTTGTATTCGCGCGGGCTTCGACCCCGCGTTGATCGGTGAGTGCCTGCTGTCGCTCTCGAGTGGACATGATGGTGTAGAGAAAGCCATTTCCTTCGCCGCAATTATCGCTAAGGCGCGCCTTGCGCGCAGAAGATAAGGTCATCCGGGGGCGCCAGGCCATGGAGTGCGGGCACGCAGCGGATTCCGCGGGTCCGCGTTAGCGGGTGTGGTTAGAAAGCCGTTGGCTAACGCGCATGGCCGAAGCGCAACGCTTCGACGGCAGGGAACGTCTGAGATGGACCCTACTGCGCGCTCTCACGGGACGGCAGGTAAATGTCTTGTCGAGTCCACACGTTCGACGGGCACTTCCATTGTCGGACGAGTTTACCGCTTCTTTGTCCTCGCAGTTCCAGAAGCGGACGACTTCCCGCGATCGTTTGCGTTCAGCGCCAACTCCAATTTGCCTTTCAATATCTCAGCCGAAAGCTTAATTTGCTCGGGCTCTAATGCAGCCTTGTGCACCTCAATTTTTCCGTCGGCATAGGAGAAGTCAGTCGTCGCAACCCAGATCCAGACCGCGCCCACGAGACCCACGGTCAGAACCGTTCCTACTTTTAACCGGTCTTTCGGTTCGTTCTCAATACAATGCACGACGAGCGCTTTGGACTGATCCCTGTCCGCCAGCATTGTCAGGAGCCATCGCGCTGCCCGCACCGAGTCCATCGGACTCAAGCTGCGGTCACTTGCTTCTCGAATCAGGGAGAGGAAATTAACTATGTCGGGGCTGCCATCGGCCTTAACAACGACCTCTTTTTCGACTGACTCTAACGACTGCATCGGCGCCTCGGATAGAAGCGCGTGCAATTGTTCGAGGGAGCGAACGATCGTCACATCGTCGGAAAGCGCTATGAGCTTCATTGCATCGGCCATGCTCTATCTCCGTTATCAGTGCCACGCTCCGTACAGACTGAATGCGCACCTCTCGGCGGCACCTGTCGCCGTTTCTGCCCGACTCATGAAGTGGCGGGTTGTCGACCGCCAAGCCCCGGCACGGCTGTCACCGCCCAGCCATCGCCGATAGAACTCGGCCGAGAATTCGGATGCCTGCTGGGCCAGCACTTCCCAGTGCGTTGCGAGTATGCTCGAGGCGCCGCAACGCCTGAAGGCGAACTCTAGCCCGAGGACATCGCCCCCACGACCTTCTTTCCCCACGCCCGAAACGCAGGCGTTCAATGTGATGTGACTTCCTGAAAGGTTTGGGCGTCTCTTCAACAACTGTGCTGGCGTGAGCAGATTCTCCCGCAACCCGCGCAGATCGGGAAGGTCTCCATGCCTCGACACGACTAGCCCCGAATCGAAAAAGGGGTTTCCACCTGGCGGTGCTGTGCCGTGTGCATGGATATGGATCACGCAGTCGGGACGAAGAAGTGATACCACCTCGCGAGCAGTGAGCGGGCCGCTGTCGAACTTTTGCGTCGACACCAGTCCATTCTCCAGCGGCCCAATCGCCTCATTGAAATATCGATGCGGCCGGGTCGGATCTTTGGCTACCGCTGGCACGAAGATGGAGACGCCGGAAGAGGGTGGCTTGCAGGAGCTGTGAACAAGACGCAAAGCATCGGAAAACGACGTAACCCGACTAATTGAGACTAGATCGACGGACGGTCTATTGAGCAATGGAAGATACTGGAGCGGCACAAGGTGAACCGGATCGTCGGCGGCAACGCAAATGTGATCGCCCTCTGAAATATGGCCAGAACGCAACGCCCGTTCAAGAGGAGCGAGGAGCGGCGAAAGCGCGTCAACCAACGGGCGCGGATCTTTCTTGAACATGAATTGCGTCCAGCAGGAGGGGTCGAGACGGCCAAGGTGATCGCGAAGCACGCTCATCTGTATGTCGATCTTCAGGCAAGTGATTGAGCCGTCCGCTGTGTACAAGAGCGCTTGAATTCTGTTCTCAATCTCGAACACATTCAAGGAAAGGTAGTGGACCCGAGGCCCGAGCGCCTCGGGATCTGGAAGCTCTCTTGCATCGGGAGTCTGGGAATCCGCCTCGTTGGCGAGCAGTGAGCGGCTTTTGCGAAGTTCACAGGCGATCCAGGCCGTCGCTTCGTTCCCCGAGAGGTCGAACGCCTTGCACGCCTTGCTTGCTAATCCCGGTAGGAAGTTAGTGACATTCGTCCGTGTTTCCACATCTTCGATGCGAGACTGAGCTTCCCGAATGGATTCGCATAAACTCAGAATAACTTTCTCGCATGAGTCGGCTTGCATTAGCCGCTCGTAGACCAGAAGCTGTGCCCAGAGAGCCATCCATTCCTTGTGCTTGTCGTCGACACGTTTAGTCCACGCTAAAGCTAGATCTAGGTCCGCAACCAAGCTGTGACCTTCGACAGGATCGACATCCAACGAAGCCTGAGCGCGGGCGGCCTTGTTGATCGCGCGTTCAACCCAATCGCTGTTGATATGATTGGGATCGTTCAGAGGACTGATGAAGCGGCTTACGTCGTCGAACCAATCATTGACGTCTCGCGCCAGCTTCGCATACTTGTCGTTGAAGGATATTCGACGACGACTGATTCTGTGGAACTCCTCCATCTTTGCCTCGAGCTTAGAAAGCAAGACGAGGTCGAAGCCTACTCTGGCACGCTCCGGTTGAGCCGAAAGCGATTCGCGAAGCCGCTTGAGCACGGTCGCCCCGGCTGAAAACGAAGATCGCCAAATCAACTCCGCCTTCTTCGGAATCGAGAGCCGCACGTTGGGATCTTCGATAACGAACCGATTCCTGGCGAAACGCGCTACTTGCGCGCGGGCCTCTGCGACTCGATGTTCGAGCGCTTCCTTAGAACGAGGCGCGTGCAGTAAGAGCTTCTTCGCTTCGGCTACTCGATTGCGCCGAAGCTCGGCGATAGCTGCGGTCGCCACGGCGCTCCAGAAAATGGAAGAATGCCGAACGGTGGGAAAGACCAGTGACGCCTCCTCGACTGTGGCGATGCACTCGGTACGTAACCCTTCGTTGAATTGCGCGTAAACGCATGCAGACAGCGCACATGCGCAAGCGTGATTTATCAGCGCACTGTCCTGATGCGTAAGCGGCACCCACCGATCACGCATATAGACGAGCAGCGCGCTTGCAACCCGATGGCCTGTTGTGCAATCCGCGCCGTAAGCGACGCCTTGACACAACCTGATCGCGGCAAGCAGACGTACCTTCAAATCGCCCTTGTGAAGGGAGTTCCGAACGTCGAAGAAAATATCCGGTTCCAGTTTGCGCCCGTATCTGACGAGAAACGCCTCGACATCACTGGTCTCGGGTACCTCGATGACCCGAACAATGTCGCTTAGATTCTCAGATGAATGGCTGCGCAAGGGTGACCTCGACAACAACGGTGTTCGCCGAGAGCCGTTCAGACCGGACTGGTTTCGCCTGCCGCTATGGCGTCGTTCAGATGCGCGGCAGAATCATGCTAGCAGACGAAGCTTCGGGAACCGCTCGCTGTAAGCAGTGTATTCCATGATGGTCAAGATCGGTACGGCGAGCAACCTCAAACATAGTTCAAATTGTTTGAGCAAAAGGGGGAAGTCACTTATCGCAGTCGCACCGCCGGCGCCCTTATGTGGCGACGATCGTTCGATCGATAGTGCGGCATTGGCGAAGAAGCGGGGAGGAATATTGTCCTTCCCGCCGGCGAGCCGGTGACTTGGCGCTGCCTTCTCTCAAGCGCAACCAACCGAACCGTCACCGGGTGCGCCGCGTCACATCGGCTGGATGTTGGCAGCCTGCTTACCCTTGGGGCCCTGTTTGACCTCGTAGCTAACTTTCTGGCCTTCTTGAAGCGACTTGAACCCCTTGGCCTGAATTTCCGAGAAGTGCGCGAAGAGGTCGTCCCCGCCGTCGTCCGGAGAGATGAAACCGAAGCCCTTTGCATCGTTGAACCACTTCACAGTGCCGGTCGCCATTTGCTGGTCGCTCCGAAGGCGCTAGTTGAAACTCAGATCATTTGGGAGGCGTCGTGCTGACTACGCGCTGACGTGAGCTTACATTACGGTATGAAAACGATTCGGCCAAATCCACAGAAAGGGGTGTCTCCCGCGAAATCGGTTGATTTGGATTCCAACCGAAAGCTCTGGCGTCGATTCCAGCCAAAAACCGCGTTGTGGTCAATGGTTGCGCTTCCCGGCGTCTTCGCTCATGCGAGCGACGATGATTCCCGGTCGACGAATAAGCTGGGATGCGTTCACGCGTGGGCGGCGTGCTGCCTAAGGCGGCGCGGTCGCTCGGAATGTACGGAGCGGCGCGTGGCCTGACAGGGCGGCGACCGCTCTCGCTCGCGGAGGAGTGAACAATCGATCGCTCGTTTAGAGCAACTACTCTAATTCAAGAAACTGCCGCCATACTTTTCCGATTTTCGAATCTGAAATCTTGGTCGCCCTCCGCACGGTTCCGAGGGTATTCCACTGTCTTCACCGCGGCAATACAATCCGAATCACTTCCTTCTCGTTCAGCTTCGCCCAGACCCGAATTACTCGAATTGTGCTGATGTCGCGCATAATTTGCGAATCAAAGCGCTAATCAGGCAAAAAGCGCCTATTAATAGCGGGAGATTCTTCACCCAAATGAAAAACACCCATGATGCAGCCATGTTTTGAAGGTCCTTAGCCCGCGTTTGATCGAGCTATACGAACTTGTATCGAAGCAGCAGCGCCGGCTCGAGTACTGCGTCGGCGCCAGCAGAGATGCAGTGGCGGCACCTTTTCGTGCCAAACAAACCCTCAAACGTGGATAGGAAACACAATGAAAGGCATCGCAGTTTTTGACATGAATCCCAGTCTCATCGCGATGGGACGCCTGGAGTCACTGAACTCGCTAGGTTGGAGGCCGAAAGCATCCATCGGTCTGCCCGGCGACACACCGGTGCTGAAATGCCCGGTTGCGGCCGTCGACGCAGATTGCTTCCGCATTCAGAATGCCGACGTCAACTTCGGCTTTGGCACCATTCAGTTGAAAGCCGGGCTCGTCCAGTCCATCCGCGTGCAAGTCAACGACGTGCAGATTTTTTGGCTAGCGGATATGACGCCCAGAGGTTTGGTCAGCAATCGACAAGTGGAGGAGAGCCAAACATGCTCTCGTCCAGTTCGAGGTTCGCGGCGAGCCGGGAGAGAGAAGTCACTCGGTATTTCTCAAACCAGGTGTACCGCTTGGTAGCTACCGTAACGAGGCCTTCCGCGACGCGCCGCCTCCGCCAGCGGAACATATTTGGCGCGCGATGACTGACTTGGCCGACAGCGGAATGCTGCAGCAGCAGGCCGAGAGTGACATCAAGGGAATCCCACTGCGACGCGTCTTCGTTAATGTGCTTCTCTCGGAGCGTTTCAAGCCGTGTGTCGACGAAAGCAAGCTCGTTGAGATGCCGATGCATGTTAAGCCAGTGTTCCGGCAGGGAATCGTCTACTGAGGAAAAGTCTCAATACTCTGAAATGCGCGGCCGATGGTCGCGCGTTTTTCTTTGGCGTCCTGGAGGTGTCGCGTAGACACGCCATGGCCGCCCCGCTTTTTGCCTTCCAACTGCCACTCCTGACGAATGGAAGCATTAATACCTTTTACACCGCTCGGAGGCGTAACAACGCTTAAGCGAGCTAGCCGATTCGATCGTTCGCTCAGAGCGAGGGACCGCAGTGGGCTCGCGAACTCCTCGACCTGGCTGCCAGGTTTAGAGACTACAATATCGTCGACCACGAAGTGCAAGAGCAGAATATCTTTATTCCTGGCGCTATCATCTCAGCGAAGAGAGGGATAGAGTCGCTGAGATTCGCGATTGGAACGGCGCGCGGGAACTGCTGACGGCGTTGCGGGGAACGCGGCTCCCCGGCCTCGGGCAGCCGATCGCGACGGCTGGCATCGTGCAAAAGGTTGAGCCGCCGAGTGCAGGATTCACCTGCCTGCTTGAATTGGCGGCCGCGCGGCGGATAGACTTTGTCGAAGTAGAGATGAACCGTCCTCAACTAGTCGGCTCCCGTCATCGCGCATTGAGTTGGCTGACGATGGCGAAACGAATGTCGCGAACAGCAATTCGTGCGACTTCAATACAAGGCGTTGATGCTTGATGTCGCAGGTCGAGGCGGGTGATTCGCCTCTATGCGGGCGGTACCGCGTCACTTGCGCACTGCCGTGAGCGTCCTGCAAAGGATTGCGCGGAGACTCAGGCGGAACACTGAGATTTCAATCGAGCTAAAGGGGCCGCAGTATGGCAGTTCATGAGGAAGTCTTTATCTCGGTCGACGTAGAAGCGGCCGGCCCGATCCCTGGCGAATACAGCATGTTGTCGCTGGGCGCTTGTCTTGTTGACGCGCCCGATGAGGCGTTTGCCTGTACCTTTCGCCCGGTAAATCGAAACTTTGTGCCCGACGCGCTCAAGGTCACCGGTCTATCCCTTGATGAACTTGACAAAAGTGGGAAGGCGCCAGAGGAAGCCATGGGTGCATTCGCCACATGGATTTCCGCGCACTGCCCAAGCAATACGCAGCCGGTGTTTGTCGGGCTCAATGCTCCCTTCGACTGGTCGTTCGTCAACTACTATTTCCACCGGTTTATGGGGGATAACCCGTTCGGATTTACTGCGCTCGATATCAAGGCATATTTCATGGGCGTCACGGGTTGCTCATGGCACGAGACCCGTTCAAGCGCAATTGCCAAGCTTTTGCATCCCGTACAAAAGGGGACTCACGATGCCCTGGACGATGCCCGCTACCAAGCTGAGCTCTTCCGGCTGGTTCGCGAAGCACGAATAAAACCGGCTGCATAGATGCATGCGATCGCAGGAGCAGCGGAAATTACCACGCCCTGATTGGCGTGGCCTCTGGGCCAGCATTGGGGTCCTTGTAGCCGGGAGCCAGTTGTGCGTTGTTTGCGCCGTAAAGGGCTAGTGGGTCCCTGAGCCACAGCGCGTACTCCGGACCACTTAGACTGTGATCGGGGGAACAGTCTATCGTCGAACGGCGGAGCATATAACCTGCGTTGGCGGCGCGTACCTTAACGCGGAGTACTCCGTCCGGCATGTCGTAGTCCATCATCACGACCTCAGGTCTTGGGTGCGACGGATGAGGAACGAGTTCCAGTTCGATGATCCGGTTCCATTGCGCGTCCTGATCGACCCTCTCCTCGTCTGCAATGACACTGTCCTCGAGAACGACCGGATTTTCCATCCGCGTGAAAACGAAGTCGCGGAACGCTTTCCGTCGTCGGTCGTAGGCTCGAACATGCCAACGCATGCCGTTATTTACTAACGCCGTCGGCACAATTTCTCGTTCGTTACGACCGCTTTCGACGGATGTGTACGCCATTCGCACCGCCTTGCCACGGTGGATAGCCCGCGTGATCGGTGCGAGCACTGACATCTTGGGCACGCTCAGCGCCAATGGAAATTCACAACGCACCATCGCTTTGAGTTCTTCGCCAACGCCCTCGCCGAAGCCTCGCGAAAGCGCCGTGAGAACTCGTTGTGGAGCGTGATCAAACAAAGGGATAAAGGTGTCGGTGGTGCGATACACCTTGTCGGTGTTATCGAGTGCGAGGTTTCCCGGCGCAAGTTCTTTGTACTGCGCGATATCTCGGGTTGCCGCGGCTGGACCGGTACCAAATCTTTCTGCAACGTCCGTTCGCCGAAGTTCGCCGAGGAAATATAGCTTGAAATCGATGTGCGAGAGACGTTCTCGTTGCACCTGTGGGAGGCGCTCAAGGAGGGCGCGGTTCGGCTGGGCGGCGGTTCGGATCATCCCCGGATATTACACTGAAAGCGACATACGTCAAATCGATTCTAGCTCTTGTAGTGATCAAAATGATTATGTATGATGCACGCGATGGCCACTGCCTCGGCTGGGTACGAGTGAACGCTGCTCGCCGGGATCGTTGGTGGGTGGAGTGGTGACAGGTCCGCACGGGGCGTTGCAGACGCACTTTGAGCGATTTTTCTGACGAGCAACGGTGCAGCGCATGAATAGCGATAGTGAAACCTTGGAGCTGTTGGTCGATTTTTCGACCGAAACGACGTGCGCTGCCGGTGATGAGCGTCAGCAAGAGCCTCTCGATCACCTTCCTGTCCTCGATGACCAGGCCCTTGCGACAGAACTGCATCGACTGGCGCAAGGGGTTTGGAACGTCCTCATCGTCGCCAATGCGTACACCGTTTGCGTGTACCGTCGTCAGAATGAGCAGGCGCAATGGGAGCCTTTGTGCCGTGGCGAGCTGGACGAGAATTCGGTCGGGGCGGCGAAGTCGTTCCCGCGTGGCCGCCTGGCATGGGCAAAGGTTGACAGCGCTCCGTGGACCGTTGATGTCCACACCGTAGCTACCGTTCCGGCGACGGTCGGCCTGCTGAAAAAGTGGGTGAAGGATTCCAACGGAGTCACGGGCGGCCGCGAAGGTAACGTGACGAGTGCAATCAAGGAAGAGCTGTACTACCTCGCGGGATGGCGCTGTCAGTTCGCCGGCTGTGGCCGCGACCTGCGACATCACGCAGCTACGGGTCGTCGTGGGCGCTTCAGCTATTTCGCGCACATCGTTGCGGCCTCCGCCGACGGTCCGCGAGGCAACAAGGACGAGTCCACCGACCTTGCGTCTGATCTGAGCAACTTCATGTTGCTTTGCGACGAATGCCATCGCCTTATCGACAAAGTGAACCCCGCCGGGTACACCGTCGAAGTCCTGCGCAGCATGCGAGAGGATAGCATCGCCGAGGTTCGCCGCCTTCTCGATACCCTGCAACACAAGTCATCCGAAGTCGTTGCGATTATTGGCAATATCGCAGGTCAACCGGCGCAGTTCAGCATGGACGATGCGCACGAGGCGCTGTGGGGTGCAGGCTTGCGCAGCAATGACGCGAAGCCGGCGCGCTACTTTTATCCAGGTGGTCAACATCACGATGTGCACAGCGCGGCCTACTGGACCTCACTGTTCCAGCAGATGAAGCTGGACCTTCCGATGTTGCAGACCCTGCTCAACGGTACGCGCGCAGGTGTGTCGCGACCGCGTCTCTCAGTTTTTCCGATGCACAGCACTTCAGTGCTGCTTCTTGCGGGACGTGTGCTCGGCGACACGGAGGGAACGCATCTGTTCCAGCCTCATCGCAATAAGGTTGGCGCAGGTACCCGTTGGGCATGGCCCGCCACACACGCAATGCCCGCTCTGGACAAGTTCAGGACGGAAGTCCTCTGCTCTCAAGCAGACGGCGCGGATGTGGCTACGCTTGTTGTTGCGCTCACTTCGGACATCGATGCTACACGCCTGCCGACCGACTGTGCCCAAAGTGGCGAGTTGCTGTTGCCGACGTTGCGGATTACCGGTCCGACCTTCGACAAGGACTGCATGCAACAGCCCGAGGACTTGCAACTATTTGGGCTGACAGTCGATGCCGCCATGCGCAAGCTTCAGGACGAGTGGCGCGTGCAGAAGGTGTATCTGTTCGTCAGCGCGCCGGCGACCGCAGCAGTCGTCGTCGGCCAGAAGATGCAAGCGCGACATCATGCGTCGTACGTCTGTCATGAAGCACTATCAGGTCCTGGTTCTCCCTACAAGGCGACCATCGAGCTCACGTCCACGTTGGTCCGCGAGTTGGTCTCGGGGCTGGCGCAATCCCATTCCCTCCAGCCTTGAGCGAGGACTTTTATGACGACCAATCCGACTCTTTCGAAACGCCTTGTCGAGGCGCTGAATGCTCGTGCCGAGACGCAGCAGTGGGAGCAGCTTATCTCGAACTTGCTGCATCGTCTCGAACTCAATCCGACAGAACGCGCCCGCGCCGTGGCCGACTACGAGAAAGTCGCGGATCATCTGGCGGAGAAGTTGAGCATTCCTCGCCACGACGTGCATATCTTTCCTCAAGGGTCGATGCGCACCCAGACGACGATTAGCCAGCGACATCCGGTGAAATTCGATCTCGACGTGGTGGTGAAGTTGACTGGACCAAGATACATCTCGCCAAATCCGGAGGAGATGTTCGAAGCGTTTGGCAAGGCGCTTGAGGGCAACGAATCGGTGACGGGGAAGCCGGATCCTAAGCGTCGGTGCTGGCGCCTGCAGTTTCCCGGAAAGCCTTACTATTTCGACCTGACGCCGGCGGTCTGCGATCAAACCGGGCGTGAGGGATCGAGTCTTTCGGTGCGTGATCCAGATACCCGATGGGCGCCTTCGAATCCCGAAGAATTCGCCAACTGGTTCTGCACGCATGCGGCAAAGCGCTTTGCGTTCGAGACCCGGCTGATGAAAGCGGTGATGGATTCAACGACCGTCACGCCATTGCCTGATGAGGAGATCGGCCTCGACGACATCTTGCGTCGCACGGTACAACTGATGAAGCTGCATCGTGACACGATGTATTGGGACGACGCGAAAAAGGATCTGATGCCGATTTCGGTCATCATCGTCACCCTCGCGACAAAAGCCTACGCTGATCTGCATGCGGCGCGGAGGACGGCATTTTCGTCGCCCATCGAACTCGTGCTCGCCCTCGTCGAGGCGATGCCTCTCTATATTCAGCGAGACCACATGGGGTGGCGCGTGGAGAATCCGAAGCTGAAGGGCGAGAATTTTGCGGACAGGTGGAACAGCGACGAAGGTGCGCGCGCTCGCGAGTTTAAGCGTTGGCATGCGCGACTGGAGAATGACCTCGAAGCATTGCTGCATCAGAGCCATCGCGCACCCAGCGAGGACAAAATCCGTAGCATGTTCGGAACGGCCGGCCTTGAAGCATGGCGGGAGAGTCGCCCCAAGGTCAATGTCCTCGACAGCCTTATTGGCAGCGCTGACGGATTCAGTAGGTCCAACCCGGCGCATCCCGTGAAAACGGGTTCGTCGAATACCCTGGGCTGATTGCGACGTGGAGCGTAGTCCCTTCGAAACGGCCGCCGAAAAAGTGCGGCAGTGGCTGGACTCTGGTCCTGGCTCGCAGTGGGCCAGGCGCGATGAGCGCGTGCGCGGCGGACAAGGGCACGCGTGGGACATTGACTTCCAGGACGTGCAGTCGCCCGTCAAGATGGTGCGTCTGGTGCTGCCACCCGACTTCCCAGCAAGTCCATGCGAGCTTTACGTCGACCGTGGCTGCTTCCTCAAGCTACCGCATGTCGAGTCCGACGGGCATGTTTGCCTGGGGATCGCTTCGATCCCCGAAGACTACGAGGATCCCGTCGGCGCAATCAAGCGAGCCCTGATGGCATTGAACAGGCAACTGCTCGATAAGGTTCACGACTCGAAGTGGGTCGAAGAACAGTTCCATAGCGAACGCGCGTCGTATTGGCTGCACTATTGCAATAGCCGTCGAAAGGCTCCGGATAGCCGTGCTGTAGTCTCGAAGACTTACGTTGACACCGGTGGCACGGGACTGTGGGCAGAAGGGAGTATCGCCGCGTACATTCCGCGGAAGTCGAAGCATCGGCGGTATTCACTTCAGCTAGCGACAGTCGGGTCACTAGACCCGAACGAGCTCGCGGCTCGACATGGCTGGGCTGACGGAACGCTCGTGCGTGGAAGCGTGCTATTCGTGCGTCTCAGCGACGATGAGCTTTGGACACCCGCCACATGGCCAGCTTCATTCGAAGACCTCGACAGATTGATAAGCAGTGTCACGAACGGCGAGTGTTCGCTCGTTCGGTGGGCGAGCCGCGCCATCCGGCATCAAGATGCACCATCGCAGAAAGCGTCGCAAAAGGACCGGCGCGATCGCGAACCCGACGTCCCTCCTGGCCAACCGCCTCTGCTCGTGGTTCTTGCGCAGGGTGGCGTAATGTTCGGCTACCAAGTGTTTGGCACTCCGATGCCGTTATTGCAGCCGCCAGCCATTGAGCCCGTCTATATCACCCGCGTCGATGCCGACTGGGCGCTGGCGCGAGACCACGGCCTTAACGTTTTGAGCGAAAGGCGCGGAAAGCGCGTGCTGTTATTGGGCTGCGGCTCGCTTGGCAGTCCGTTAGCCAAGGCATTGGCACGCAGCGGAATAGGTCGTCTGGACATAGTTGATTCCCAACTCATGGGCGTCGAAAATACGTGCCGGCACGAACTCGGATTTGGAGAAGTTGGGCAGCCAAAAGCGCGGGCGCTAGCTCGGCAATCGAAAAAGGAGGTTCCTGGTCTGGAAGCCCAAGGATTTTTCGCCGAGGCCCGATCTTGGATTATGAGGAAATGCACCCCGGGCACCTACGATCTGGTGGTGGAATGTACGGCGGAATCATCGGTTCGAACGTTCATCTCCACCATGCGTGCCACCTTATTCGGCGACGCCCCTATTATCCATGCGTGGACCGAGCCGATGTGCAGCGCCGGCCACGTTGTGTTAACGCAGGTCGCAGTGGCATGGCCATGTGATGATCCTGCTGACGCCCTTGTCAACGCAAGTGATCTTTCCGCTCGCGACACACGGGTCAACCTGCCGGCCTGTTCGGATGGCTTCCACCCGTATGGGGCCGCGGACATCCAACTGATCGCCGCGTTTGCTGCAGAGCGTGTAATTGGGGTTCTGGATGACATGGATCACCCATCGACAGTCTGGTCATGGGTTCGCTCGAGCGCGTTCTTTGAAACGCTGCCCACACGCGTTACCACTCGTTCGATCGTTCCGGTTTCTGCGTCCCGATTCGACAGCGCGGCGACGACGCGAGAACTTTCAAAGGTGCTGCTCGGCAAATGACGTATCGCACGCTCAGATACCGCCTGCCGGGTGCAGCGTGGTCGCTCGAATTTAGCGAAACTGCCTTGCAGACAGTTCTTGATCATGTTCAGCGTTCTCGTGCCAGCAAGGAGTCCGTCGGTCAGTTATTCGCGACCGACCTGACTGCTGACCCCATAGTGGTGGAAGTCGCAACCGTGTTGAAGCCGATACGGTCCGCCTGGGCGCGGGTGACGTTTAGCACTGACGGTGCGATGACTGAACGTGATGCTCTCTTCAAAAAAGGGCTGCATTGCATCGGCTTTTGGCATACACATCCGGAGTTCTCTCCGACGCCCTCGATGGACGATCGACAGATGGCGCGTGAACATGCGCTTGCGGCGCAGCCACAGCTTGCGGGCATTCTCTTCGTCATCGTTGGCACCGCGGCACCACCTGCGTGCCTTCGCGCGTGGGTTGATGATGGTGTCGAGTTGTGTGAGGCATTGCTCGAGCAGAACTAATGATTGGCCGCGTCTTGTCTGTTGTTGCCGAGCGAGCATGCAAGCAGACTCCCGACCGAATAGATGAGGGCCGTCGGCCACCTCCGCGGATCCAGACGATCGGTGTGCCTCGCTCCATTCAGCGCGATTCGCAGCGCAGTAAGCGACACCGAAGCGGAGAAGGAGGCGGCCAGGGCGACACGGAACGACACAATCGCATCGTCAGATTGCCCCGTCCCTCTCAGGCGTTGCAACCGTTTTTCTGCCGCTCAGCCAACACCCGGTTGCGCCAGGTCCGGGCGACGCTAGTTCCGATTCTTTCGAACTTAACCCCGCTTGCAATGCGCTCGAGGCAGTGCAATTCCTGCAGGGCGCCTTCGCCGCAACGTTTCCCAAGCCGTTCGGCAAATCTCAGCTCTATACTGAGCTTCCTCTTGCGAAGCTCCGCGCATATCCAATCGGCGGCTTCTTGCCATTCAGTTGGACGAGCGTGCTTGGGAAGACCCATCATCATCTCAGCATTCGCTTCGTCGAATGCATTCGAATACAGAGCTTCTTCGACTTCGCGCAGTACATCATCAGCACTCCAGTCCGGCTCCTGCACGGCAGAACGCCAATTGGGAAAACGCTCTGAGATGGCCTCGACTAGCGCTGGCATGTCGAAGTCGCGCCAAAATCTCGGTAGCGGCCTGTACGCAAATTCGAACGCGAAAAACAGGTGACCCGCGTTCACGTCGGCGTCTCCGAGCCCGCAGTCGGACATAAAGTCGACGATGGTGTTCGCCACTTCGTTGTGAGTGTTCGTGGCAGCTTGTTGGTTGATTTGTGTGGTGCTCATTGGGTTCCGTTGATGTTGTGTGCGATGTCAGGCCGCTTCAATGGCGACGTCGTCAATACTTGAGGTCACGCTGACCGATCTTCAGTAGAGAAGGTGCGCGATCGCGCACGTGCAGTTCAGTATTCGTCCCTTCGCCCAAGCATGTCATCGAAGGTGATGTCGCCTCGATGCAAGATGAACGACGTTACATCCAGCTCGCATACCGCCTTTCCGGGCGTGACTTCGAGCAACGCAATTGCCATGTTGTCGAACGAACTGCATGGAAAGCCCAAGAGACTATGCTCCGGTTGAAGCTCCTCGAATTCCGGTTTGTCCGGGCCAGTGATGACATCTACGAGCGGATTGCCTGTCAGTTTGAATCCGTCGGCGGCACGCCGGGCTGCTGTCGCCCCGGCTTTTACCGCCTGCGCCAAAGCATCGAGCCAGTCGTCGAGCGTTGCGTGACAGAACGCGTCACCCTGGGCCTCGGCGGATTCGCCGGTGAAGTGCAAATGCCTACCCTCCGACATGTGGCAGACTTTCTCGTAGTAGTTTCGGAACTCTTCATCCAACGATGCACGGTTGAAGCCGGCGCGCCCAAGCCGTCGACGAAGAGTATCCGCCGTGGTCGTATAAACGAATTCGGTATCGACCACCTCGGCGTCCGACGCATCGATGGGCATGTCATGGATGAGCGGATTGCGCTGGTCCCTTCGACGGCATCGGATGATGCGGTCTTCAGGCCGGAAGCGCCAGCGGTTGTAGCTGTTGACGGTATTCGCAATTGGATAGCCGCCGAAAGTGGCGTGTACGATGCAATCCATTTTTGTTTCCTTTATTCAGTTTCTCGAACGAGTGCTGCAATGGCGGAGGCGAAGAAGCCATCGCGCGATCCGCGCTACAGGAGCAGCAAACTCCTTCGATGTATAGACACGGGGGTGGGAGTTCGTTGCCACCCGCGATCCGATGCGTTCAGACGATGCGTTGCGCGAGAAAAGGCCGGCGAGTCTCATCGACGAAACCGGCTCGATGCTAGATGTCTTCCTCGTGGTGGCTGCTGACGTCGTGCTCCTGATGGCCGCCTACGTCTTCTTCTTTGTGTCCGCTGGCGCCATCTTCTTGATGGCAGCGCTTCTTCCGCAGCCTCAGGTCATCGAACGACGTGTCGCCGTGATACTTCACAAACATCGAGACCTCTTGTTCGCATACAGCGTTGCCCGGCGTGACTTCCAGCAGTGCCACCGCCATGTTGTCGAGCGAGGTGCAGGGGAAACCTGAAAGACTGTGGCGGGGTCTGAGGTCGTCACTGGTCGGATGGTCCGAACCGGTGATGATGTCCACGAGGAGGTCGTTGGGCGTTGTGCATCGTCGTGAGACGAAAGTCACACCCTCCTTGACGGCCTTCGCAAGAGCCTCGAGCCAGTCGTCTAGGGTGGCAGCCTGGAATGCTTCAGCACGAGCGAATGCCCTATCAGCATCGGGATAGCTGCTGAAGAACATGTTTCCTGACTCACCACAAGCCGCTTGGTAGTGCTTCTGGAAGTCCTGCTCCAACGTCGTGCGAGTGAACCCTGCGCGCCCCAGACGCTGCCGGAGGACATCAGCGGTCACCGAATACGCGAAATCTATCTCGAGCTGCTGGGCTTCCAGTTGCGTTGTGGGAAGGCCCTGAATGTGTGGATTGCGCTGGTCTTTTCTTCGGGACCGGATGATTCTGTCTTCTGGCCTGAAGCGCTCCCACACAGTGTAGGAGCGGCGCATCGTGGTCAGCGGATAACCGCCAATCGTGATGGTTGAGCTGCGTGTCATGCGTTAGCCTCTGCGAATGAGAAATGCGACAACGAAACAGACGTGATGATCCGGGCCGGGTGGCATCACTCTGCGGGTACGTCCTCGTGTCTCGACGGCTGTGTCGAAACCGCACGCAAACGTGGCGTGCTCAAAGGCGTGATCTGAGCGAAATCAGTGGGTCGGCACCCGACCGAAATCGCGGGTCGTTTTTCTCAAAGGCAAACGCACAACTTCTTCCATTGTTGAAGTGGAGCAAAGGTCTCAGCGCAAGGCGAGACCATGAATCTCCAAAGTAGTGCGCCACGAAATCAGTTCGCGCCCAATGGCGCATAGCGTGGCGTTCAATGTGCACATTATAGCATGAAATTCCACATCATCAATTAATTTGGGTGATAAATTTCACGATATCGCGTATCTATGAAAAATCTCCCCGTAAATAAGCGGTCTTTTTGCAGCAAGCGATTGTTGTTTCGCGGGACGCCTCGCGATCGCGAAGACGCGCCACGTGCTCGAGCTCGTCATGCCGGGCATCTAAGCGGCGATGGGGAAACGGCAACTCGAGTGAGAGCCGGTGGTCGGCGGTCGCGCAAATTGTTGGCCCGGCCGAAATACCGCGCACTCACGCGACAATGGGGTGCGGCTCACGTCGAATGGTGCGGAGTATCTGACGCTGCCGGCACGGTGCCGATGGTGACTATCGAGGCGATCCGGCGAAAGATGAGCGCCGCGACAACCAGAAGCCACGGCGCGGGCCTGGGCGAAGCGGGCGGCGGCGAAGAGGGTCGCAAACAAGAAGGTCGCGCGAAATAAGCCGGCAACCAGGAATTCGGCCTCTGTGTCGGCAGCCGCGCAAAGGACTGCATGGAAGAAGAGCGTGACAGCAGGCAGAAAGGCGCTGGCGAATAACGACCTCGGGCGCGGAACGTCAGTCCCTGGCTGCCAACCAGGAAAGCACTGAGCCGGGAGCAGCGGTGATCCTTCGACCCGTTTGCGGGATCGACTCGCTCTTCCGTACGACATTGGTCCTGTTCAGGTCACGTATACGTCCACGCCGCACCGATCGAGGTGTCAATGTGAGAGATGTCGACGCGGGGAGACCCTCGAGGCGGCGGAGGCCTCAATGTAGGCCTAGTTCGGCTTTTAGAGTGATTGCTCTAATCGGAAAATCGCTTAATGAATATTAAGAGGTTTTTCGAGGCAAGTATTTTCAATGCTATTTGGCTGCGTTAGAGAGCTTTTCAACAGAAATGCTCCGCCGTTAGAATGCAAACCATACCTGAACCAGTCGACTCGCGAGAAATCTGTTGTTGAGATTATCCAAAAAAATCGCGAAGCTTTAAAATTTTCTGCCAATACATGTTCTACGTCACGACAGCTCTCAATACGTTCTTCCTTAGCCCTCTCTGTCTTCAGCGAGAAGGGCACCGGTTTCGTCGTTCCCTTGATCAGCGCGCCAAGAAATTGGCTTATTCGAGCCTGCGGCGCGCTTTTCAACTATTCAAAGGGAGCAGCACCGATGTCCGTAATGTTTGTGGCATGCAAAGGTCTTAATAAATTCGAGGGTATCGTCGATGACGATTTTCGACGGGAGCACATCAACGTGGATGCGCTTGAAATAGAAGTGAAAGCTGGTTGGCCATGTCTTGCTGACGGCCTGGACATCGGCTCCGTCTACATGTTCACAGAAAGCGTTGGGTTCGGCTTCAAGAGCAGACTTGATTTTGTCGTGAACCTGAGCAAGCTCGCCGTCTTCGCTGGCTATGACTCCCGGATGCCAGCTGTCAACGACCAAGAACCGTTCCGCGAACTGTTTCGTTGGGGAGCCGAAGGAGCGATTGGTCCTGCTGTTTCCGCGAAGTTGGTGGCTGATTTCGTCGAATGGGAAGAGCCGATTAAGGCGCTCGGCGACGATGACTTCTATAGGTTCTACCGTCATATGCGCAAGATTTTTGAATTTGCAATGAACGATGGTTGCGTGATTCTCAGCTGGTCAGATGGAACGCTGCCTGACTGAATTGTCCTTGGGTGGTGGTATCCCTGCGGCTCGACTTTACTGAGCCGCTGTGGGGCGCCGAGTGCTCGCGCTAGGCGATGAGCTTGACCGCGAGCGCAATATGTTCCCGGATGCGTTAGCTGCCGTTTCTTCAGACGCTTCATGGACCTTGGCCGCCGTGTCGGGAAAGCAGGGGGGCGCCGCCTCAATCGCCTCGAGCGGTGACATGCGGCTTGGCGTTCTCGCTGATGTTCCGAGCGGGGAGGGCCGCCGCCGCGGCGTCTCCGGTTTGTACGGGTAACCAGGAAGGCAGCAGCAACAAAGATCACGGCAGGAAAGCGGCTCGAGAAGCGAAAGAGGTTGGCGAATCTACCTCGAAAACCCCTTCCCATTCGCGGCTGTATTCATCCCCGATGAAATCTTCCGTTTCACTAGTTAGTTTCTCGGCTCGTCATGCCCCTTCAATTGCGCTATACGACTCCAACGAAATTTACTGATAGGAATAGAAAGTATGTCACGCATTAACGCAACTAGCGACCGTAGAGACTACATGGCAAGTGCTGCCTTGGTATCGCTGTCCTCTTTGGACCGAAGGCCCGAGGGAATGGCCGAAATGTCGGATGTCACCCCTGTGTTGGCATGCCGGATAGAATCATCGGTGGCCGACCACATCAAGACGAATGGAAGTCCGTCAAACGTCGCGGTGGGGTATTTTGGCAAAACCTCCCTAATGATGATTCACTTTCACTATGGCAACATCCAGGTCTTTTGGATTGCGGATTTAGAAAGCAAGACAATCTGGGAAGCAATCGAGAAATGGCTGCAGGAGGGACGAATTCCAATCGCGTTTTACGTCGGCGACGGAAAGCACGTATCCAATGCAGTTTGTGTAGAGTTGTCAGCGGACTCCTTGCCAATGCGTTTGGCTTGGACTAAGCAGGAACCCGGTGAATGGAACGCGGCGGGGCAGTTTTTTATTTCCGATAAGCCGTTAGCCTCCTGAGCATCGTTCTTCTTGATGATGAAACCACAAGGACGAGCCTAGCGGATGGACCACGAGGCGAGGCCGGCCGCCAGCGGACGGCTTGCGATCGCCACGATGAGAGTTCCGGCAAATGCAGCGACCGGCCCCCAACTCACGCTTTGGCCCGCTGTGGTGGCGCGGCCACCGGACGCAATCGCAAAGCTTCTCACGCCGCCTGATGTCGACTGCTCGCCGTCTGCTGCCAAGTGACGTGGCCGCAATCGCCTCGCGTTATGGCAGGTAACGTGGCGTTCGCGCTGGTTTTCTGCCAGCAAGGTCGCATGGTGCCGCCGCTATTTCGACGTTTGTTCGAGGAAGCGGCAGCGAAGAACGCATCGGCGACACACATCACAGGCAAGAAAATGGTTCGAGTGAAAAAAGTCGTCGAGTGCGCCTCGAAAAACTCCTTGCATACGCGACAGTATTCGGCCCCGCGAAAATCTCCCGGCCCACTCGTTAGTTTCTCGACCCGTCATGCCCCTCCAATCGCACTATACGATTGGCGACGATTGATTGACTCGATCGTCGACGCGGCGTCTAGCCGCCAAGCGCTAGCGGCGTGTTCTCATTCATTGATTAAAGGGAAGTGAAATGCCGGTTCTTTTCGTTGTACGCAAAGGTTTGAAAAGGTTGGAATCGAAGTTCGACACAAATATCTGGGCCATGAGCCTGGACAACGTCGTGGAAGTGGTTGGACATCCGGATTGCCCGCATATCACAGATGGACTGGAAGTCGGTCGTGCATACCAGTTTGAAGAAGAGCAGTGGTTCGCCGTTGGGAGGAAGAGGCGCGAATTTTACAAGCGCATGGAACAGTTGGCGGAGTTGGTCGGCTACAACTGGCGAGCGGCCGGTGCTGATGCTCCAGGACCGTTTCGCGAACTGTTTCGCCATCCGGGCGAGTTCGGGACTATTGGGCCAGTTGCCTCGGCTAAGCTGGCCGCCGATTTTGCGGCGTGGGATGTTAGGGCGTTAGCACTCGGAAAGCGCTTCTATTCTTGGTTCGGTTTGATGTCGAAGATGTTCGACTATGCGAAGAATGACGGCGCGGTCTGGCAACAATAACGAGCGAAGAACGTGATGAGCGACGATATCGATGTTTATGCTGGGACGGTCGAATCGGGTGCCCTGTTGCCTGTTTGGGCGCTTGGAAGTAGAGCGCCCGAACTGGCCGGAGTGCGGGAAGACACCCCGGCCATCACGTGCATGATAGATCCGTCGCTGGCGGATTTCATAGGGTCGTGTTAGGAAGGACGGCAGCTTTCTTTGGGATGGTTCGGGACTCGCCAACCTCACTTCATCCGTCTGCGTTATCGCGACGTGGAAATCTATTGGCTCGTCGACCACAGCGACCCAGAAATCTGGGAGACGGTTCAGAGGTGGAAGCTCACTGGACGAGTGCCGATCAGGTTAGAGATTTCCGGTGCGGCGCAAAGGAAGTTTTTAATCGTTACAGCAAATATGCCGACAGACACCGGCGCTTTCGACGATGCACTTCGTTTCGGCGGAGGGGAGGAAGCGAGCACACACATGTGGATATGCCTGACGGCGCTGGCTGGAAACGGAAATTGGCAATGGGACGAGGAGGACGGCGAGATATACGATATTTGGACCGTGCCACTTCGGCACAGTCTTTTTAGAGTGCTCTCGACTCGGCGCTGGGAGGAATTCCTGAACCATCGCGACGACGTCCCGGTTGATGTCGACTAAGACGTGAGGACCTCAAGCATCATGGTGGCGTGCCGCCTTGCCACATCAGATTCGGGCCTGTTTGTAAAAAAGCATTGGTGAGGGCAGGTCGGAAGATAAGCGCGAGGCTCTCATTCGTCTCGGGAGCCGTCTCGATCTTGTGTCGGGATGCTCGAATCTGGGCCGACACTTGTTTGGGCGGCGGCAGCAGCCGTCAAAATCTGGCGCGTACGCTCGATGGTCCAAGTTACCTCCGCGCTTGAAAAGTCCCAAATTCCACTGTCGACCTTTTTGAGCACTCCTTCCTCGACCTTAGACACGGCCGTCTGCAGAGACCACGCGTTCGCCGTCATCTTCCGAGACGCGTACGCTGCCAGTTGCTCCGCAAGGTCATCACATATTACGAACCTCTCATACACCTCGTCATCGGTCGGTTCTGCTTGGTATTTATCACCGACCTTTCGCAGCAGAAGTTTCGGCTGCGCCCCGGAAATCGCGCCCTGCGAGGGGGACCTCGGGAAGTCGACGGGAAGAGGCTTTGGGCTCATGTAGACACCTCGGCGCAAATGGTGCGTCCAAGGTATCAATGTCGATCGGCGTGCGCAAGAGATAACGCCGCTGGCGCGTCAACGGAACAGTGAGCTTACTGCGGGAAGGAAACCGCTCTCGTTGTGGGACAGCTTCGGCCTGCATCAATATGAGCTGAGCACCGGCTGCTAAGCGACCCTCGGCCTCGCGAGGAACGAAGGCACTCGGCATTGAGTTGGGCCTGAAGGATTTGCTGATACGTGCAGCAATCGCCCAGTGCTGTTCCAATAACGTGAGTGCCGTGCCGGCGATTTCTGCCCGGCCTTTTCCCGGCCGCCCTTATGCCGTTGCCTTGAGCGTGCTGTAGACGACGCCGCGCCGAAAGCCGCGGTCAGGCGAGCACGCGGCTTTGCATACGACGGGGCTTCGCTCAGCCGGCTGCCGCCGCCGCGGGTTCCTTGGGCAGTGAAGCCTCGGCAGCGCCAATGGCGTTGAGGTCGAATTTGAGTCGATACTCGAAAAGCGAGACCTTCGGCACGACTGCGATCGCTTCGCGCAAGCTCTCGCTAATCGAGCGCGCGACAATGACACCGCTTACCGACTTCCCATGCGCAAGGTTCAACGACACCCAACCCATGTAGCTCGCGATCTGGCCAATGGCCTTGTCCGGTGCCTCGCCGCGCTTCAACTCGAAGACCACGAAATTGCCGTCGTCGTCGACGGCGAGGATGTCGATTCGCCGACCACTGCTCGTGGGGTATTCGCGGCCAGCCGACACGCCGTCAGAATAGAGGCGTAGGCGCTTGCCGTTGACCGGAATGGACGGGAGATTATCGGCGATGAACTCTTGCAACTGCCGCTCGAGATGAAACACGGTGTCCGCAAGAGACTCGGAGTCGTCACTCGATCCGGCCAGTTCTTCCGCGTCGCCGGCCATATCGCCCAGGAGTTCTTCGGCCTGACCCGCTTCGCCGGGGCGCTGGATGCGCACCTCCGTCGGCGTTTCGACCACGCTCCACCCCATCTTCTCGAAGCCCCAGCGCAGTCGCTGCGAATTATCGCCGCCGCTGGTCGCTGCAGACATCCCGGGCGGCGCTTGCTCGGGGTGCAGCCGGCACCACTTCTTCATTTCGTGCACCTGCACGCCGCCGTCGGGCATTGCCTCGACAATCAAATAGCGCTTCGGGCTTTGTCGTTCCATGCGCGGTCTCTCTTCTCGACGAGGCGTCGCCTACGTTTCTCGGGTCGATCATTCTAGCGGGCCGCGCCCGGCGGGAGTCGACCCGTGTCATACGGATCGCTTGGATGACGTCTAACCTCGACCATTCAGCCGCATGAGCTGTCCCGCGTTCGCGGTCGTCTCGCGCTGCGCCATCTCGAAAGCGCTTTTCACAATGCGCAACACCCTGGAATTTCTCGCCGCGAGGACTTTTCGAGTGTTGAGAGCCTGTTTTGCATCGCGGAAACGCGCTCCTATCTCATTGAAAAGCAATAACAAAATATGTCTTATGTCTTATATAAGACTTGCGGGACTGTCGGTATCATTGAGTCATGGATTTCGCTACGACCTACGTGGCAGCAGGCTCCACCATTTTTTCGACACACATTCTTCTCAGGAGCTTCACATGACCCAGTATCAAGACGACATCAAGGCAGTTGCTGATTTGAAAGAGACACACGGCAGCGCGTGGAACGCCATCAATCCGGAATATGCGGCACGCATGCGCGCCCAGAACAAGTTCAAAACGGGCCTCGACATCGCCAAGTACACGGCCAAGATCATGCGGGCCGACATGGCCGCCTACGATTCCGACCCGTCGAAGTACACTCAGTCGCTCGGCTGCTGGCACGGCTTTATCGGTCAGCAGAAGATGATTTCCATCAAGAAGCATTTCAACAGCACCGAGCGCCGCTACCTGTACCTCTCCGGTTGGATGGTGGCCGCGCTGCGCTCCGAGTTCGGCCCGTTGCCGGACCAGTCGATGCACGAAAAGACCTCTGTCAGCGCGCTGATCCGCGAGCTGTACACCTTCCTGCGCCACGCCGATGCACGTGAACTCGGCGGCCTGTTCCGCCAGTTGGACGCTGCCCAAGGCGCTGCCAAGGCCGCCATCCAGGAGAAGATCGACAACCACGTGACCCACGTGGTGCCGATCATCGCCGACATTGACGCGGGTTTCGGCAACGCGGAAGCAACCTACCTGCTGGCTAAGCAGTTCATTGAAGCGGGCGCATGCTGCATTCAGATTGAAAACCAGGTGTCCGATGAGAAGCAGTGCGGCCATCAGGATGGCAAGGTTACCGTGCCGCACGAGGACTTCCTGGCAAAGATCCGCGCCATCCGTTACGCCTTCCTCGAACTGGGCGTGGACGAAGGCATCATCGTTGCCCGCACCGACTCGCTGGGTGCCGGCCTGACCAAGCAAATCGCCGTAACTCACACTCCTGGCGACCTCGGCGACCAATACAACTCGTTCCTTGATTGCGAAGAGTTGTCGGCCGACGAACTGGGCAATGGCGATGTCATCATCAAGCGCGACGGCAAGCTGCTGCGTCCCAAGCGCCTGGCCAGCAACCTGTTCCAGTTCCGCGCCGGCAGCGGCGAAGCGCGCTGCGTACTGGATTGCGTCACCGCGCTGCAAAACGGTGCCGACCTGCTGTGGATCGAAACCGAAAAACCGCATATCGCGCAGATCGGCGGCATGGTCAGCGAGATTCGCAAGGTCATCCCGAACGCCAAGCTGGTGTACAACAATAGCCCCTCGTTCAACTGGACCCTGAATTTCCGCCAGCAGGCGTATGACGCCCTGAAGGTAGCGGGCAAGGATGTGTCGAAATACGACCGCGCGCAGCTGATGAGCGTCGAATACGACGACACGGAACTCGCCAAGCTCGCCGACGAAAAGATCCGCACCTTCCAGGCCGACGCGTCGCGCGAAGCGGGGATTTTCCACCACCTCATTACGCTGCCGACCTATCACACCGCCGCGCTGTCGACCGACAACCTCGCGAAGGAATACTTCGGCGACCAGGGCATGCTGGGTTACGTGGCTGGGGTGCAGCGCAAGGAAATCCGTCAGGGCATCGCGTGCGTCAAGCATCAAAACATGTCCGGCTCGGACATCGGCGATGACCACAAGGAGTATTTCAGCGGTGAAGCGGCTCTGAAAGCGGCGGGCAAAGACAACACGATGAACCAGTTCTGATACAGGTGATACTCAAGCAAAACGCCAACCTTCGGGGTTGGCGTTTTGCTTTTCGGAGCGGAGTCGGACATTCGAGTGCGAGGGTCTGTACGCTCATATCGGGAGCGGGGTCGGAGGACCATGAGTGCCATACCGTGGGCCACGACTACGGGCCCAGTCGAAGAGGCGGCGACGTCACGTCTATCATTCAACCTCGGGATGGGCGGGTCTTCTTTCCCGGGCAACCAGGCTTCGGAGCCGAAAGAGTTGAGCGGCCTTGGTTCCAAGTCTTTCGTACTTTTTGCCCATCGCCGCATGCTCAACGCAATGCAAAACCTCGAGTGCAGCTTCCCCACAGCGATTGCCGCCCCGTTGCGCAAATATCAGCTCAATCGCGAGCCCCCTTTTTCGAAGCTCCGCGAAAATCCATTCAGCGGCCGCTTCTCCGGTTTTCGGTCGTGCCGGTAGGGGCAGAGCCATCATCATTTCCGCGTTTGCCTCGTCGAGCGCGTTGCAATACACAATCGCCTCGAGGTCGATTAATACGTTTTCTGCTTTCTGTTCGTCTTCCTCAGAGGCCGAGCGCCAATTGGGGAAGCGCTCCGAAATGGCTTCGACTACGGTCGTAGGGTCGAGCTCCCGCCAGAACCTTGGAAGCGGCTTGTAGGCGTACTCGAGGGAAAGGGAAAGATTTCTTGTGTTCAGGTCGGCGTCCTCGACTCCGGAGTCGACTAGAAAAGAGACGACGGTCTTCGCGACTTCGGCGTAAATGTTCTTTGCGTCTTGCTGATTTTGTTCTGGGCTCATACAGTTGCGTTCTTGGTTGTTGGAAATGCCAAGCGACTTTCTTCGCGCGCAGATCAGTATAGTTAAGACGGTCTAGATGAGTTGCCCCCGATGACCGCATTCCCTGGCTGCCAAAACCTTCATGAGGCACGGTCAGTAGGCGTTGCGGCATGCTGGTTTATGTGGCTGGCTGGCGTGCAGCGTAAAGAAATTCGGTAGGCCATCCCCTGCGTCAAGCAACAGAACATGTTCGGCTCCGACATCGGCGACGGCCATAAGGAATATTTCAGCGGCGAAGCGGCCCTGAAAGCAGCGGGTAGGCGCTGAGCCCAAGGGGGAGTAATGAACTGCTCTGTGTCCCACAGCGATTGCTGGTCGCGCCGAGCTCAAATCGTGTTTGATCGCGCGTTGGATTGTCGATTCGTGAAACAGACGTCTGCCAAAATGCTCGGAAAGCGCCGGCCTTTTGGCCGATGATGCAGAGCGCATCGAGCAAAAACCTGAAGATTCGGTTGGTTTGCACAAAGTATGGCCGTCCGTACGCCTATACTGTGCATGACCGCCAACACAGACTTCACCACTCGCACATTGCGCCTGCGCCTGAAAGACCGGCACGCAGCTTTTCTGCGTGGGCAAGCACGCGAAGTGAATTTTGTTTGGAATTTCGTCAACGAGCTGTCGCTGAAAATCTTTGAGCGCGAAGGCCGATTTTGCTCCGCGTACGACCTGCATCGCTACACCGTCGGCGCAACGAAAGAAGGCATCTCGTTGCTTGCTCAAACGGTGCAGGCTATCACCGAGAAACTGGTGGCACGCCGCCGACGCTTCAGGGAGCGCCGGCTGGCATGGCGCAAGTCTGCGGGTACGCGCCGCTCGCTTGGCTGGATTCCGGTGAAAGCGGCAGGCTTGCGGTACCGGGATGGGCAAGTCTGGTATTGCGGCATGCCGCTATCGCTGTGGGATAGCTACGGGCTGGACCAATTTGACCTGGGAACCGGTTGCTTCAGCGAAGACAGTCGCGGTCGCTGGTATCTGAATGTCACGGTCAAGCGGAAGCGGCTACCGGCTTCGCGAGCGACGAAGGCCGTCGGCATTGACCTTGGCTCGAAGGATTTCCTGGCCACGAGCGATGGCTTAAGGATTGAGGCCCACAGCTTTCAGCGCGACCTGGAGCCGGCGATCGCCGCCGCCCAGCGCGCGCACAAAAAGCAGCGCGTCGCGGCGCTTCACGCCAAAGTGAAGGCCCGCCGGAAAGACGCACTGCAAAAACTCAGCACCGCGCTCGTACGCGAGTACGGTGCCATCTTCATCGGCAACGTGAATGCGTCCGCCCTGGCGAAGACCCGACTCTCGAAGTCGGCGCTCGACGAAGGATGGGGCGCGTTCCGGACCATGCTGCAGTTCAAAGGCGCTGACGCCAGCGTATGGTTCGAGCAAGTCGAAGAAGGAGATTCAACCCAGACCTGCTGGTGTTGCGAAAGCCGCGCGGGGCCGAAAGGCGCCGCTGCGAATCAGTGTCGAGAAGCTCTACATCTCGCAGTCGGAGCCGAAGGCGAAGAGCTGCCGCCACTGTCCGCAGTACATCGGCGTTACGCGTCTTCGTCTTCGAGATATTGGACTGAGGCAGTTGGCGTCGCAGCAGGTCTTGGAATAAGAAGCTGGAGATGTGAGGTCTGCGGCACGCTGCACGACCGGGGCGTCAACGCAGCGAAGAACATTCTCGCGACGGGAATGCTCTCACGTGCCGCAAGCACGGAGCTGCAAGATGGCCAGACATCCACAAGCTTCGCGGTCGGACGTGGCCGTCTTGCAGAAGGAATCACCGCCCTGAAGGACGGCGAGGCGTCAAAACAATAGTCCGTTTCAGGTGAATTCAACGATTGATTCAGGAGTAGCGGTATGGCAGTCTTTTTTCTCGCATGCAAACAAATTGAACGCTTGGAAGATTTTCCGGCAAATTTCTGGAACGAGCCACCGGAAAAGACATTTCTCGCGACCGGTAACGAGTTCTGTCCCACCATCACGCTGGGGCTGCACGAGGGTTGGGTCTATCGATGTGAGCGCGAGCGCATGTTCAACGTCGCTGAACAAGAGACTGACTTGGATGCTCGCCTAGAGAAATTGGCAACGCTCGTTGGCTTCAATTGGCATATACATGGCATTGGCTGTGCCGGTCCGTTCTATGAACTTTTCCGCTACACACCGTACTTCGGAACCATCGGTCCGGTGGTGTCGTCCAAGCTGGCGAATGATTTTGCATGGTTTGACGACCGCGCTCGGGCGCTGGGAGACATTGGTTTTTACGCGTGGTTTAATCAGATGCGGGAAATGTTTCAGTTCGCAGGCGAGCACGGCGCGGTATGGTGCGTCGACGAGTGCAAACACAGTAAGACTCACGCTCGGCTGACCTCCAAAGATGGCGTTATCGCATTTCTCCATGAAACGATGAGAGACGAAAGTGAGCGAATTGCGAGGGCCGCGCGCGAAAGTGGATTGAGCTTGTCGGTAAGGACAACACCATGAACCGCTTCTAATACAGGTGGTACCCAAAGCGAAACGCCGATCTTTATGGTTGGCGTTTCGTCTATTCGGGGCGCAGATGGACATTCGATAATCTGCGTGTTTGTATCGGGAGCGTGCTGAAGGCGGCAAAGCGAAGATCGCCGCGTAAATCTAGCTGGTGTACGTCGGCATGAGACCGGCGGTTCCAGTTTGTCTCACCACGAACGGCGTGCAGAATCGGTTCTCACGCTCGAGGATTTTACGCCCCAGCTCGTTGTGAAATTCCAGCAAAAATTAACATCACGGGCAGCTCAGGCTCGCTGCATCGATGGGACGTTCTTTGAGCAGGAAATAGAGCATATCGCGCGCGTGATGATGCCGTCATTGATAGGAGACCCCGGCGGGCCAATTCTGCCGGCCGAATACTGGCGCGGACGGCTCCACGAGCTTCTGGAAGGGACGCATCTGACGCGCGCCCAACTCTGCGCGCTGGATAGTCTGCTGCTTCAACTGGACGACCTTGAGGGCAGGGGCCGACCGACACCAGCGGGAAGCACTTGTCCGTGTCGCACCGGCAAGGCTTGATATCGCGTTGCTGCGATACGGAAGGCGGCCAGATAGTCCATTAAAACCTCAGCTATGAACGGCATGCAATCTCCATGATGAGGATCCGACGTCGCAAGGGAAGGGCTCGCGTTCAGATTTCAATCATGGAACGTCTTCGGGGACGGCGCCACCGGCGGCGAGGCTGGTGTTGCGTTGACGGTTTCAGCGTCGAGACGATGTCTTGGCCGGCTTCATCTTCAATTGCCTTGCAGTCGGAAGCGGCGTTTCCGCTTAGGGAAAGCCATCAAATCAGCGAAGAAGATTCAATGAATCTTTATGACGTTCGCTTCAATCCAGAAAAATTTGCAAAACGGCTTCTGGCTTTACGAAATTGGGACGACGTTGATTTCGCGCCAAAACATGGGATATAAACGCCATCCGTGCATGCTATATTCGGTGCGTCTCCCACACATCGAGGGAGAACCGGCGCGCGAACACCGGGCCGCCGCATAACGCGGCGGCCCGTGCTCCGATAGAGAGCAAGATCATTAGTCAGCGCACGGACTACATGCGCAAATACCACTCGCCGGGACCGATACGGCCGCTCCGAGTATCGACGTCGCGCTTGTAGCCAAGCTCCTCCTCGAAGCCCAACGTTCGCAAAACGTCGCGTACATGCGTAAGGTGGCTCTTTTGAAAACGGAGTGGGTAACGGCCTTCAGCGGGCATGCGAGTTGAAGGCGGAGAAGTCCAGTTTGCCTG